>JACQCF010000021.1 GCA_016201795.1 Candidatus Omnitrophota bacterium | reverse complement strand
GACACCTCCCGTTTTTGAGCTGGTCTTTATACTAAAACCATCTCTTCGTTGTGTCCACTTTTTCGGGGGAAGATCAACGCACCCGCTCATACCAGCGTTCATTCTTACCCTGCTCCTGCGGCATGGACACAAAAAGACCTTTTTGGCTGTCAATGACCCTCAGACCTTTGATCAACAGAGCGTCATTGATTCCCAAATCGACAAAAGCCTTAATGCGGTTACCTTCGGGCAGGCGGTGGATTTTCATGATTTTAAGATCCAAAACATCCTGGGACATACGGCCTCCCGTCATTTTTCTTCATTCCTTAACTAAGTCAAGGAAATGACGAGGCTCGTCTCACCAAAGGCGGAGACGGCCTTACTTTGTATTCGTTTGACCTGCCGGGGTATTGCTGTTATTGGCCAACACATCCGTTTTAGCGGCTGACGGCTGGTTCTGAGCATTGTTCTGGCTATTATTAGTAGAAGTTGCCGCCTCGGGGAAGCATTTGTGGCAGGGCTTCAGTCCTTTTTTCAGGGCATCTTCCAGAGCAATAGGTTTGGCGTTTTTGTTTTTTATTAAAAGACAATCTACCTTGTGATACTTCTTGCCGTTTTTGGTCACATACACATCTTCGGCAAAAGCAAACGTAGAACTGACCAACACCATCCCTGCCAGCATCATTGTTAATACTTTGTTCATAATCTCTTCTCCTTGTTAAATGGTTATTATTGAATTACAAACAAAGCCACTGTACTCTTGATTTGATTTTTTGTCAACAAAATATTTCATTTAACATCAAATATCAAACAATAGATAAATTTTTCATCAAAAACAATTGCATTTTACTCAATATCATGCTAAACTAAATTTGTTTATTCCAATTAGAAACATCACGGAGAAAACCTATGTTAATCGGCGACAAACTTCACGAAATCCGTAAGGCCAAAAAAATCACCCTTACCGAACTTTCCAAAAAAAGCGGAGTGCAGCTGGCGACCTTAAGCCGCATTGAAAACAAAAAAATGACCGGCACCCTGGAATCGCATATGGCCATTGCCAAAGCGCTTAGCATTGATGTGGTGGAGCTTTACAGCTCGGTTATTCGTGAGCAAAAACAGGTGGAGATTTCCCAGGCCGCGGCAGGCTCCGAAGTCTTCACCCACAGCGAAAAATCTTCCTTTGAAATCTTAACCAAAAACCTTTTGAGCAAACGCATGCTGCCGACTTTAATCCGTATTGAAGAAGGCGGCGTCACCCAGCAGGAAGAAGAGGCCCCTGGCTGCGAAAAATTTTTGTTTGTGTTAGAAGGCGCTGTGGAGGCGACCATTGATACAAAATCGTTTCGTCTGACCAAAAACAATACCCTGTATTTTGATGCGTCGCTCCCCCATCTGTTTAAAAATGCCGGACGCAGCATAGCCAGGCTTTTGTGCGTGGCAACGCCGGTTACTTTATAAGGAGAAAGAACATGAACCAAAAAATTCTTATTTGTGATGATGAAGAAGGCATCCGCGAATCCCTCAAGCTCATTTTGGGGGATCTTTACAGTCTTTTGGTGGTCACGGGCGGCGAGCAGGCGCTTTATACGCTGGAGAACAACAAAGATATCAAGGTAGCCCTGCTGGATATCAAAATGCCCAAGGTCAACGGCCTGGATGTGCTGACTCAAATCAAATCCAAGTTCCCTGCCGTAAAAATCATTATGGTCACCGGTTACCGCTGTGTCGAAACCGCGGCTGAAGCCGCCCGCCTTGGCGCCTCGGGATATATCGTCAAACCGTTTAATTCGCAGGAAATCCTGGAAACGGTTAAGAAAAATCTATCCTGATGACCCTCTTTGCCGCTGAAAATTTATTGATTGCCATTTCGTGTTTGATACTGGCAATCGTTATTTTTCGCTACGCGCAAAATTCCACTCACCGCATATGGGCTCTTTTTAACACCGTCGTCGCCTTCTGGTCCTTGAATATTTTTCTAGTTGGAATTGCCACCAGTGAAACCCAAGCCATACAATACTGGAAATTTGCTTACACAGCCGTCCCTTTTATCGCTGTTGTCTTTTATCATTTTGTATGTTCTTTTTGTGGCTTAAAACGTAAGCCTATACTCGCTCTTACATATATCTACGCAGCGTTCTTCTCGATTCTATCCATAACAACAAATCACCTCATCGCATCAGCGCCTCTATTTCTAAATTCTATTTATTATGCTCAAACCACGCGGTTATTTAACATTTTCTTTTTCAGCTGGCTAATCATTGTTTTTATGGCCTTCCTTGAATTCTTTCAATTTCTAAAAAAGAGCCAAGGTATTCAAAGAATTCAAATCCAATTTATGTTTTGGACCATGTTGATTGGATTTTTAGGAGGAACTTCAACGGTTTTGCCAACCTATGGCATCAAAATATATCCCGGATGGCAAATATCTATTGTCTTCTATGTTGTCATTATATCCTATGCCATTTTTAAACATGATCTTCTTCCTATTAATATCGCCATCAAACGAAGCATCATTTATTCTCTTTTGGCCACAATTATTTCCTTAATATATTTAACCAGCGTGTTTCTTTTTGAACAAATTTCCCACCAATTTATCGGTTACAAAAATTTTATAAATTCTCTCGTCGCTTCAATTATTATCGCCATCATTTTCATACCCTTAAAAAATAGAATCCAATTCATGGTGGATAAAATTTTCTTCAAAGCCACCCCTATCGCCTTATCTGAGGAAAACGAACAACTGCGTCAGGAAGTCGCCCAAACCGAAAAATTTAAATCTGTTGCGGCTTTGGCCAGCGGTCTGGCCCATGAGATCAAGAATCCCTTAACCGCCATCATGACTTTTACCGAGCATCTGGATAAAAGACTCAATGACCCCGCTTTTATCAACCAATATAAGAATATCGTCAGCAAAGAAACCCGGCGTATCAACAGCCTTTTGCAGGAATTATTGACCTTTGCCAAGCCTTCCCCACCGCAAATGCAAAGGGTGAATCCTGAGGAACTCATCGATCAAGTTATTCATCTGATTCAGCAAAAATGTGATTCAGCCCAGATCAAGATTGAAACTTCTTACAAAGCCAACACGGATATCCAGGCCGACCCCAATCAACTCAAACAAGCTTTGCTAAACATCATGCTTAATGCCATCGACGCCATGCCCGATGGCGGGACATTGGCTATAGCCACCAGTGTCATTGCGAGTCCCGCAGGGGCGAAGCAATCTCTTATTATTACAATCTCCGACACCGGCTGCGGCATCGACCCTAAAGACCTGCCGCATATCTTTGAACCATTCTACAGCAGGAAAGAAAAAGGCACCGGCCTAGGCCTGGCCATTACGCAGGGGATTGTGGAGAAACATGGCGGAAAAATACAGGTGGAAAGTAAAATTGGCCAAGGAACAAAATTTAGAATTTTACTTGGGCCAAATGCGAATTTGATTGGACTCCACAACGAATAAACGACCATGATGATTCAAATTCCTAATAAACTTTCGGAAACAAAATACAGTTCGGTCAATGATTTCTTGACGGGACATCCCTTCGATATAAATAATAACCACCCCGTAAGAATTACGGATAGGAAAATGGGCTATATTACCAAAATCTTTATCAAAGCTCAGAAGTATTTGATCGGATCGACAGGCATGGCGAAAAATCGTATCGTCATCTGCACGGGCAAGACCTATTTGGGAAGTGTGTTGAACCTGACAACCAAGTTTACGCAATTGTTCAACAACATCAAAATGCACGCATTGATCTGCCAGAATTTTCATAGACAAAACTTAGGAAAACGATCGGGAGAATATTTTGGTCGGCTCTTCGGCCAATTGGGTTGCAAACTCAATAGCGGCAACCACATCTTTTTTGGTCAAACCAGGATATTGGTAGGGAATTTCATCAAGTGGATATCCTGCAGCCAGCAAATTAAGAATATCAACCACGGCAATACGGGTATTACGGATGCAAGGCTTACCGAAACGAATTTTAGGATTCATAGTTATCTTGTTCATACTCAGAGTATAACAGATGAAGGGGTTTTGTCAAATGTCGATGGGAACGATTTGAAACAAAGCACGTGGCTAGGGGTTGGTGTTTTGGATAAAGGCGCACCGGCCTAGGCCTGGCGATTACACAGGGGATTGTGGAGAAACATGGCGGAAAAATACAGGTGGAAAGTAAGATTAATCAAGGGACAACATTTAAGATAAGACTACCAGTCATTATTTAAAACTTATGAATACGGATACGATCTTTGCGCACAACAGTCAAACTGCCAAGAAAATCATCGGTGGAAACTTTTTCCAAAAGATGTCCCATCAAAGTAAGGATCTCATCAATACTCAGAAGATGAACCCTCAAAAGAATAATACCGTAACCAGGGCCGACAGGATACCGCAGAATATTAGAAAAATCCGTATCGCGGGTAATCAACACCAGAGAATCTTTTTTGATCAAATCATAGATGGCATCATCCGGTGTGGCTGGATTAATATCTCGAATGTCAAGCGATGTGTGGCCAAGGTCTTTCAAGAGAGCGCTGATGGAACGCGGGCAATCAGCATCGATAAGAAATTTCATGATTTAGGCCGTCAAAAGTTCCCGTTCATCCGCAAGCATGGCAGCGTAAAAAATACAGGCCTGTATAGCTTCACGAGATACCGGAGAGTATTCACGAAGAATATCCTGCACGCTCATTCCCGTGGCCAGAGCTTCCAGAATGATATGAACGGGTATGCGGGTGCCTTTAATGCAAGGTTTCCCGTGCTGTATACCGGCGTCAACGCTAATGTATTGACTAATATTCATCTTACTAAAAGTATAACAGATGAAGGGGTTTTGTCAAATGTCGATGGGAACGATTTGAAACAAAGCACGTGGCTAGGGGTTGGTGTTTTGGATAAAGGCGCACCGGCCTAGGCCTGGCCATTACACAGGGGATTGTGGAGAAACATGGCGGAAAAATACAGGTGGAAAGTAAAATTGGCCAAGGAACAATATTTAGAATTATTCTACCAACGGCTAAACTTTAAGATATAGAAGACATGCATAAAAGTAATAACAATTACGCCTTTGTTGATAGTCAAAATTTAAACCTGGGAATCCGTGAACAGGGTTGGGTGCTTGATTTTAAAAGATTCAGAATTTATCTGTTGGAGAACTATTCTGTCACTAAAGCATTTCTTTTCATTGGATATGTCCCCGAGAATCAATGGCTATATACCGCTCTGCAAAAAGAGGAGTTTATTTTGATTTTCAAACCAACGTTAAATCTACCCGGTGGTAAAGTAAAAGGAAATGTGGATGCGGAATTAGTATTACACACGATGATCGAATATCCGAACTATGATCAGGCGCTGATTGTGACAGGAGATGGTGATTTTGCTTGTTTGATTGAATATTTGCTGAAGAAACAAAAACTGCTGAGGTTAATGGTTCCTGATCGAAACCGATACTCATCATTATTAGCCAGGCTCCGGCCTAAAATTGTCTTTATGAATGACCTGCGCAGAAAATTGGAATATAAAAAAGAGGCATTTCCGCGGGACGAAACCCTTTGGATAGCCTCTAATCGTGATTCTAAAGAAAGAATAGCATATTTGGGATAAATGTCAATAGTGGTTATAAAAACGACTATGCACCTTAACCCTCATACCATTTTACCAATACTTTGCATGATGCTAGCCATGGTATGCGGAACATTTGTCATCAGGCAAAATCCCAAAGCCAAATTAAACCGTATTTTCTTAGCCATATGCATCACTTTTACTGCCTGGTTCTCGTTTTACATTTCCTACAATTTCAACTACACCGAACATCTCATTATCACCTGGTTTAGGATATCCTTTTGCTTCATCTCCTTTATCCCTATCACGTGCTTTACATTTATAACCGCCTATTTACAAGCACCAAGAAATGAATTCTGGTTCAAAGTTAATGCATCGATTGGCCTGACATTCTCCATTCTAAGCGTCACAACGAATTGGATTATCCAGGGAGTTTCCTATTATCCCTGGGCGCCCTACCCTCATGCCGGCGTTGCTCTGACCTTCCCCAATCCAGTGGACGTTTTGTTAAAGTAGACTTTTTGAATATTCCGTCTGCCTTATTTCCGCTAAAAGTTTTCTAGGTATCAACTTCATAGCGATAAAAACTAACGCTGGAATAATTACTAAGTCATCT
>JACQCF010000020.1 GCA_016201795.1 Candidatus Omnitrophota bacterium | reverse complement strand
GACCGCAGAGATTTTAAATTCTCGGTCAAATCGCTTCTTCTTTTTTTCGTTCCCCTCCATTGGACACCTCCCGTTTTTGAGCTGGTCTTTATACTAAAACCATCTCTTCGTTGTGTCCACTTTTTCGGGGGAAGATCACTCGAAATTTTTGAATAATATTTTTTAGCTGCTCTTTTTCACCAGGAGCCAAATAACTTTGTTCAATTAAAGGGAATACCCTGTTTGAAATAACATCTTCTGTTATCCCGCGTTGAATGTTATCCCACTGCTCAACATATTTTGTATTAAGATTGAACGGGTCTATTGTCATCGCCGCGTCTATATTGAGAACTCTCTTCAGAGCTAAAATAGGCTCTTTCCAGTTTGGATCATCGGCAACATCTTTGGTTCTTTCACCAAATTTATCCAATTTCTCCAGAATTGAAGCAAAAAACAGAAAACTTAAAGGCTGACCACTAAGAAAATTTGTATTGCCAGGAATGGTGCTAAGATCAACTGATAAATGACTCTGGCCAGTGAAAGCGTCCGTTATACCATTAGCCGCTACTGTCATAATTCTATAAGTTTTTTCGTAAAATTCTGCGGCGGACTTCGATCTGACTGATTCTTCTCTTAAAGCTTCCACATAAGTATAGAATTTTTCAAATTGATCACCCTTTAAATTTTTTATAATATTATCCGCATTAAATTTTCCAATTAATACCCCGTAAAGTTGATCAATCATCTCCTCAATAGTCGGATTAATTTTTCCGGCTGACGCAGACATAAGTTTAGCTGTAGATTCAAAATCTCGTAACGCCTTGGGGTTGTTGTCAAACTTACTCAAAAAGCCTTTCCGCAACTTTGTTAAATCGACATTACTCAATTTAACTTCGCTAAAAGCAATACTCCCGTCTTCCCCATTTACAAACAGATACATTAATTTGTGATATATTTCTTGTTCCTTGACGGGTAATAAACCAAGAAATGCATTTAACTTCTTTATACCGGCCACATTCATCGCCGCGTCTTTTGGTTTCTCCAAATCTACATCCACGCGTAGCATAGCCCCATCACCTTTAACATCCGCCTGTCTGCCTCTACGGTCAATATGATCCGGTTCTAGTTTAGTAATTCCGCCCGAGAAATATTTTCGAGGGATGGTTGTTCCTTTTGAGATTGCTTCGTCGCCCTGCGGGCTCCTCGCAATGACACTGTCTTCCTTAATATAGTTAAACACGCCCTTCTTGTAGGCTTGAAGATAACGGTTATAGATTTATTCTTTGACGGCAGGGTCGGTGAGATTGACGCCGGCGGTTTTGTTTTTGTTGGTATAAACTGCCTCCAGTAATCCGTTTTTAATGGTTTCCTTATACCATTTAGCCAATATGAGCGCCTGGTAGATTTGACGCAAGGGTGCAAAGTTTTTGCCGGTGTTGACCTCTTTGGTGATTTCGGGAAGGATGATGGAACGGACGATTTGGGAACCGAGGGCATTGATTCCCTCCCCCTCGTGGGGAGGGTTAGGGTGGGGGGCATTGTTGCCGATACCCCCTCCCCTCACCCCTCCCGCAAGGGGAGGGGAATTCTTTGTTAATGCCAGGTAATCTTCGTCTAACATAACTTTTAAAGTAGCCTTGGTCACGTAGGCAGCGTTGTGATTCTCAAACACCTGGGCTTGATCGGGAAGAATCCATACCTTATTAAAGGTATTGACCGGAATATTGGTCGTTCCAAACTGCTCTTGGGCTCGTTTGTAGACCTTGCTCCAAAACTCTTTGCCTAAATCTTTCTCGGGATAAATCAGCGAGGCGGTTAATTGTTTGAGGATATAGTCCTGAGCCAAGAGATCACGGCCCAATTCCGTTTGGCCCAAAGCCTGCGGTACCATGCGGTCTTTCTCGTAAGGCGAAAGATTCACCCATAAATCCCCTTCAGGAATGGTCAGGCCCGCCAGGAAGTATTTGACCAGACGGTTGGCTTCTTCTTTAAAAGATTGCTTCGTCCCGCCGTTGGCGGGACTCGCAATGACACCTTTATTGCTACCGGTATCGACGATAAACTGAAACTCTAACGGTTTTTGAAGATTAACCACCAGCCCTTTTAAAGCAAGGGGCGCATACGGCGAGGAGACCCCCACCATAGTCCCAGGCACCGGAAGCTGATTGACTTGAAAATCCCCGCCTGCCGGCGAGGCAGGCTGGGCGTAAAGAGGCGCGTTGGAAAAGGTTAAACTAAAACATAAAACAAGGCATAAAAACCTATAAAACATAAATTGTCATCCTCCTTTAAAGCAAAGCTTCAATTTCAAGGAAATAAAGGGGTTAGAGAATGTATAACATATTTTTGCGGGTTTGGCAAATTTCTAATGTTTTGGGGAATGAATCTCTTCCGGCGGTTTGATAGGCAGGTTCGGTAATTTTTGTAACCTAAGGGTGAGTTACAATGGCAAACACGGTTATTCCCCCTTTAGCGGGACCATAATAAAAAAACACGCGCCAGGCGCCTGGCGTATGTTGTTGGGCATACGCCTCAAAAACCTCTTCGCCCAAAGGGCCATATAACGAATGGTATTTATGCGTCTGCAAACCGGGATGGCGGGGATTTTCCTGCAACAAAACCAGCACCTTGGCCACTGCCTTAAACGGCGCTTGTAAATAAGCTGTCTGTTTCAAATGCTTCAGCTGCGCTTTTGCTTCATCCGTGAAATGAAGAACAAATTTCATAAATCGGCCAAAAACTTTTTGACGTCTTTAACGTGCGTTACTTTGCCCGCCTTAGCCTGGGTCAATCCCTGCTTAATACTCTGGGATATTTTAGGATTCTGATAAATCCACGTTTCGCTGGCAGGCACATGAGCCATGGGTCTTAGCAACACATCCCCATGGTCACCTACTAACACTTCATAAGAATCTATGTCTAAATCTTTGACCACATAGCCCCCCAGACTCACACGGCTTTTGGTATCCAATACCCTCACCCCTGCTGACTTAAAGTGCTCATGAATCACAATATCTGTCCTGGTTTTCATACCCATGCCCTCCTTAAAGACAAGGATACCATATGTGGGATATATGTCAAGTGGGATATTCCCACTATTTCTTTAATTCTTCCGGCGGTTTGATGTGGCGGAAAGAATAATACAGACAGATATCATAAGTCACCTTCAGTGCCGGGCCGATGAACAGCGGCGCTGAAAGCGTCAAAGACCCCATGAGGGGCGCGGCAATCATGGGGGAAACGGCCCAGGCTGTGGAACGGGTCAAATTGGTGATGCCGGCAGCGACGGTGCGCTCCCCTTCCTTGACAATAGCCACAATGTAGGATTGGCGGGTGGGCACATCCATTTCCACCAGGCATTCACGGATAATGAACAAAACACTGGCGATCCACAAGGTGGGCATAAAAGGTACAGTCATGAGTAAAAGGCTGGAAGGCAAATGGGTAAAAACCATGGTGTTGATAAGGCCGATGCGTTTGGCTAACCAGGCCGCCGCTAAATGAGAAAAACTGTTGGCGATGCGGGCAAAGAAAAACAACGGCGCCAAGAATGACTCATCCACCCCAAAACGTTTAAAGAACCAAAAACTAATGAGCGCGTTGGTCAAAAAACCGCCGCCCAAACTGTCCAGACTCGAGAGCGCCGCAAAACGAAACACCTTGCCTTTGGATTCCGGGGATAAATATCCGACGGGACTGGTGGTTTTTGCTTCAACGGCCGGGGATAAACCCAAAGCTAAAACAGCCGCGGCTAATGACAAAAGGCTGTACAGGCCCCAGGTCCACTGATAAGACACAGGCGTCGATACAAACCAATGCGAACGCAAAAACGCGGGCAAAAAAGCCAGCAAAGCGCCTGCGGCATTGCAGACATCCATGCTTACGTTATACCAAGCAAACGTCTGCGTGCGATTTTTATCGTCGGTAATTTGAGGAATGATGGCTTGCTCAACCGTTAAGCCCATGCCCCGGTCGCGGCCCATGCCATTGAGCATCCCGATAAAAGCCGCTAAATAAATCATCATATGTTGATGGACAAAGGCCAAAACCACACCGCCTAAAGCCATTAACAAACCAACCAGGGCCACCGTACGCTGGCGGCCAAAATGATCGGCGCAAAACGAGGCCAGAAGCGTGCCCAGCGCGCATCCGGCTAAACCTAGGGAAATAACCACCGCAATCTGTCCCGGGGGAAAATCAAGGGAAGATAAATACAAAGTGAGAATGATACTCGAGAGGCTGATGGCCAGCGCGCGCAATCCCGCACAGCTAAAGATAATCCAACGATCCATATTTTTATTATAAATCACTTGTTTGGGTTAATTCAACCAGAGAATTTTCTTTAGGCAGGCCTTGATGCTGATGATACTCAAAACGAACTAACAGGCTGTAGACACAAGGAACCACAAAGAGGGTCAGTAATGTGGAGACAATCACTCCGCCGATGACGGCAATGGACATAGGAATGCGTACCTCGGCGCCAGGGCCGATGGCTAAAGCCGGAGGAATAGCCGCGGTAATGGTGGCCAGCGACGTCATCAGGATTGGACGAAGACGAATAGGGCATGCTTCCAGCAACGCTTCCATCACGCCCTTGCCCCCTTCACGTATGTGATTGGTAAAATCAACCAGCAAAATGGAATTCTTTTTGACGATACCCATCAAAAGTACAATACCGATCATACTATAAACATTCAGCGACTGGCCCCCCAGCCATAAAGCGACCAGCGCTCCGGAAACACTAAAGGGAAGCGCCATCAGAACACTCAATGGATGCACGTAACTGTTAAACTGCGAAGCCAGCACCATATAAGCCACCACAATACCCAATATAAATACGAATATAATCCCCTGGTTGGATTCCTGAAACGCCTTGGCGCTGCCGGTATAGACGGCATGATATCCTTGCGGCAAAATGGATTTAGCAATGCTTTGGGCCTCGTCCATGGCCGCGGCCTGGGACTTGCCCGGAGCCGTGTTGGCAAAAATGGTAATAGAACGCTCACGGTCCCGACGGGTGACGGTCACCGCCGTGGGCTGTTGCTCAATGGTGACCAAATCTTTAAGCTGGACTAGTTCCCCGCGGTTATTCCAAACCCAGAGATTGGTAATATCCTGCGGCTTAAGCCTCTGCTGGGAAATCAAACGCACCTTCACATCATAACGTTTATCATTATGCGTGTATTGAGACACTTTTTCGCCGCCAATCAAAGCATTGACGGTTTGGTTAATGACTTCAACACTCACACCATGCTCGGCGGCTTTGATGCGGTCCGGAATCACGCGCACCTCTGAAGCGCCAGCCTGATAGTCGGTGTCCACATCTACCAGCAGCTTAGATTTACTCATGCGCTCGCGAATCCGGTCGGCATATTGCCAGAGCTTCTCCCAATTGGGCCCCTGCACCGTCATTTCAATCGGATACCCGCGCTGGGCGGAAAAGCCGCTTAAGGACAAGTCCTGGATAAATGCCTTTACGTGGGGAATTTTATTAAACTCTTTACGGAAAAGCACCATCAGCTCTGCCTGCGACAGTCGATGTTTGTTAGGCGGTACAATGGGACGATCATGCGGCGATTTAAACGTCACAAAAATAATACCCTGATTAACCAGGCCGCCCCCAAAACCGCCGATAGCAGCAAAGTAATGTTGCACCTCGGGCCGGCTCATGACAAATTTTTCCGCTTCTTTAAAACGCTCATTGGTATAGTCAATGGAAGAGCCCACCGGTGTTTTTAAATTACACAAAAACATGCTCTGGTCCTGCGGCGGAACGAATTCTTTGCGCAACAGCCCCACCAACACCAACGACAACCCGAATATGATCAAAGACCCGACGATAACGAGTTTACGATGATGCAACGCCCAGTTAAGTGCTCGGCGATAATGGTCAGCCAGCCAATGAAACGATTGGTCCACCGCGCGCCCGAAGGTGGTTACACGCGGCCCCACCCGCAAAAACTGCGAACAGCGCATGGGGGTCAGCATCAAAGCTTCCAAAAGCGACAAGGCCACGGCCACACAAATCGTCACGCCGAACTGATAAAAGAACTGGCCAATAATCCCGGACATAAAAGCAACGGGTAAAAAAATCGCGATGATGGCAGCGGTGGTGGCCAAAGCGGCAAAGGTAATTTGCCGTGCTCCCCGCTGAGCCGCCTCCAGACGGCCAATACCCTGCTCCCGGTAGCGCACGATATTTTCCAGAACCATGATGGCATCATCGACGACAATACCAATAGCCAAAGACAATCCCAAAACCGTAAAGGTATTGAGCGTAAAACCTAAAAAACGAATAATAATGAATGTCCCGATAATTGAGGTGGGGATCGCCATCAAGATATTCAAGGTGGCTGTCCATGAACCCAGAAAGATCCAGCATACCAAAGATGTTACGATCGCTGAGAGAATAAGTATGAAATTTAATTCTTTAATCGAATCTTCGATGAATTTGGTACGGTTGATCACCATATCCAGCTTCATGCCTGGCGGAATTTGTTTTTGTACTTCACGCCATTTTTTAATGATGCCGTGGCTAACCTCCACCTCATTGGAACCTATTTGTTTTTGAATGCCCATCCCGATAGCGGCGGTTCCGTCGCTGCGGGAAATCCGACGGACATCATCCAACCCGTCTTCACTGGTAGCTACATCCTTGAGATAAATCGGTTTATAATTTGGCTGGCCGTTACGTTTGGCAATGACAATATCATCGAATTCCTGGGCTGTCCTGGCCTCGCCCATGGCGCGCACGGCCTGCTCCTGCAAGGGAGTTTCGATGCGTCCTGCCGGAATCTCGGAGTGTTCATTCTGGATGGCCGCCATCACATCGCTCACCGTCAATTCATTGTTGATGAGTTTATCGCTATCAACCCAGATACGCAGATTGGGTGCTACAAATCCCCCTAAGGCCACCTGGCCTACACCGCGAATGGGGGCAAATTTGTCCTCGAGATGATCCTGTACATATTCAACCAGCTGACGCGCTTTAGCGTCTTTCCCGTGCAGTGTCAACCATATAATGGGCTGTTGGGCGGGATTAACTTTAGTGATAATCGGCGGGTCAATATCCTTAGGTAAAAGCCGCTGGGCCTGAGAGAGCTTGGCCTGCACTTCCTGCACTGCCACATCCGGATTATGGCCCAATTCCAATTCGATGGTGATGGTAGCTGAGCCGTTCGAAACGGATGAGGTTACATCGCGAATGCCCTGCACGGACATCACCGCCTGTTCGATGACATCGACGACATTCGATTCCATGACCTCGGGGGCCGCTCCCTGCCAGGTCACATTAACGGCAACGGTCGGAAATTCCACATCGGGAAGCTGGCTGACCCCCATGCTAAAAAAACTGATGAGCCCAAACACAATGAGGGCGGCCATAAACATCCAGGCAAACACGGGCCGCTTGATGGATAAATCAGAAAGCGTCATGGCCAATATCTCCCGCGGCGACTTTCAAATTCCAGTAAAACCGCTTGGTTTCGTTTTTGGCGGCAATGTAATCCCGCCGGAAGCTTTCCCAATCCTGTAACGCCTGCAAAACATCCAGATTGTTCACCAGATTATGACTGTAATCCTCCTCTTGCAGGCGATAATTCTTATAACCAGCGTCGTACGCTTTTTGAATCGCCAATTCCTTTTTTTGGTCCATCATAAATTTCGTGTAGGCATTTTGAATATCTAAAACAGCACTGCGCTTGGTTTGGCTTAAAGTTAACTTGGCTTCTTCGGCCTGGGCCTGGGCCTGTTTCACTTGGCCCATCGTCTGGGTACCGTTGAAAATAGGCACGTTGACATTTAAAGTCACATCCCAATTCACGTCCTTAGCGTTTCCCACCCGTTTGGTATAAGAATCACCGTTGACGCTCACCGAAGGCCAAAAACCAGCCCGGGCGATCGTAATATTCTTCTGGGCCACATTCAGAGCTTCTTTGGCCGCTTCTACATCTGGACGACGGTCCATGCGGCTTATAAAATCTTGTATCTCTGTGACGGAATCATTAGGTAAGCCTTCCTCTTTGATAGCGGTCACCGGCTGGCCGATGAGAAATTCCAAAAGCTGACGAGCCACCTCCAGCTGACTGTGTACGCCCTCTTGGTCCGCTTCATTTTTATAAAGGGAAGCTTGCGCGCTGGCCACCTCGCTTTGGCGAGAACGGCCTAAATTCCAACGACGCTCAAGCTCAGCCACACGGTTGACTAAAGCGTTATGAATATCTTCCAGCGCCTGTAAATCTTCCTGATAATTCTGCAGATAATAAAAGGCGTCGGAAGTGTCGGTAAAAAGAAGCTGTTTGGCACGCTCCAGCTGGCTTTCTCTTTCTCTGTGCTGGGCTTTTGAAGCGGCAATGGCCGCGAATTCTTTAAACCCGCTAAACAGCGGCTGGGTAAAGGTGAATTTGCGCTCGGGGATACTTTTTAACGTAAAGGCGCTATCTCCCGAACCGTCCTGCCATTTTTGGGAAATGGCATAATTGACCTGCGGCAAAATGCCGCTTAAAGACTGCCAGAACTGCCCCTCGGCTTCCTTAATAACCTGCTGGTCAATGGCGATGGTTTCCGAACGTTTAAGGGCTAGTTGATAACATTGTTTAAGACTCAGGGGCTCATCGGCGTAAGCCAAACCCATTAAGCTGCCTACCAGTATCAAACCGGTCAACCATACGCCGATTTGAGAACCAAGGGTCTTGACTACTCTTTCCAAGATTTCCAAATGCTGGCGCCTGTCCTGAGGCGATATTTTAGAGAAAACTTTTTCTAAACTACGGCGTTTCTGCTCCCAAATATTGGAAACAATTCTTTTGCCCTTGGACGTGATTTCTACCTTGACGCTGCGCCGGTCGTCCTCCCCCACCCGACGGCTGACTAATCTTTGGGCAATGAGCCGGTCGATAAGTCCTGTGGCCGCCGGACGGGAAACATTAAGAAAAGAAGCGATGACACTCATGAAGGAAGGGCCGCGACGGGAGAGGTATTCTAAAGCCCAAAACTGAGGCTGGCTAATACGCCCGCGGGAAAGATAATTGGATTCGTAGCTATGAAACCCGCGGATGCACTGGGGCAAGAGCTCAATCATGCGTTTGCTGAAATCTTTGATGTCCATAGCTTCATCCTCAAATAGTTAATCAAGTTAACTATTAACTAACTAAAGTATAAACCATTCTGAAGTTACTGTCAAGAGCGGGTATGGGTAATTGTTTAGCAGTCAGAGAGAATTTTGCTTCATTCCCCTCCCTTACCCTCCCCACAAAGGGGGAGGGAACCCAATAACAAAATAAATCTCGTCGAGTCTTACGCGCTAAACATTATCGGGCATGGAAAAGAAGGAAAGCAAAAACAACGGCGGCAATAACTCGATAAATACCAAAGGCGGTAAAATTATGACGCTGGATATAGTACAAAAAGAATTTAACTGAAACCAAAGCTACTGTCCAAGCAACGGCGAATCCTAAAGCTAACATCCCCCATTCATGAAGACTTAAATCCGCATCGGTCTTGATCAGATCAAGCACGGTGGCGCCCAGCATCGTTGGAACAGCCAATAAAAATGAAAATTCTACGATGGTGTGACGCGAAACTCCCAGCATGAGTCCGCTAAGAATAGTAGCCGCTGAACGCGACACGCCGGGGATAACCGCCAGCGCCTGACAAAGGCCAATGAGCATGGCCTGTGGATAAGAAATTTGAGCGACTTCTCTTATATGATCTTCCTTCGGCCTGTAAAGGCGCTCGAACAGAATAATCAATACGCCCCCACCCAATAAAGACCAAATAACCACCAGAGCGTTACCCAACAAATAATGTTTAACCAATTTATAAAATATAAGCCCCACCGCCGCCGTCGGCACAAACGCGGCCATCACTTTGGTTGTCACTTCCCAGTCCAAAAGAAAGACACGCCAATAAAGCCCGATGACCGCGGTGATAGCCCCCAGCTGAATGGCAATTTCAAAAGTTTTTAAAAATTCTGTTTGAGGCATGTGCATCAGATGCGAAGCGATAATCATATGCCCCGTCGAGGAAATAGGCAAGAATTCACTGATGCCTTCGATGATACTTAATATAACCGCGTGCAAAATATCCATCAGCTCCCCCCATTTAATGTAATTCCACCACAATCCACGAAGCGCTGTCTAAAGGTACGTTACCCAAATAAGTGCGGGCGCTGGTTAAAATCCGATCCGGGTTGCCCAATAATTTTAAAGGCACCGTTAAGGTTACTTCATGAGGTGTTCTTTGAACGCGAATGGAGTCCTGATCAAGACGGCGAGTCTGGTCATGCACCGTATAACCATTATAGCCCAAACGCACACTGATTTTAGGCATTTGGTCAAATGGCCGGCGTTGGCTGTATCCAAAAATATGAATGGATGCCTCCACATCCTGGGCCAGGGGTTTAGATAAGGCAATAGATACAATCAAATCCTGTCCCTGCCAGCGCACAAACTTCCATTCCACCCCCACAAATGAAGTCTTCTCTTGGAAATTAAACTCTTCAGGCAGTTCAGTCGTCGGGATCACCTTATGGTGGGCTAAAAAAAGGGAAGAATCTTCGTTCACATGCAATTTCACTACAGGAAAATCTCCAAAAAGTTCATTAGTGCGAACAAAAGATAAAAGATATTTAGGAGCGGAGGTGTATTGACTCCTGTGCGCCTGCAAAGCTGCTTTCTTGAGATCAAATTCCTGTTGAGTCAAAAGATATTGTTTCCATACAATACTTTTACTGAGGGCCTGCGGCGGTGTTAACATCTGATCAGGTTTGAACCCTTTGGGCTTGGGCCAGCCCAGATAATGAACCAAATACGGATAGATCTCGATGGAATCTGCCATGGCCTCATCCCACAGGGCTACCCGCGTATACAGATACAAAGATAGATGGTCCCCGTTATGATCCGCCGGATGCGAAACGAAAATCTTAGTCGGTTTAAAATCTTTTAAGATTTTACGCAAATCAGCAAGGATCTCTTCTCCTTTATAAGGAGCCCCCACTCTAAACGCCCCCTGATAAGGAACGCTCTTAACCCGTGTTAGAATGCTGCGGTACGCCGGTCGGTTATTCCAATGCGAATACCAAATATTGAGTGTCCCAAAATCCGGATAACCTAAAAAAATCAAATCCTTAGAATCAACTCCCAAAATACTCGAAGCCGCCAGCGCCTCATCCCGACGGACAAGGCCCATCGTTTCCACGGCCCCCGGCATAAAGACCGGATGTTTGCGGTATAACAAAAACGACCATTGATTGCTGTCGCCATACGTAAAAAAAACAACCTTGATGGGAAGTTTCATGCTCACGGCTCTTTGAATAATACCGCCGGTGCCTAAAACCTCATCATCCGGATGCGGTACCAAAATCAGAATCCGGTCATCGGCCTTGAGCATCAAGGGGCCCAGGGAACGTTCATCTGCTCCTGCTTTTGCCGTCAACAGGATAAGTACAACAACCCAACAACCGCCTTGTTTAAACCATGGTTTTAACATAGAAAATCGAATGATAGTTTTGCAAAGAATCTCCATAAGCCATGACCATAGGATAACGCTCCTGGGCGCTAAACCCTAGGCGTTCAAAAAAACGACAAGCCGCTTTATTACCATCGTGAACCGAAGCCGTCATCCGGTCAACCTTTCGCTCTTTAGCATAATTGAGTAAAGCATCAACCAAACGTTCCCCCACCTGCTGACCGCGAAAATCTTTAGCTACCCCAATATGCATATGCCCCTGATGGCTGTGAAAAGACTTTTTACGCCAGATCAAAAACCAACGCCAGTTTTTAAACATCGCTCGGATGATCCGCCAGAATTCTCGACGTCCGAAAACGCCCCGTTGAATCCCTTTGACGATCATCCAAGGGGCTATCAAAAATATCATCACCAGTCCGTAACGATGGTTATCCGCACAGCCGTTGACATAGCCGATGAGGTTTCCCTGCGATTCTGCTACGAAAGAACTCTGGGGTTCATAATCGGTGTAATAGCCGGTTAAAAGATCGGCAGCGAATTCACGGTCGTGGAAAAAATTCTCGATAGGCTCTCCCCGATCAGCCACATCACAGCAAATTTGACGGACCATGGCCCGGTCTGTCCTTATAAAAGGGCGTATGTGAATCATATTTTTAAATTTTTCAAGGCTTCACTTTATAAGGTATTTGTCCTATCGTCAATGCCTTTTCTTGCTTCTGACCCATCCCCTCTCCAAAAATCTGTCAAGAATATTGGAAATATCAACAAAACATGCCATAATTCCTGCGGTGAAATCTTTTAAAACATGGTTTTGGTTTTGGCTGGTAGCCGCCCTCATTGGCTGTTATATCCGTCTTTATCCCTTGCGCGCGCATCTATGGGACGAAACTTACGATCAGGCGACCCTGACTGTTGTTTTCAACATCAAAAAATCTCTTTTAGAGCAAATTCACACCCAAGCTCCTCAAATCCCTCCTGCCATCGCCGATCATTTGGCACAAGTTAAACTCAATGAGGTCCTGCATCAAGATGCATCAAAAGTCCAGGCGGCCATTGCAAGAGTCAATCAACAAATGTTTCAGGCCTCGCATCAAGGTTCCCGTATTTATCTTCTGGAGTCTGATCCCTTCTACTTTTATTATCTGACCCAAAATATCGTCGAGCATGGACGTATGGCCGAGCAAATAAAAGGAAGTAAATATTTTGATCCGCTCATGAGAGCACCCTTCGGCACCTGGCAGCCGATGACCTATCATCCTTACGTGGGTTTCGTTCTTTATAAAATTTTTAAACTGTTTAATCCAAACATTTCCTTAATAGCCGCCCTCGCTTATACTCCGCTGGTGGTCGTCGTCTTGGTCCTAGCCGCTTTCTTTCTGACCTGCCGCATTCTTGAATGCTCTGCTGCTACCTCTTTTGTGGCTAGTCTCTTTTTTGTGCTGGCTCCCGTCATTCTGAAAAGATCTTCTTTAGGCTGGTACGATACGGATCCTTATAATCTTCTGTTTTGTCTTCTTGTTTTGACTGTTCTGTTGAAAGCGATCGGCGATTCTCATCGAGAGAATCTTTGGGGTTACGCTGTTGTCTTAGCTCTGGTTCTTACCGCCTTTGCCGCTATCTGGCCAGGCTGGGGTTTTATGCTGGCCACAGCCCTGGTTATTCTGGGGGCTGGTGGTGTTTATTCTTTTCTACACAAAAATATCTTATCTGCACGCTACTATACCCTTCTAGGGGCCGCTATCGTCGGCACAACCATTTTAGGTATCGGTCTGTTGTTTGGTTTCAACGATTTTCTACCCCTGTTAAAAGAAGGGTTAGAGCAACTACAAAAATTCACCGTTCAAGGACTTAGCCTGTGGCCGAATTTATTTATGGAAGTCGGTGAGCTTAAAAAATCTTCAATGCAAGATGTTATATCCGATAGCGGAGGGCTTTTTTTCTTATCCGCGGCTATGATCAGTTTTCTGTATACGATATATCAGGCACTAAAAAATCGCCCCGTCCATCACACTCTTAAAGTCCTTGCTCTTAGCCTATTTTTTGCGATATCTGCCCTCTTAACAATTTCCGCCGAGCGTTTTGTAATCTTTGCCTTGATCGGGCTGTCTTTATTTCTAGCGCTGGGTCTTGAAACCCTTGTTCAATGGCTGTCATCACGGAAAATCCCCTGGCTTGGCGCCGGTGCCGTTATTCTTCTGACATTGTTTGTTTTGATCAATGCGGGGCACAACATACGGGTGGTTTTAACCCCCATTTTCAATTCCGCCTGGGAAAAAGCTCTGGTGGATATCAAAAATAAAACTCCCCCGGACAGTATTGTCAACACCTGGTGGCCGCCGGGACATTTCATTAAAGCCATCGCACATCGACGGGTGATGTTCGACGGGGCCTCTTTAAACGAAAGCGCCACCGGCTATTGGATGGCTAATATTCTTTTAAGCACCGATGAAGATCAGGCAGCGGGTTTGCTGCGTATGATCAATGTAAGCGGCAATAAGGCGGTGGACTTTCTAACAGCCAAAGGTCTTAAAACATCCCGGGCCGTGGCTTTGCTTTCAACGATAGCCTCCAAAACTAACCAGGAAGCGCGGGGGTTGCTTCAAGCTGTCTTTCACAATGACGAGGATGTCCAAACCCTGCTTGCGCTCATCCGCGGCGGATTCCCGCATAGCTATGTGCTTTTGTACAATGAGCTGGTGGATGAAAATTTAGGACTGGCTTTCATGGGGCGCTGGAATATCCAGCGGATGGAAATGCTCAATGATAATCCGTCGCTGTTGGCTTCTGTACCCGCACGCAACAGCGCCGCCTACCTTGACTTCCTGTGGGATTTAGCCGGTGGCCAAACCCATTACAGTCCACCCCTGGCATTGCTTGCTCAAAATGATAAAATTTTATTTTTTAACGAAAATCTCTTCATCAATCCATCGACCATGCAGGCAGCCATCAACTCTCCTCTTTACGGCCATGGTATACTGGCCAGTGTCGTTTATCTTAATAACGGACAGATTCTCGAGAAAACCAATCCGCAGGCTAACTTAAAATATGCCGTTGTTTTATACTCTCAAGACGGCCGAATGATGGCCCGTTTAATGGACAGAAGCTTGGCCAATTCACTTTTGGTGAAATTATTCTTTTTTGATGGGGTGGGATTACAACACTTTAAACCGCTTACCTCTGCTAGCGATTTAACAGGCCGAACGCAGATTAAAGTTTTTGAGCTGAAGGGGTATTCTCATCTAAAATGACTTTTTGGTTTTCACGTACGGCCTTTTCTAATTTACCGGCTAAATCGTCCTGACCCATACCCTTTAACTGCGTAATCATATCTAAGGCTTTTTCTCTTTGATTATCCGCGAAATAGGCTATCCCTAAACCAAAATAAGCGTTGGGTGTTGGTGAACTCTTGAGCACATCTTGAAAATAGATAATGGCGCGCGGTGGGTTAGGTTTTTTGCCCACTAAACCAATCCATGCCAAAGATAACTTCGCATTGGTCATGTGGGGGTCGATTTTTAAAGCCTTCTGAAAGCAAACCTCGGCTTTGTCTAATCGATTGATGGAATAATATAACCGCCCCAACTGTTCTAGGGCCTGAGCGTTGGTGGAATCCTTTTCCGTGGCTGTTTTGTAATAATACAAAACTTCTTCTATATCCGCTCCCTTGGCTTTAAGAGCCAGACCCAGGCCAATGTAGGCGGGAGCAAATTGCGGCGCTGCTTTGGTGATTTCTTGATAAAGCTCAATGGCGTGGTCATACTGCCTTTGAGTGTAGGCATTCACGGCGGCTTCATATAAATCACGAATGGTGGCGCCACGGCCCAGGTTAGGATAAAAAACTAAAAGAGACAATATCGCCCAACAAAAAATTTTAATTCGTTTTGGTGTCGGTAACATCAGCGTTGAGTGACAATGATTTTGGAGATGGTCATGGTGGCTTTAATTTCATCTGTCTCTGCTTTAGGGGAGCCCAGATTAAACTTAACGACCTTCGTTAATTCATTGGAGCTATTCACCAAATGCATGAAGGTCACCACATCGGTCAATTGACCAGAGCATTCTACATCCGCGGAATATTTTAAATCATAGGGCTCCTGTTGAGCTGCGGAAGGCGTTACTTTGACTAGCGTCACATTGGCTTTAGTCGCCACTATTTCGATTTTCTTTAAAAAAGCGGCAATGATCTCCTCTTCCTTGGGCAGATGGTGAGTCACATAGGGGTCAACCGCCTGACTTTCTCTTAAAATTTTGTCCTTATAACTTAAAAAATGTACATTCTGTTTGATAGCCTCTTCTTCTTTGCGGATTTGTTCATCAATGGTCGAAAGCCACGACATGGTAGGATCAATCAAAAGACGATCAAACAAGGCAGCCACCACGATCATCAAAGCAATCACCAATAGTTTCTTGCCCTGATCGGAAAGTCCGGAAATAAATTTGATAATCACCATTTACTCCTTGAGGGATTCTTCCACTTTTAAGCTCAGCTCGAAAGCAGCCACGTCCTGACCGTTATCTTTCTTGGTCGTCGTAGATTTCGTTTTCACATTCTTAAACAAAGACGAATCAGACAAAGCTTTCACATAAGAAAACACCTGCGACATAGAATCGGAAATGCCGCTGACCGTCAATGTTCCGTCTTCTTCCAGGGCAACAGTATTTAAATAAATTTGAACGGGAGTGATTCTATAAAGCTCATGGATAATGTCCAAACTGATCATGCGACTTTGCAGATACTGCCGCACAATTTTCGTTTTATTTAAACTCTCCTGGAGCTTTTGCACTTCTTGTGCTTGACCGGCAAATTGTTCTCTTAAATTCTTATTCAAAAATATATCTTTAAAATAAATCCTACCAAAAATAATGCTACCTAACAAAACCATCATGAGTACCGCTGCGATTCCTGCCTTGGTCGCTTCCTGACTTTGTTTCTCGATAGTCTTTTTGAGAACCATTTCCTCGGGCATAAGATTGACTTCGCATTTGGCAAGGGTGAGCGCCGGTGCGATGACATCCAGGAAAGAGTCGTCGGCAAAATCTTGTTGCAATTTACTTTTGACTGATCCGGCTTGGATCAAGTTCACATAAGGACTTAAACGAACCTCGGCTTTGAGGCTTTCCTGCAAAAGGGGTAACATATTTCTGACCACTTCATGATCGCTGGTGACAACAAAAGAGGCTACCGCGGCTTGAGCGTCTTCACCGCTGGAGGCGGCGATGGATTTATTGATTTCCTCCAAAAGCTTAAGCACAGCTTCCTGGCTTTCGATCATCTGTTTGATCCCGATAGGAATACTGCGGCAAAAAACCACCGAGCCACGGCAGACCACTATGAAATTAACCGATGTTAAAGCCACATCAATGATTCCCACCGGCAATGAATCCTTCTTTAAATTCAATCCCCCGGCGTACAAACGACCAATACCTTCGGGAACAAAAAGAATTTTATCAGGATTAAGCGATACCTTTTCTAAAACCGTCAGACGGTCTTTGATGACATGGCGATGGGCAATGACCAAAAGCACCTTGGTCTGATGGGCAGAGGCCAACCCCAAATTGATGGAACCCACCAGAACCTCTTGGCGCGAATAAGGCGTATGGCGGTTAACCTGCAAATTGAGAATCGATTTGATTTCCTGAGGATCCAAAGAAGGCACTTCAATAGTTTTGGAGGTAACGGCGCTGGCGGGAATCACACAAACGACCATAGCCTTATGGTCAAACCCATTCAAAAGTATTTTGAGAGTCTGACCCAAAACCTCCGGCGAGGCCTCTGCCGCTAAAGCCCAGGCTATTTTCTCGACGAGTCCACCAGAGCTCACCTGAGCAAGTTTGATAATAGTTTCATTAAGTGAAAAGCTTAAAATACGCTGGTCGGCGCCGAACATGCACATTCCTTAGTTTAAGTTCAATTTATTATAGCCAAAAATTCTCTACCCCATGCAAAAAACAATTATTTTGATAGAAGGATACTGCCTTTAACTCACCGCTGACTCCAATAGACAATCTTGTTTTCTCTGGAAGAAATCACCACACGTATTTTTTGGGATGAGCGACGGTGCGCTAAATGAGCTTGGGACAAAACAGAAAAATAATAGGAATTGGTGGTCAGTAGATTTTGTATATTTAACGCATCGATGGCATGAATTTCTCCGTCTTCAAGTTTAATGATCGCATTGACTTCACTGGCCACATCAAAAGTTTTGAAAAATATATGATCATCCATGGTCCCCTCACTCTGATCTTTCCCCCGACGGACTTCAAGAATCTTATCGATGAGCGCATCCTGTAGACCTAAAGCATATAATACCTGCGCCGGGGCTGTATTGATATTGACCTTGCCCTGGCCATAAATCGTCACATCATCCATCAGCTTTTCATATTTGTCTTTGGTCATACCCTTGACCAGCAATAACTCATCAAGGGTTTCATAATCCGCATCCTTTTTCGCATAAGGATACTCTAAATTCTCATAATATTCATCGCTAAAAAACCCTTTGACCTGACTTTGACCGTAGTGACGCCAATCTAAAATGGCTTGGGCTAATTCTTTGGCCTCATCAGGTTTCACAACCAGAACTCTCTCAATCAATCGTTGTAAAATGATTGTATTGGTCGTATTAAGATTGATTTTCCGTTCTTCATCAACCACGCCAAACCGCTCTTGAGAAGACCCTTCATCAGCCAAGGTATAACTGATCGAAGCTGTATCCCCCCCTAGATCAAACTGACCAAATTGATGGGGGTTATTATGCAAATGCATTTTAACAGCAGGGTTGTAGATAAATCCGGACGTGCTTAATTGATTGATCAGATAGGCCGCGCTATATTTCACTGCCCCTTCCAGCACATGGTGCATGCGGCTTCGTTCATCAAGCTTTTGCAGCAAAACGATTTTCTGGCGAACACCGGCGGCAACCCCTAGTGCCAAAACAGTCAAAAACCCCAAAACCCACAGGGCAAAAATAAGCACAAATCCCTGACGCTGTTTAAGTAGCATATTTTTCGTTGCCATTAACCGCCCACCGGTATCCTAAAATAGCGCCTGAGATGATGCTCCCCGCTGTCATCGCTAAAATGCATCTTAACCATAACACCCGAAGGGATCACTTCATCGCTCTGCGGCTTCATCAAAAATCCTTTATCGGACGCGACTTCATAATAAAAATTGAACTCATCAATACCACCGACGACCGGCAATTCTTGACCCCATTGACCTTTGAGTGCCTGCGCGTAATTGGTCTGCCGTCGAAAAATCGTATGCTCAAGGGCATCAAAACGATACTGCACAGCCCCGATTTGATCAATAAACACTTCCGAGGCCATCGAAGATTTTCTGTCAGCCCTGGTCATCACCACTGCCGGAAAAGAAATCTGCGTGGCTATACCTTTAAAACTGATTCCGGAAATGAGAGGGGTTGATCTTAAATCTTGCTCCATTCTATCCAAAAAAATAGCCACTTCGGCTTCCCGATTTAAACGCTGCGCTTTAGTCCATAATTTCAAACCATTGGCAAAGGCCTGGAAAATAGCCATCCCGACCATCGCCACCAGAGCAGCGGCTAACAATACTTCCACTAAAGTAAATGCCCTGGGTTTAGGTTTCATATTTTGGTTAATAAACTCGCACGGGACAATTGCATCAAACGATGTCCGTCATGCCAGGCCAGGGTGATATCCATACGATAAACACCCTCCAGGCCCAATAAGGAAGTCGTATTAATCGTGTAATTAAAATCAACCCGTTTATGATTGATCTTAACCGTCTCTGTCATGGCTCCTGTGTCAAAAGAAGATCCCTGACTTTGGCGAAAAGAACGTTCGATATCAGCAATTTTGCTCTCCATCATTTGGGTGGCGTGCAGGCGACAGGTTAAATAAGACAGGTAATCCGCGTATAGAAAAAAACTCTTATAAATCATGACAATGCCGGCCGAGAGAATCACCAGCGCGACCATGACCTCAACAAACGTAAACCCTTTTTCTTTATTGCCAATTGACGACATCGTCCTTGTCGGAGGTTTCATCTTTGCCTTTAGAGGAAAGATCATAATCCAAGCCGTGCTCGCCAGGGGATACATAAACATACGACCGGCCCCAGGGATCAATAGGACCTTTTTCCAGATAAGGCCCGTTCCAATTTTGAGGGATGGGATTGTTAGTCGGCTTAACGCGCAAAGCGTTTAAACCCTGGGCGGTGGTTGGAAAAATACCGTTATCTAACTCATAAAGCTTTAAAGCCGTGGGGATATTGGCTGCAATATCGCTTTTGGCGATTTTGACTTTGGCCTGCTCCCCGCGGCCAACCAAACGCGGGATAATCATCGCCGATAAAGCCGCGATAATAATCACCACCAGCATAATTTCCACCAAAGTAAAACCGCCTCTATGTTTCATTGTATTATACCTCAACGCTTCCACGCAATACCGACGGGATCACTGAAAGTATCCTGACTATCAGTTTTAACCAAAAAATCGATCATGTAAAGACTTTCCACATAAAATGTCACGAAACACTAACGGGCTAGGATATCCATGGAAAAAATCGGCAGCAGCATGGCAAAAACGATAAACCCCACCACCAGCCCCACCGTCAGGATCATAGCCGGCTCCAGCAAAGTGGTGATCAAACGGATGGTTTCATTGATCTCTGCTTCATAAGCTTCGGCAATGTCCCCCAAGGACTCTTGCAAAGATCCACTTTCTTCCGCTACAGAGAGCATTTGCCGGATCATATCCGGTACCAGTAAAGACTGCTTCAGACAACTCCCCAAGCTTTCTCCCGATTTTAAACCGCCCACGCAGTTGGATAAATCTTCTCTTAACAATGGATTAGTGATGGTTGGAAGCGCCACTTCCATCGAGCGCACCAACGTCAAACCGCTGTTAAGAAGCAAATGCGTCGTGCGGGTAAAACGGACTAAATCCGTCTTGACAACCAACTCTCTCAAAAAAGGCATATGCAAAAACCATTGACCAATGATGATTTTTGCCGACGGCCTCTGGTACCAGCGGTTAAAGATGATCGTAGCGATGACGACGACCATCACCAAAAAAATCCAAAAAGTTTGAAAAAAATAGCTGACTTGCGTAATCACCAAAGTCGGCCATGGCAGGCTCTGGGAAGTATCTGCGTAGATGACGGCGATTTTAGGCAAAACAAAGGTAAGGATAAAGGAGACTGTTAAAAGACCTATCGCCAGCATGAGTAGCGGATAAACCAGGGCGCCGGTTACTTTAGAAGAAAATTCCTGCTGTTTCTTTTGAAATTCAGCTACATCCAAAAGCACACCGCGCAAATGCCCAATTTCTTCCCCCGCCTGAACCATGGCCACATATAAAGGAGAAAAAATTTCGGGATAATCGCTTAAAGTCAGAGAAAACGAACGGCCGCTTTTGACCGCCAGGGCGATATCGCTGATGACTTTGGCCAAATAAACATTTTTAGTCTGGGTGCTAATAACCTCAAGGCTTTTAAGCAAAGCTACGCCGGATTTAATAAGGCCTCCCAATTGTTTAGTAAAATAATAAATTTCTTTGAGGCTAATGCGACGAGGACGTATGTCTCTGACTAAAATACCTCCAGCTACTTCTTCCAATGATACCGGCACCAGCCCCAGCTGATGAATCAAATCCAGAGCTTCTTCCTGGGTCTGGGCCTCCATGCGGCCGGTGACGGTCTCAGCAAAATTTTTTTTAGCTTTGTACAAATAAGAAGGCATGGTGTTAAGTCACATACATCACTTCCGCTGGTGTTGTCAAACCCTTCAGGACGCACTGCCAGCCGTTTTGGCGCAATGTTTGCATGCCGCCGCTGATGGCGGCTTTCTTGATAGTGGCTACACGGGGCTGGTGGCTTAACATGGCGCGAATCGTTTCATTCATAGGTAAAATTTCATAAATCGCACTGCGGCCCCAGAAACCTGTACCATGGCAATGGTCGCAGCCGCGGCCTTTATAAATTTTAAAATCCACCGAGGGCAAAGACAAAGATTGCGCCATCTCCTGGCGCACCAGCGGCGTGATACCGCTATCTTGTGTTTTGCATTGAGGACAAATTAAACGAACCAAACGCTGAGCCGCAAAAGCCTCGACGGAAGAAGCCACCAAATAAGGTTCAACCCCCATGTCAATCAAGCGTGTGATACCGCTGGCGGCATCATTGGTATGCAGGGTGGAAAACACCAGATGACCGGTCAGCGCCGTGCGGATGGCAATCTGTACTGTTTCTAAATCGCGCACTTCCCCGACCATGATAATGTCCGGATCATGACGCAAGATACTGCGCAACCCTTGCGCGAAACCAAAATTCAGCCGCGGACTGATTTGAATCTGGGTAATTCCTTCCATTTCATATTCAATGGGGTCTTCAATGGTGATGATCTTGCGCTCATCGCGGTTAAGCTCATTAAGACAGGCGTAAAGGGTGGTGGTCTTGCCGCTTCCGGTTGGCCCGGTCACAAAAATAATACCGTGAGGTTGAGCGATTAAACCGCGCAGTTGTGCGGCATTATGTTCATTAAGCCCCAAACTTTCCAACGTCGTACGCATATTTTGAGTGGGCAGAATACGAATGACCATGCTTTCCCCCCGTAGGGTTGGAATGGTGGAAATACGCAAATCCAAATCCTGATCCTTGGTACGCACCACCGCGCTGCCGTCCTGCGGCAGGCGTTTTTCGGTGATGCTTAAATTCGACATAATTTTAATGCGTGAAAGCATCGGCAAAAGAAAAAGTTTGGCCTCCGGCGGCAAATTGGCGTCGATCAAAACCCCGTCGATACGGTAACGCAGGCGCACTTTATCGCGGTAAGGTTCTAGATGAATGTCGGTGGCTCTCTTCTGATAAGCCTCCAAAATAATCTGATTGACCAGTTTGGCCACCGATGGATCTTCGCTTTTTTTCTCGATATCCTCCACCCAGGCTTGCGTGTGGGCGTGATCTTTATGTTGAGGTTCCTGGGTGAGAATTTTATCGATTGTTTCTGAAGCCAAACCATAATATTTTTTGAGGGCCTCATTGATATCAAATTTTAAGGCCAGCACTTCCCTGGGTTCAAGCCCCAGGTGCGCGCGGATATCATCCACCACACGAACGTCCAGAGGGCTGGAGATGGCTAATTTCAAACGATTGCCTTCGATGGCAATCGGCATAAATTCATAAAAGGAAGCAAATTTCACCGGCACCCTTTCAATCACGCTGGAGGGAATCTCGATGTCTTTTAAATCAACAATATCCAGCTTCAACTGTTGGGCAAGAGCTTCAACGATTTGACGGTCAGTGAGAATACCGTGACGAATTAAATAACTATCAAGGTTACGGCGTTCGGCTTTGGCTAAAACGATATAACGTTCGGCGTCTTGGCTGGTTAAAAGGCCGGTTTTCACTAAAACATCGATGATGATCTTATTGGCAACTGGCTTATACATATTTAAATCTTGGGCGCGCGGCCAAGCATATAAAAATCCTGAGCTTGCATATGATCGTAATCGCCGCGCAGAATACGTTCGCAGCCGATCATGCCGTCTTCCAGAGGCACATATTCGCCTTTTTTACCGGTAAAAATCTCGCTGACAGTAAACGGCTGCGTCATAAAATGATACAGTTTATCGGCGCGTTTATAAATCTTTTGATCTTCCTTGCTTAACTCTTCCAGGCCAATCACGGCCACAATACGTTTGAGCGCATGGTGTTTACTAAAACACTGAATCACCTCTTGGGCCACCTCATAATGATGACGACCGATGACGTTAGTATCCAAATTCGTGCAGGAGCTTTGCAAAGGGTCGATGGCCGGATATATACCGCGCTGGATCAAATCGCGCGAAAGAACAATTACACCGTCTAAGGTCGCGGAAATCGCCACCACCGCCGGATCCGTCATATCATCCGCCGGCACATAAACGGCTTGTATGGCGGTGATGGAACCGCCGCCTTCAACCGAACGGATATGTTCCTGAACGGTGTTGACCTCAGAGGCCAAAGTCGGCTGATAACCCGTCTCCGCCGGAACACGTCCTAACAAGGTGGAAACTTCCTGACCTCCTTGGATAAACCGATACAAATTATCCATAAACAAAAGTACGTCTTTATTTTTAGACAAAAGATACTCCGCCATCGTCAGTCCCACGTTCACCACTTCGGCGCGCGCACCCGGCGGCTGATCCATCTGGCCGAAAGCCAGCATGACCTTGGAAAGAAGCTGATTTTCTGCCAATTCAAAAAAAAGCTCATTACCTTCACGGATACGCTCGCCGATACCGGTAAAGACGCAAGCGCCGCTATGGGATCTCACAATATTATTGATAAGCTCCAGAATGACGATGGTTTTGCCGCAGCCGGCGCCGCCTAAGATGCCCATCTTACTTCCCTTAATCATAGGATACAAAAGATCAATGTATTTAATCCCCGTTTCCAGAATCTCGGGAGTTTCACGGGCTTTCTTTTTAAGATCAAATGTGACTTGCTCCAAGGGACGGCGAATGGGCACAGTCGTCGGACATTGATAAGGGCCGGCATTATCCAAAGGATTTCCTGAAGAGTCCATCACCCGGCCAAAACAGCCGTCGCCAATGGGAATGGTAATAGGTTTTTTGGTATTCGTGCATGGCGCTCCCAGCTGAAGGTTAAGCGTCTCCGTCAAAGAAACACATTTGACCAACCCCGGTCCCACATGTTCGGCGGTTTGCAGGACGATGCGCCGTCCATCAAAGGCAAAAGTTTCAATACAATCATAAACGGCAGGGACTTCTTCATCTTCCAAAAAACGTACATCCACCACCAGCCCCTGCACGGAGGCTACACGGCCGGTATTCTTTTTAATCTCTAAAGTTGTTCTGAAAACTACTTGATCCAACCCTATCTCCTTGGCAGACCCCGCCTCATTTGATGGCCATCATTCTGGCTGAGAAAACCTCCCGCAAACTCTTATCGATATCTCCACGACGGATTTTGTGGTATTTTAATTTTACGATATCCCTCTCTTTGCGTATTTTTCCCAAACTGTTATCCAACTGCTGCGTTTGAGCTGCTGCTGCTGCCAGATTCGTATCATAAAAAATTTCATAAATCTTCGAAGTCAGCCAAAGGTTGGATAAAAAACCGATGATATCCGCCGGATCAGACTCTTCAATCACCTGTTGAAAACTCTCCACACTTTGTTTTTGCTTAGGGAGCAGGTCTTCGCAGGGCAAAAGTTTGACCGCCCGTGGTTTAATCACCGTATAATCCTGAGGCCATGGATAAACCACGATGACTTTGCCCAAACGACCTTCCATGACCTCCTTAACCAGATAATCTTTGATTTCAACGGCTACTTCATAAAAACCGCGCTCCTGAACGTCCTCCCAGGTCTTAACACTTTTTTGCCCCATGGACTCCAATTGCATCAGCCCTTTTTTACCAACCGTCACCAGCGATGCGCCCGGATTTTTCTCCCATTCTTCCATGGCACGGGTAACCACACGGGTATTCAAATTACCAACGAAACCGTATTCCGTCGATATAATAACGATCGCCGTTTGAGGGTTATCATTGTTGACCAAAGGATGGCTCAGCGAAGAGAAACCAATTAAACGAAAAAACTCCGTGAACGATTCGCTGAAACGATTGAATTTCACTTTCTGAGTCGACAAGGCGTAATATTTTATGTCCGCCACATCTTTGAGCACCTGAACCAAATCCACCAGGTCCCTGACTTCCGTGAGTTCGGTTTTCACTTTACCGGCTTTGCCCATACAACAATACCTTTAGGTAGGATACTGTTTCTCCACCTGGGCTTTAATGGCATTGGCCGAGGTCTTAAAGGCATTCTGCAAGCTGCCATCCAACAGAAGGCTCTCAAACTGCAAAATGACGCCACCGATGATGGTTTTATCAATCTTCGGATTCAATAGGACATCGCGTAATATTTTTTCCTTAAACACTTTGCTGATTTCATCAAGCGCTAAGGGCCCCAGAGGATGAGCGCTGATTACATCCGCACTGTTGACATCCGGCCCCAAATGGCTCATGTCGACATTTTTCAATTTTTCCACAAATTCGACAAACAGCTGGCGATCCACCGTTTCTTTGACCGTATGGCTCAAGACATCATTCATCACTTTCAGTGAATAATCAACCATTCTAATTTCCATGGTTTTCTCAATGTCATGGCGAATAGCTTCTTTGGCATTTTGAGCTTTCGTAATGATTTCTTCCGCCTCCGCGCGCGCCTTTTGGATCAACTCTTCTTTTTCTTTACTGGCCTTTTCCTCCAGCTCCTGACGCATCTTGCGCTCCATCATATCCAGCATTTTCTGACGGCGCTGCAGCTCGGCATCGGCCTCTTTGATTTTCTCATTGAGATCGCGTTCGCGCTGGCGAGCGGCCTCAGCGTCACGGTCTAAACGCTGTCTGGCGTCATCAACCCCCTTACCCAGCGCCATCCTCAAAACGAAAATAATAATGCCCGGAACCACCAGCATCAAAACCAAAAAACGAATAAAAAATACATTCCAATCCATCAACAAGCCCCTTGATTAGCTAAAAATATGAAAAAAAACGATCAGCATCAAAAATGCAACAACCTCGACCATAAAAATTTTCCATGACATATTCAGCTGAATCTTAGCCGCCTTGGTCGGAAAATAACCCAAATCATTGATCATTTTTGATCCTAAAACCGCCACGAAAAAACACGGCAAACCGACAATCAGCCCGAACGACACCATAAAAAGAATGCCTTCATACCATAAACGAAATCCCATAAGCGCCTACTTACCAAACATCTGAAAAATGATTAAAATCGCTACCACCGCAATGGCCTCGACAAACACCAGCATGATCGCCATGCCCATAAAAATTTTGGAAGCGGCCGACGGATTACGGCTTAAAGCTTTGATGACCGCATAGCCTAAAATGGCCACCACCACCGATGGCCCCATGACCGCAATAAACATGACCGTAAGAATAATAAATGTGTCGGCTAACATACCAAAGCCTTCGCTTTACTTAAAGTTTAATCACCTCATCCAAAGAACGCCGGCCAGAGGCAAACGTATGCTCGGTGTCCTCAATTAAGATCGTACATTCATTGGCGAAAAATCGTAAGATGCCGGAACGTATCGAAATACGGCGCTTGGCGTCTATGATAATATCTCCTTTTTGAATAAGACCAACCAAAGGATAATGATACGCTAACAGTTCATATTCGCTTCTATCGCCAATAATAAACAAACTGTTCACATCGTCTTCAAATATTAAATTTTGGGGACTGAGAATGGTGCAGCGAAAATTGGTTCTGTTTTGAGCCATATATTTTAGACCCCTTTGGCCTGCGCCGGCTGAAGCTCGGCCGCCTCATCATCCCGCTGATCCAAAGATTGCTGCTTACGTTGCCCCATCAATGCTTGCACATAAGCGCCAACGACGCTGCTGATGCCTTTTTCAATATCCGGATCAAGCCTGCGCTTTTCTTTTAACAGTGTTAATAAATCCGGATTATTCTTGCACGTATACTCAAGGATTTCATCCTGGAAAATCCTGACTTCGGGAATGGTTAATTCATCGAGCATTTTCCTGGTAAAGGCATAAAAAATCATCACTTGAATCTCCTGTATCACGGGCCTGTCCTTATCCTGACGCAAAATTTCGGTCAAAATCGCCCCGCGTTTGAGCTTCTCCAGAGTTTCATCAGAATAGCCGGTGGTTTTGAGTTTGGAAATGCGTAGTAATTCCCTATACTGCAAATATTCCAAACGTAAAGGGCCGGAAAGAGATTTGATCGCCGGCCATTGTACTTTGGAGCCAACACGGGAAATAGATAAACCCAAATCCAAGGCGGGCTTTTGGCCTTCGCCAAAAAGCGAACTGCTTAAATAAATTTGTCCATCGGTCATGGAAACCAGGTTGGAAGGCACAAAAGCCGTCAGGTCACCTTCGAGGATCTCCACAATGGGGAAAAAAGTCATGGACCCACCCCCGTGTTTTTCATCCAGATAACAGGCGCGCTCGATCATCTTCGAATGCAGATAGAAAATATCTCCGGGATAAGAGTCGCGTCCGGGAGGGCGGCCCAGCAACAGCGAAATTTCCCGATAACACCAGGCGTGTTTGGTCAAATCATCAAATCCAATAAAAACATTCTTGCCCTGATGCAAAAAATATTCTGCCACTGAACAGGCGACATACGGCGCCAAATACTGTTGGCCGGGCACAGACGATGCCCCGGCACAAATAATCAAACTGTACTTGAAACAATCGTGGTCTTTAAACAACTGCACGATTTTAGCCAGAGCGGATTTGGGTTTACCGATGGCCACATAAATGCATATGAGGCCGGTATGTTTTTGATTGAGAATCGTATCCGTCACAAAAGTTGTTTTGCCCGTTCCCTTATCCCCCAGGATTAACTCACGCTGGCCAAGACCGATGGGAGTCATAACATCCAAAACTTTAATGCCTGTTTCCAACGTTTTATTTAAAGGCTGACGCGCCAGAATCGGCGGGGCTTCAGAAAAAATGGGATACATTTGATCATAGGCAATAGGGCCTAAACCGTCCAGGGGCTCTGCCAAGACATTCACAATGCGCCCAATGAATTTTTCCCCGACCGGCATTTCAAACGGTTCAATGGAGGCAATGGCCTTATCCCCGGCTTTAATTTTCTCGGTTTCTTTAATAATCAGAACCTGGGCTTCCTGTTCATTAAAACCAATCACCATGCCCATGGTGCCATAACCGAAGGTCATCAGCTGTCCATTAATACAATGGTGCAAACCTCTCACAAGAACGATACAGCCGCGAACAGCTTTGACGACGCCGGCTTCCGTATATTGTAACTGCTTTGCACCCATCACAGCCTCACCGCTTTATGCTATTTTCTCTCCAGGGGATTGAGTCCCGGGCGTTTTCTTCTCTTTTGAACGTATCATCCAGACCACAAAATTCAGGATAGTTAAAAAGGCTACAAAAACTAAAATCCACTTGATTAATTTCCAGGTGGTAGTTTCAGTAGGTTTTTTATGAAAGACAGCTTTGGCAATATCCGCTGGCCCTCTAAGAGAACGCACCTTCTGTAGGATATTCTGCACTCTGGTTTTCTCTATGCCCTCACGGTACATGGACAACAATTTCTCCAGATTTTCCACGTCGGCCTTGGCGCTATCGTAGGTCTTTTGATTATTACGGAAAATGCTGATATGCTCCATGACTCCTCTTTTCTGTGCCTGTGAAGCTTCAATATCGGCCAACAGCACATTCATATGATCGAAAAGAGTTTTGGCACTGGAATCGAACTTGGAATCTTTTAAAAAATCATAAACGTCATTGGCCCGGCTGTGTAAATCATTAATGTCTTTAGAAGGAATCAACCACACGTCTTTAACACCAATCGTATATTTCTTTTTTTCTTTAGCTTTAAGCTGTTCCTCTTTAAATAAAAAGACCTGGCCTCTGGCCTGATCAAAACGAACTTCAAAGCCTTCAAACTCAACAAGATTCTCGGGTTTGACCTCGGCGGGTAAATAATGTTTGTGTTTATAGGGTTTTTCGGTGTCGAATGGATTCTCAATTTCTATATTAAAACGGATTATTTTGTCCTGTGCAACGGCATGGGGGTCTGAGCGCCAGTAATCGACGGCCAGGGCATTATATTCAATGCGCTGCAATTCTTTTGTGTAAGCGCGGAAAGCATCCATACGCTTCTCAACACTGTCTGCCTTTGTGCTTTGTGCTTGAACAAAATCGAGTTTCTCAAGAAGCCGGTTTCGAAGAAGCCCTCCTGCTTGAGGATCTTTGAGCTTTCCTATTTGCTCATAGCCTTGCTCGATTTTATTCTTAATATCATTGACGTGTTGGGGTGTTAATCGCCAGACATCGCGGACACGGATACGAAAAATTTTGGACTCTTTGGGCTTGAGCGTGACCTTGCCATGCACATAATAATTAGCGTCATTCACGTTATAATCTAAATCAAGACCATTAGTATCAAGAATATCCTGGGCTGTTATATCACCGGGTAAATTAAATTTGATGGGACTCTCTTTGGTCTCCGGCATGCCGTTAACAGCCATCACATTAATATACACGTCCGCCAAAGCTAGAGGTGCTGTCCCCAACAGAAACGTAAGCCCCATGATCACGGTCATCCATCTGGGGGGATCAAACATTTTGTTCATAATTATTCACTTTCATACCAGGCCTTGACGACCACATCTTGAACCTGCATCGCCTCACGCAAGGCATTGACCTTGGCCGTGATTTCTTCCAATTTTTCGTTAACCTTCTGTGTATCTTTGGATTCTTTAGCAGACAGTTGAGATACACTCATCGTTTCTTGCAAACCAGCTGCTTTGGCCTGTCTGGCCAATATGTTGTTGAGTTTATCAATCATCTGTTTAGCCATATTGCCTGAATTGCCCTGGCCGCTGGTTAAATCTTGGGCTGATGTCTTGATGTCCTCAATAGAATTTTCCAGGAGTTTCAATTTGGTATAGACATCCGGCGTGACACCATTGAGCCCTAAATCACGCAAAATATCCTGAGTATACCCTAAGGCAGCATCCGCGCTGGTCTTGCCCTTTTTCGAGACATCATTAATAGAGCCCACCCTGCTCATTAAGGTATTTATCCCTGCCCAATTAATATGCGCGGTACTCTGCAGTGCGGGATCAAACCAGTTAACCCCGCCGTGGGTCATGGAGGCGTAATCAATCCAGTTGATTCCCCCACGGCTTTGCGCATTCACATCCTCCCAGTTGATATTGGCGGTGGATAATTCGCTAAAATTACTCCAATTGATATTGTTCGTCGACATTTGTCCAACGCCATACCAATTAACATTGGCATCAGAAAGGATATCAATACCAGCCCAGTTAATCCCGGCGTTAGATAAAGACCCGAAGCTCAACCAGTTAATACCAGAGGTGGTCATAGCATTCAAATCCGTCCAGTTCACACCGCTGGTAGAGATAGTTCTGAGATTATCCCAATTAACTCCCCGGGTACTTAAAGTCGAGATATCCGTCCAGTTAATTCCCTTCAGGCTCAGAGAGGCAATATCGGTCCAGTTAACGCCTGCCGCCCCCAGAACATCGAAGGCGGTCCAATTGACATTGGATAAAGACAACTGAGCAATGTTAGTCCAATTGACTCCACTATTGGCTAAAGTAGCGATCCCGCCCCAGTTAACACCTGCCTTGGATAATGTTTGAATATCCGCCCAATTGATATTGGCCGTTGATAAAACCCCCACGCTTGACCAGTTGACCCCTGTCTTGCTTAATACTCCAAAATCATCCCAGTTGATGTGATTAATGGACAGAACCGCCAAATCATTCCAGTTCACCATCGAAGTCGTCAAGGCCGCCAGGCTAAACCAGTTAATTTGACTCGACCAATTGATTCTGGCACCGGACATAATGGCTACGTCATACCAGTTAATACTAGTTTTACCCATCAAAGCAAAATCACTCCAGTTGACTCCGGCTTTGAAAAGCTTATCCATATCGGTCCAGTTTATGCCAAGGCTAGCAAATTTCTGAAAATCTGTCCAATTAACACCTTTGGTCGTCAACACCCCTAAATCATTCCAATTCACACCCGCTTTGGTCAGAGTATTGAAGTCTCTCCAATTAATACCGATAGTGGTTAATACCATCATATCATTCCAGTTAACACCTACTAAAGACTGGCGGGAAATATCCGTCCAATTCACGGCCGCTTTAGTCATACGGTCAATATCAGTCCAGTTAATGGTGGTCGGTATAGTATCGGTGACAGTCTTAATGGCGCTGTCGGTTGATTTTAAAACCCCGATATCCTGCCAGTTGATGGTGTTGGTGCTGCCTTTAATAACCCCGATATCCTGCCAGTTGATGGTGTCAGTTTTTGTTTTAATGGCTTCAACGGTGGATTTCACAAGATCCAAAGGCTGATACGTCTGACAAATATTACCGGCATTAGCGCTGCAGGCAGCAGCGCTGGTAATAGAGATGTCGATAAAGTAAGAATTTGCAGGCGTTACTGGAGTCCATTCAGTATCAGATTTAAACCAATTTTGGGTGGTATCTAGACTCATGGACGGCGCCGTTTCAGTAGTGCCATTGACTTTAAAAATTGTAATAGTACATGTATTACCCGCAGCTAATGCAACACGTTGGTTGTCCGATTCAACCCAGGTATAAATATTAAAAGCACTACTTGCATTGTCCCAGACGGCGACAGCTTTGGCCCCTGTACCAGATAAAATATCAAAATTAGCAGAAATACCGTCAATCAAGCCAGCCGCCGTCGCTTTTAAAGTATACATCTGACCTGGACGGTTAATTTGCAAATCCGTAAACTGCGCCAAACCATGAGCAGCTGTGATGGTGGCCGTACCCAAGAGAGCCCCATCGCCAGGATTGTTGAGGATTTGTATAGTGACCTGTGTGCTGTTATCGCCGGCGACCACATTACCATTGACATCTTCAATAGCCACCACCGGCTGACGTTCAAACTTCAAGAAGTGTTTGGTGGTTGAGGGAGAAGTAGTAAAGACAAGTTTAGTCGCTGTCCCATAGGACAAAGACCCAATGGAAGCAGAGCTGGCAAACGTGGAGGTGGTTTGCGCGCCGCCTTTGTAAATATCACTGCCGATGGTATCCTCAGCGGTGAAGGTTTGACTGCCGCCGCTGTATTGCGCCAGAGCTTGAGAGACAATAAAACCAAATACCCCAAAAGCTCCCAAGACAAGAAATATCCGCCGATGGTTTGGTGTGTTCAATTTTAAACCCTGTTTAGACATGCCGTTGTATTAAGGGGCTGTTCGGCCCAAGCGACCACCATAGAAAACAGCGCAGTTGGCATCATAACGCTGAAAACATCCCTGACTATCAGGGTCTTTAGCCGCATACGTCCGCGAAGACAGCTCATAAGTACGAATATTAGAAGAGGCGAAATCGCCCCCGCGATAACCGATGCCCACGGTCTGTCTTATTCCCCGGCTGGCATTGGCGGTATCAATGCCCGGCCAATCCGTATTAGGAGCAAAACCTTCAAACCCTGCCAGCGTCGTCAATTGCCCATTGCCATGGGTACCCAAAAATTGGCGGCCCTGCACACGGCCGATCGTAACCATTGGCTCTGCCAAATTTCCGGAAAGCTCCATATTGCCGTAGAATCCGGCTCCACTGTTGATTCTATTATTAGAAGTAGCCGCAAAAATCCCTGCCCGCAAAGGCCCGCTTTGATTAGGAGCAGGCCCCAAGGCCCTGCCATCACCGGAAGTAAATCCCAATGAATTACGGCTCAAATTGGCCGCGCTGTTTTGAATGGTTTCAGTTCCATTTTCATCGCTATTGGAAGGAACGATATCTGAAGAAGTCACCGCCGTGTAAGAAGCAGTCCCCCAGGCCAATTCATCCGGTACAGGGGCAATGTCTTTACCGCGAGCGGCTTTCTCGAATTCCAATTCCGTTATAGGACGCAGCGCTGCCCACGCCGCATAGGCCGCCACATCCGGCCAGGAGACAAAACTGACCGGACGCCAAGGCCTCGAGGTCGTCGCTGGGGAAGAAACATTAGAAGAATCCCAAGCAATGGTATTGCGATAAACCGCCCCTTGAGAATTTTTACCTCCTAAATCGGCGGAAGTAATGTCATGATTCAATTTAGCCGCATGGGAGAGAGTGTTAAAAAATCCCACCCACTGGCCTTGTGTTAATTCATATTTCATTAAATAAAAATCGTGGTAACCTTTGGGGAAAGAAGCGGGAATTAAAAAAATATCACCCGTATTGTTCTCGCCATTAGCACTGCTGGCGACATAATAATAACCGCCGGAAACTGCGTTGGTGGTGGTAATGGCATTTTCACTTTGAATATACCAGGGATTATTATCCGCGGAGCCAGCCTTTAAATGATAATCTGCGGAACTGTTGCCATCCCCCGCATAAAAAGCGCCGGCTGGAATATAGACCATTTCAATGCCAAAAATTTTATGAAGAGTGTTGGCGGCTTGGGCTGTGGCTGTGGTGAGACCGTCCTGGCGATAATCCCAGACAAATTGAATCCCTTGAGGTGAAATAGTTCCAGAGCCATAATCACTACGATGCAAAAAAAATCCTTTTTGATCCGGTGGGACATCGATTTCAAAATGATCCGGCGCTAAAAATCCGGTGGGATTGATACCGTTGGCGGCCATAGTGGCATGTTGCCAAGTTATTCCTGCGTTGGTGGAATATTTCATAAAAATCCACACGGCATCATAATTGGTGGTGGTACGCCAACTGTTTTGCTGCGTTAAATCAAAACTGAAGGTCATGGTTTGCGCGGCTGTATTTGTACTGACCACATTCAAATGGCTCAACTGCAAATCATTAGCCATAGCTAGCGTCATCAAACCAACAACAACCAGTATCGTTAATGCCATGCGCTTAATTGCCATCATAAGTGCGAACTCCGCGACCACCAAAACTAGCGGTGGCCTCTGTTAACGTTAAAGCCGCTTCTGTACGATCAGAAATTCTTAATAAATTACCGCTATCCGACCAAGAGCCGCCGCGAAAACCAGAGCCGTTGGCCCCTGTCACTCCGCGGCCAGAGATTGCATCTAACCCCGGCCAGTGGGCGGTGTCAGCGTTACCCTCAAAACCTGTCATGGAAGAAAGAACGCCATCACCATGCTGTCCATCAAATGTCCCCCCAGCGGCATTACCGATGGTCACCACACGTTCTTTAAGATTACCGGAAATGTCCATGACCCCGTAATAACTGGCTCCTGCCATCACGCGGGTGGTGGCGTTGGACGCGAAAATCCCCACCCGCAAAGGACCAATTTGATATGATGCGCCCTGGGAAGCATCTCCTCCGCTAAAGGTCGTATTGTTATAATTGGCGTTGGCGTTGGCATCCGTTATTGTCTCTGTGCCATCCTCATTACCGCTCATATGAACGGCGGCGGCGATATCCCCTGTACCCCAAACATACTCTCCTTGCACCGGTAAAAGCGGACCGCGGGCAATTTTTTCAAATTCCAACTCCGTCATAGGCCGAAGCGCATCCCAGTCTAAGAAGGCGGCTAAATCCATCCAACTTAAGAAACTCACCGGCCGCCAAGGACGCTGAGTGGAACAGACCAAAGGGCTACCGGCACAACTGATGGTGTTGCGAGCCATGACAGTGTCGGAATTTTTATGCTCATTATCCGTTATATCGCGATTAGCGCGCTGGGCGGACGATCCCAAAGAATTGATAAACTCTACCCATTGCCCTTCGGTTAATTCATATTTCATCACATAAAATGGAGCGTAACCTTTGGGAAACGCGGCCGCAATATTAAAACTGGTTCCCGTTGCATATTCGCCGGCATTATTATTGGACACATAGTAATAGCTACCAGAAGCCGAATTAGTGACGGGAATGGCGTTTTCACTGATGATATGCCAAGGGTTGTTATCCGCGGAACCCTGATTTAAGGAAGCCGTGCTGGTGTTGTAATCACCGGTATAAAAATCACCTTGAGGAATAAAGACCATTTCCAGACCAAACACGCTGGCATACACCTGGTCAGTGTCCAAAAAACCACAACTGCTGTAATCGACGGTTAATTGCGCCCCCTGAGTGGCCATATTGGCGACATTTCCGTTAGAAGAACGACGCAAAAACACTCCTCTTTTATCAGATGGCACATAAAATTCCAGCTTGTCGGCTGTTCCCGTCGAAGAACCTGCGGGGTTAAGACCGGAAGCTAAAATTTGGCAAAGCCTCTTATGAGTGGTGGCATCCTGGGTGCCATTTAATCGTACCGTCAGCCATACGGCATCGTGATTAATTTTATTGTGCCAGGAATTATTCCAGCTAACGTCGAATTTAATGACCAGGGATTTGGTAGCCGGATCACGAGAGGCTAAAGCAACATTGGTAATGGATAAATTATTGGCCTGCGCGGCGCTGGTTAACACACACGCCAGGCCAAGAGCCAAGCCGATTTTTGGCAACTGCAGAATCATAGATTTGAAAACCCATCTGTGTCGCGCTGCTTAAGGTGTTAACGAGTCACATTATAATTACCATTGTCTTTATCTAACGGCGAATTCAATTTGGAGCGCAAATGAAGTTTGGCCTGCATGATCTTCTCTTTCACTGCATTGGCATCGTCGGCGTTAGGATTCAAATACAAATACAACTGATAATGCTTCAAGGCCGTCTCCTGATCACCCAAATATTCCCCGCTGACAAAGGCTAAATTGTAATGAGTATCCGCATCCTTGGGGGTTAAATCAACCGCTTGGTAGAATTCCACCACCGCTCTTTGATATTCCCCGCGTTCAAAATAAATATTGCCCATGTTGTAATGAGCTTTGGCGAGTTCCTCTTTAAAATGCTCATCGTCAATGTCCAAATCACTGTCTTCGGAAAGCATTTCATTGGTTTTGTCTTCCAATTCTTTGGTGGTTTGTTGATTTTGTTCCTGCACCAGCGCCTGTTTATTTTTCTCATCCTGCTGCTGGGCCAGCTTGTCTTCCAATTGTTGCATCCGCTTTTGAAAATCCTCGTCTTTCTCGGTTAAAAGCGTTTTGATATCTTCGATTTCCTTGGCATATTTTCTGTTGAGATTCTCCAGGCGACGGAGTTCTTTGACAAATTGTTCGCGCTCCTGCTGTGCTTGCGAAGCAGAATCGGTATTGGCCGGCGGCGGCATGCCTTCGATATCTTGAGCTCGAGCACCCATGTTGGTACCTACGCCGAAAACTAATACAATAACTGCCATCGCAAGGTTTTGAATTTTAGAACGGGCGTGTTTGCCCATAAAATTTTCTCCGCTTCAACTACGGTGGCGATGATTGAAGATTCTCCTCATACTTCTTGGGCGGTTTGATCGTGCCGGTCACTTTCGTGTAATCATCCGTACCCTTAACAATGTGCGGGGTGATTAAAATTACGATTTCCGTCGATGTAATACTATCAGAGGTGCGCGAAAAGAAATTACCCAGATAAGGCAGGTCCATGAGCACAGGGAAACCTTTTTTCGTATGCGATTTATCTTCCTTGCGTAAGCCTGCTAAGATAATCGTCATACCATCATGTACCATGACCGCAGTCTCCACTTCCGTTTTGTTCACCTGAGGGATACCGCCCGCTTGAGAGGTAATGCGTCCGACCACGGAAGAAATTTCCGGACGCAGATGCATTGTCACCATGCCGTCGTCGTTAATGGTAGGAGTGACATTCAATTTCAAACCAACGTCAATGAAACGCACATCCTCGCTTTTGATCGCATTATCTCCGGTACCATTGGTGGTGGAAATGATGTAAGGAACCGTGTCTCCGATATGAATTTTGGCTTCGTCGTTATTGGTCACCAAAATTTGAGGGCTGGAGAGAATTTTGGTGTCGCTGACCTGCTGTAAAGAACGCAACGCCATCATGAAATCCTGAGTGTTGACATTACCAACAGCAATTCTGCTGAAAGTCGATGCCAAATTATCACTAGCGGCCGCAAGGCCTGATTCATTCAAATCGATATTCTTAAAAGAAAATTTGTTCTTGCCATTATTAAAAATCTGGCTTGACCAATCAATACCCGCGTCATAATTGGGTTTTAAAATCACCTGCAATATGCGAGCCTCAATCAAAACCTCTCTGGTCGGCTCATCCAGACTGCGGATCACTTTTTCTACCTCATCGTGACGGCCGGGGAACACGCGCACCAAGATTTGATTGGAGCGCTCATCCGCCGTGATGGAACCCACCGCCTTGGCATCAATACGGGAGCGCAATTTTTCCGCCACCACATCCGCCTTGGCATATTTTAAATCGTAGACGAGCGTATCTAGAGGACGTTCAATCTGTTCAATAGCTTTCTTCATGACCATAATAGACGGCGGGGTATCGACCAAAACTACGGTGCCGGTGTCTTCATCGATAATGATCTTACCAATATTGCTTTTCATATTATCCAAAGCAGCCAGCACATAACTGGGCTTGGAGTATTGCAAATGAATAATACTCACCTCGGTCTTATCGCTGAATTGTTTACCATACATCGCTTCATATTCGGCAGCGGTCATCACCTGCACAATGTCATTTTGAACGTGATAGGCCAATTTATTTGATACCGCAATGATATCCAGCGCGTCTTTAATGGCGACCGCATGCAAAAGCACGGTGGTACGGCCGTCTACAGGAGCCGAAATCACCACGTTAAATTCACCTTTTTGGGCCAGGAATTTAATGACGTCGACGACGTTCATATCACGCACATCCAGCGTGATTTTACGTATCATGCGGTCTTCCAGAGGCTCCTTGGGCTCGGTTAAAATGATCGGCTTGGGAAGCTCGACGCCGGCATTTGCCTGAGCCACGGCAGAGGCCGCCTCCTGAGACCAAGCGTAAAGCTTGAAAAAAATCATCGGCATGATCACAAACGCCCCTACCAACCAAATCAATCTGGGTTTAAAAATGCGTTTGATCATAGCTTAATGGTTATTTCCTCATTCTCGTAACTAAAGACCACTCTATCCGTATAGATGGTTTTGACCGTTACGCCTTCTAATTGTTCGCCGGTTTTTAGAAAATGCGTCGCTTTGGTGCGGGTATCTTCCACCATGATCGAAGCCGATTCCGGAAGATCGAGCCAGGCCACGCCCACCAGTTTATATTTGGACAAAAGCCTGGCTAAATTCGGCTCTCCTACCGCGGCTTTGCCAAGCTCAATGTCATAAGGTTTAAAAATATTGCGATTGCCGAGGCTGTCGATGTAATATTTAACATCCTTAACCTGAGGAAGATTGGTTTCTTGTTGATGAGAACTTGTTTTGACTTCCTCAGAAAAGTCCATCTTCTTATTCAGCAGAAAAAAACCCCAATACAGTTCAACGATTAAAATAACAGCGCAAACCGCCGTCGCGATCCATAAAATTCTATTGAGCTCGGCAATAGAAAAAAAACTAAAAAATTTGTGGGCAGATGATTCTTGCTTCAAGGAAACAGGGGTGGCTGCGGATTTTTGAAGCACTTTCCACTTTTCTTCAACAGTCTCTTTAGACATAATAGACCTAATTTTTATCTATATAATATTATGCTTCCATCTTAACATAGTGCTCTGGCGTTTCAAAGTTTATTTGAAATTTTTTTACCCAAGAATAGCAAAATTCCCGTCGAAAAACCCAGAGTTCGGCTGAAGGCGCGCAAAAACATCATAAATCCCCAAAAAAATTCTTCGCGACTGTTGCGCAGCATGGGACGCGCAAAAAAAATTTCAAACATAAGCAAAGGAACAACCAGAAAATATACCACTGCTTTAAAACTAACGACACCCGAAGCGCTTAGGAACACCCCTAACAAACACCACAGGCTCCAGGGAACCTCGGTCATATCTTTCCAGAAGGTATATCCGTCGCCGGTGACTATGGCCGGATGGCTGGCATACAACATCACCCGCCAGAGACCATGGCGAAACTGTTCTTTAAGATATATCCCGATTTGAGTGGGATGAAAGTGATCCACCAGGGCGTTACGCTCAAAATAAATACGCCAGCCGGACTCGATGATTTTATAGCTTAAATCATTATCCTCCCCGCTGGCATACCGATAGGCCGTACTGAAACCTCCGACGTGTTCGAACACATGACGTTGAATGCAAACATTGTAGCTGCCAAAAACTTTGGGAAAATCAGGCAATAAATGCTGGTGGCGAAAAAGAATTTCCCGATAAACACAATAGGCTAAAAGATTCTCGCTATTAGTAATGCCATAGCTGCCCATAACCACCGCTACATCGCCGGCCACAAACCCTCCCATTAACTGGGAAAGCCAATCTTTATGAGGAATGCAATCAGCGTCAGTAAAAGCCAACATACGCCCCTTGGCTAAAGAGGCACCATGATTGCGCGCCGCCGCCGGTCCCGCGTGAGGCTGATGAACATAACGTGCGTTGGCAAAAGAATGAATAACCTCTGCGGTTTGGTCGCTGGAGCCATCATCGACCACTATAATCTCGAAGGCTTCTGCATAATCCTGCTGGGCTAAAGCCTTAAGGGTTTGACCAATAGTTTTGCAAGCGTTATAGGCAGGCACGATGACGCTGACTGTCATGAAATATCTTTGCGCTGGGGTGATTTTTGTTTCAACCCTTTGACTTCAAATTCCAACAGGGCTATTTTTTGCGCCATTGTATCATTGCGGCTGTTTTGCTGGCATAAAAATACCGTCAGCACAAGGCTTAAAAATACAAACACGCCAAACAGCGTGAAAAAAATAAAATTGCTGGGCAGTTCAAAACCCAATAAAGCCGACACTTTAAAAAGAAATTTATGAAAAATTGCAAAAAAAACACCCGATGCTGAAACCAACAGCCAGGCCAGGGCATACTTAAATGTCAGCTTATGCCGACGCACCAAATCCACCACCAACAAAAAAATCGTCGAAGATAAAATAATAGCCAGAACATGAATATTCATCTGTTACCTGCTTTCTTGATCCTTCGATTACGCTCAGGATCAACCCTGAGTTTCATCGAAGGGTTGACGGCGGATCAAGTGTAAACAAATAGCAAAGGTCACCTTGACCATGTAATACAGGCTTTTAAACTGGCGAATCGAACTTTGTCCACCCTGGCGTTGGCGCATCAGAACCGCTGTTTCACTGATACGCGCTCCCAGACGCTTAGCCGCCACAATCGCCTCAGGTTCGGGGAAATCCTGAGGGTAATCGTGCGCAAAGGCCGCAATGATCTTACGATTATGCACGCGAAAACCAGAGGTGGGATCCGTAATGTTTAATCCGGTCATCGTATTGATCAAACGCACAAAAAAGTGGATTCCTATCCGACGGGTCAAAGAAGATTTAAAACCGCCATCACTCTCGATAAAACGGCTGCCGACAACCATGTCCGCCTGATCTTCCAGAATAGGTGCGATGACTTTCCTTAAAAAACTCGCATCATGCTGGCCGTCACCGTCGAACTGCACGGCCATATCGTAACCATAGTGCAGGGCGTATTGAAACCCTGTTTGCACCGCTCCTCCAATACCCACATTAAACGGCAGAGAAATCACTTGAACTCCCGCTTGGCAGGCTTCTTGTGCCGTCGTATCCGTGGAGCCATCATCAATCACTAAAATATCCACCGGTAGATTTTGCTTTTTAATATCCGCGATAGTACGGGTGATATTACCGCTTTCGTTAAAGGCAGGGATAATAATTAAAATTTTGGCTGCTTCTAAATTCATAACTGACTGATAGTATCATATTTATATAAATATTCACTGGTTTTCTTAAAAGTCAACAACCACCGAACGCTTTTGAAGAAGATCTGCCAGGGCTAAAAGCTCTTGGGAAGAAGGTTGGGGTGGCTCTTGGCTCAGATGAAGACCAAAAATGCCGGCTAAAGCCTGCTTGAATGGCCTTGCCTGGATATGAATATTAGTCACAAAATCCGCCTGAGAGCGGCTTTGGCGGTAAGCGGGGATCTCTTGGGGGATTTTCAAATAGCGGCTGATGAGATTCAAATCAAAATCGTAGAGAATGGTACCGTGATGCAGGATAAAATGTTTGCCGCGATGCTGGGCATTACCTGAAATTTTCTTCTGGTTATGGGTTAAGGCGATATCGGAAATCGGCCTGAAAACAGCTTTCACACCACAGGTTTGAAGGGCGTCGATGACTTTAGCGCTAATCCAGGCATAGGATTTGCGCAAATCCCCCAAGTCCGCATGCCGCTCTTTATTCAAAACAAAAGTAAAATTCAAACACCCTGGCCCCTGCACCACCGTGCCGCCGCCGGAGGTACGGCGAAAAACAGGAATGTTATCTTGACGCGCTTGATCCAGCCAAATATCATCCTGTTCTTTACCGATACGTCCTAAAACAATAAACACCGTTTGAGATTCCCAAAAACGCAACACTTCACCAGTGGATTGTTTCTCGGCCAACTGCAACAACAATTCATCGAAAAGAATGTTTTCCTGCGCAGTGTCAAAGGAAATGTCTTTGATTTGCATCATCTAAAATATGAAGTTTTCACATCCCGCGCGGCTTTGACTTCATCCGGTCGGGAAATAGGCATTGTCTTAGGAAATTCTTTGAACGCCAAAGGATTGGTTTTGGACAACTCATCAGCCTCAATCATCTTCTGGATAAAATGATCCATGGTTTGTTTGGATTCCGTCTCCGTCGGCTCAATCATAATAGCCTCAGGAACGCTGATAGGAAAATACACGGTTGGCGGATGGATTTTTTGATCGATCAAAAATTTGGCAACATCAATGGCGCGCACTCCCCTCTGGGCCTGGAAAGCGGCACAGAAAACAGTCTCATGCATGCACAGGCGATCAAAACAAAGTTTATAATGTTTTTTAAGTTTGGTCATAATGTAATTGGCGTTTAACACCGCATGATCTGTCGTCTGTTGCAGCCCCTCTTGGCCTAACATCAGCATGTACGCGTAAGCTCTGACTAACAAGGCGAAATTGCCGTAAAAAGAAGCGATGTAGCCGATGGAATCGGGATAATCATAATTAAGCGCATAAGTACCGTCAGGTTTTTTAATGACCCGCGAAATCGGCAAAAATTTTTCAAGCTTGGCATTAACCCCCACCGGCCCAGCCCCTGGCCCGCCGCCGCCGTGAGGAGTGGTAAAAGTTTTATGCGTATTGATGTGCATCACATCAAAGCCCACATCGCCGGGACGGAAACGGCCCAAAACCGCATTAAGATTCGCCCCGTCGTAATACATAATGCCATCCACCGAATGGATGAGCCTGGCAATCTCCTCAATGTTCGACTCAAAAACGCCATAGGTCGAGGGCACGGTCATCATCAAACCTGCCACCTCGTTGCTGATGGCGCTTTTAAGCGCCTCTAAATCCATGCCGCCGTCTTTGTTAGAAGGTATCGAAATAGTCTCATAGCCGGCAACCGCCGCGCTGGCAGGATTGGTGCCGTGGGCGGAATCAGGAATAATGACATATTTTTTCTTGGTATTGCCCTTGGCTTTATGATAAGCGGCCATGAGCATAATGCCGGTTAACTCTCCGTGCGCGCCGGCTAAAGGCTGTAAGGTAAAGGCACAAAAACCTGTTATTTCACACATCCATTGCTCGAGCTCGTAAAGAACCTGCAAAGCCCCCTGCGTTAACTTCTCCCCCGAGGCTAATTGCGGCAAAAGAGGATGCAAATCTGTAAAACCCGCCAGACGCGCAATGGTTTCGGTGAATTTCGGATTGTATTTCATGGTGCAGGAACCCAACGGATAGAAATGTGTGTCGATAGAAAAATTCTGCTGGGATAAATGCGTGTAATGACGCACCGCATCCAGTTCCGAGACTTCCGGCAGCGGGGCATCGTCTTTGCGCGCGTACTTGACAGGCACCTGCGCTTTGACGGGAACATCACAAGTTCCAAAACGAAAACCCCGACGGCCTTTAACTGATTTTTCGAAAATTAATTGCATAACACTTCCGCCAATGCTTTGGCGTAACGGTCGATTTCTTCTTTGGTACGTTTCTCGGTGACCGCCACCAACAAATATTTTTCCATACCCTTGTAATAACGCCCCAGGTCAAAACCCGCGGCAAATCCCTTGTCCATCATGCGCGCCACCACTTGGGAGGCATCCTGCGGTAAACAAATGGTGAATTCATTAAATGTCGGCCAGGACCGTTGGACCTGGACCCCTTTGACTTTCTCTAGACATTGTTTTGCGTATTCGGCTTTGTCCAGATTCAATTGCGCCATTTCTTTTAAACCACCTTTGCCAACGATGGACATAAAAATGGCCGCCTGCAAAGCGCACAAAGATACGTTGGTACAAATGTTGGAGGTGGCCTTTTCCCGTCGGATATGTTGCTCCCGCGCCTGCAGGATATTGACAAAACAGCGACGGCCTTGTGCATCCACGGTTTCTCCGACGATACGGCCCGGCATTTTGCGCACGTATTGTTTTTTGACGCACATAAAACCTAAATACGGCCCACCGAAATTCAAAGGCAGCCCCAGCGACTGGCCCTCTCCCGTGACAATATCCGCATCCATATCCCCCGGCGTTTTTAGAAGCCCCAGGGAAATCGGATAAACGCTGACAATGACCAGCGCCCCGACGGCGTGCGCTTTTTCAATGATGTCCGTAAAGTCATCAATGGCGCCGAAAAAGTTAGGGTTTTGCAAAATCACCGCAGCGGTATTTTTATCCAAACGTTTTTCAATCTCCTGGCGGCTGGTTTGGCCCCCTGCAGGGACTGATTCGCTGCCGTGCACAACGGGAGTTTCTTCAAATTGATAATGCAAATGATGCGTGTACGTTCTTAAAATTTTACGGTAAATGGGACTGACCCCGCCATCCATGATGATTTTATCTCTGCCTGTGATACGAATGGCCATCATCATGGCTTCGTACAGCGCGGTTCCGCCGTCATAAAGCGAGGCGTTAGCAACTTCCATGCCCGTCAAAGCGCACATGTGGCTTTGGAATTCAAACAACCCTTGTAATGTCCCTTGGGCGCATTCGGGCTGATACGGTGTGTAGGCCGTGTAAAATTCTCCCCGGGAAATGAGCATCCCCACCGCTGCCGGCACATAATGATCATAATAGCCGCCCCCTATAAAAGGGGTTAAATACACGTTGTTTTTTAAAGAAAGCTCCGTCAGGCGGCGCAGGACTTCGTATTCCGAAAGACCAGAAGGCAGATGAAAAGACTTAGGGACATGCTGTGGTTTGATATCTACGAAAAGATCATCGATGGACTTTACCCCGATGACGCCCAGCATATCCTTGACTTCTGATGCTGTATTAGTGATATAGGGATTCAAAACAAAACTTTCTCTTGTAGTAAGGCTAAATGCCGGACCATTAGTGCTCGAGAGATTCTAAATAATTGCGGTATTCCTCGGCGGACATCAAATTGTTCGACTCATCCATATCTTTGATTTCAATCTTGGCAATCCAGCCTTTAATATAGCAGTCTTTGTTGACCAAAGCCGGATTGTCCTCAAGCTTCTGGTTGACTTCTATGACTTTGCCGGACATAGGAGAGAAAATATCTGAGGCGGCCTTCACCGACTCAACGGAAACAAACTGCTCGAATTGATCCACCTCCTGATCTTGCTGCGGAAATTCCACGTAAGTAATATCGCCTAAAGCGCTCTGGGCATAGTCGGTAATGCCAATGGTGCCGATATTGTCTTCGATGTTAATCCATTCATGCTCTTTGGTGTACAGATAATGATCCATGATCTCCATAAATTATTCCTCAATGCTTTAAAGAACCGCTCTTGTAAAAAGGCCTTTTGACTACGGCCGCTGCGGCTTTTGTTTTTTCATCCCCGAAAAAGAGCTTTTGCCCGATGGTATTAGTTGGTTTTTCTACAAATCCAAGGCCGATGCCTGACTGCAACGCCGGTGAAAACGTGCCGCTGGTCACCTCGCCGACGATGCGGCCTGCTTCATTAAAAATTTTGTGTCCGGCGCGCGGGCTCCGTCGGGATTCAGAGGTGAAACAGCCGATCGCTCGGCGCGACCCTTGAGCCTTTTGTTTTAAAAGAACTTCTTTGCCGATAAAATCTTTGTCAAAGTCAATGAACTTATCCAGACCGACCTCCAGAGGCGAAATGGTTTCATCCAATTCGTGGCCGTAAAGGCTGTAGCACATTTCAATACGCAAAACATCACGCACGCCTAACCCAGTGGGTTTGACTTTATCATTTTTTAAAATTGCCTGCCACAATTCTTTTGACTTTTCCCAGGGATAATAAATTTCATAGCCCAACTCGCCGGTATAGCCGGTGCGGCTGATCAAACATTTTTCCTTAAGCAAAGTGAATTCATCAAAAGTGTAGTACTCCAATTTCGCGATACCCGGTACTAAAGTCTTTAAAATATCCCGCGATAATGGTCCTTGAAGATCCAGTTTAGCTGTCTCAAAAGAAATGTCCTGAAAAACCGCCTTCGAGGTTAAATGATCCTTAAAATGTTTAGCATTCTTCTCACTATTAGCGGCATTGACGACAATCATCCATTCCTGGGGAGCTTTGCGATAGACAATCAGATCATCAATGACACCGCCCTGCGCGTTGAGCATTGCCCCGTAACGACAGGTTTTAGGGGGTATATCCGTGAGGCGCTGAGTGACGATACCATCCAAACCGCTTTCGACGGCATCGCCCTTGATGATAAACTCGCCCATGTGCGAGCAGTCAAAAAGTGAACAGGTCCTGCGGTTATAGTCCCATTCGGTAAGGATCCCCTCATACTGCAAAGGCATGTTCCATCCGCCAAAGCCAACCATCTTGGCGCCAAGAGCGATGTGTTCCTCGAGAAGAGGTGTATTATGTAAGACAACTTCGGTGGACATGACAAGAAAATTCTTTCCTACACTGTGAAAAACTATAGCCAAAACTTATTTTAAAGTAAAGTGAAAAAAATATTAACCCCGCAAAACCCGCCTGCCGATAAGCAGGATGTTGCGGGGTTAATTCGCACTTATGATTTATGTCGGCATACCTCCATAAATCATGTGCTCATTAACGCGCCTGGAGGGACTTGAACCCCCAACACCTAGTTCCGAAGACTAGTGCTCTATCCAATTGAGCTACAGGCGCAGAATTTTCCTTATAAAAATAACATCAGAAAAAATTCAAGCCGTGTCCCGAGCCCTAAGGCGAGGGGCAGGCGCACAAATAAAAAAATTCCAAAATTCTTATTGCTCCACTATTAAAGGGTTATACAATGAAATTGAAAAAATTAGCCCCGCAAAACCTGCTGAAGGAGCCTGGTGATGGCATTTAATGATTTCATGAACAAAATTCGTCAATGGGACAACCGCTCGGCGCAATGGATTGTCCGTCATTTCTACATGCTCTTTTTTGAAATCATCCTGGTGGCCATCTTCGTTGTTGCTTTCATTAATGCTCTTAAAATTATCGATGTCACCATCGATGTTCAAAAAAGCACTGTCTTAGAAAAACTTTTAATGGCACAATCGGTCAATTCTCTGCTCATTGTGATTCTTCTTTTGTTTAACTCGTTCTGGATTCTATATATTTTCAGCAGCCTCTTGAGGTTACGCAGCGTTCTTAAGAATATCGATTTTAATTTAAGCCACCGCCGTAATGATCAGCGTCAGAAAGACGCCTGATTAGAAATATTCCTGGCATAATTCCTCAAACCTGCCCCAAATTCTTTGCGCCCAATGTTTGGTAGTGTACACATTGAATGTTTCGCTTTTTTTCTGCGCATAATTCATCTGCGCCAAACCGATGGCGCCGGCAAAAATGGAAGGATTCTGCAGACCTTTGGTGGCAATCCCAAGGCTTACCGCCAGATTTGTCCTCTCCTCAATACGCTCCATCAACGCCGGCAACAGGGCTGTTCCGCCGACAATCACCACTCCTTTATTGAGCTGATGATAGAGCGGCGAGCCTTTCAAAACAGTTTCCAGATGCGTCAGCAAATTTTCAATTTCCCACTCCACCGCCTCACACACGCTTTGACGCCGGATGGGAACATAACCTTTTTCCCGTTTGACTAAAATGTCCCCCGAGGATTCCTGAACCGTTAATTTGGCAGCCACCGCATGCGTCTTTTTGATTTCTTCGGCTAAATCAATGGTTAAACTCAAGCGGTCGGCAATACTTTGAGTCACGAAATGTCCGCCCCAGTGAATGAATTGAATATCCCCCAAAACACCGTTTTTAAAAAACAAAACACTGCTCATGTGAGCGCCGATATCAATAAGCGCGCAGCCTTCTTTCTTTAAAGATTCATCTAAAGCCACCTGACTGGCGGCAAAACTTGAAAGCGAGACACGGTGTACGTCGAAACCAGCCTGATGAACAGCCTTGGTCATATTGCGTAAACGCCCGCTATTGGCGGTTAAAAGCAAAAAATGGGATTCTAATTTACGTCCATAAAGCCCCTGTGGATTGAGAGCCACATTGACATCATCGACTTTATAGGACTGTTCAAAACTGTGCACGATCTCCTCGTCGATACCTGCCCCCAGGAGCCTGGCCTGATGATTAACCTTCTGAAGATCCGAAGGAGCAATGATTTTAGTGCCGGTATCTACCAGAGGAATCACCGCCGACGATCGGCGGAATGCCAATAAATCGGCACTGATGCCTAAATGAACTCCTGTTGGTTTAACCGCTACCCTCTGGCAAACACCTTTCATGGTCCGTGCAATGGTTTGGGACAGCTCCGTCAAATCGCTGATAGAGGCTTCTTTGAGTCCAATCGCCGGTGATTCGAATACGCCTAACAATTCCAAGTTATTTTCATCCTGGGCTCTGACCAACGCCGCTTTGATCGTCTGCGAGCCTAAGTCCAGCCCACAAAAATATTGACTGCGCGCCATCTTCTTAAACATATCGGACCTTACTGTTTTTCCTTGGGATTATTTTCACTGATGATAGGTTCTTTAAAACGAACATCGATGTATTTAATCTGACTCCAATTGATTTTACCCTTTTGTAAAAGGAGTTCTAACATGTTGATTTTGGCGGCTAAATCCTCCTGGTCAATGATAATCTGCACATGGGGCATAACCGTCAACTCTATTTTCGAGACATTCCCTGCTTCCACCATGATGACTTTAAGCTGCCTGGTATGTGGATACAATTTTAACTGCCCGAAAAGTTCTACCACCAGATTTAATTCTTTAATGGAAGAGGCCACACCCAAAACCACCTTATTTCTTTCAAAGGGCACTCCCCGTACCACAGGAAACGCCAAAGCTTGAGATGTATAGAACATACTCACGCCTTCGGTATCCACCACTAAATATTTGCCGTGGACCTGAACCTGCAGGAGAATATCTCTTTTTTTGGCCAATACCTTAATCGTATCTGGCAATTGACGCACAATTCTGAGCATGGCGATTTGAGGATACTCGGCGGCAATATGACGATGAAGTTTGGCTAGATCGACGCTAAAAATATTTTGACCTTTGAGCGCTTTTAAAGGCCGGTGGTCAATGAAACTAATCGATTGATCCACCAGCACCTGTTTGACATCAAACAAAGGAGCGCCGGTTAAAAAATCCGCTGCACGGCTGTAAATCCAAAAGAAAATACAACCGATCAAAAGAAAAACAATCAAACGAATGATCACAATGGCTGGAATTTTAACGCTGGACTTTTTTGCCATGGTTCGTCAACTTAAAAAAATTAATCACATCCTCACCATAGTCCCGAGTCCCTTGCGCACTATTTTGCTAAGGACGAGGGGCCATAGGCTAAATCTAATAATTTCTCGCACACTTGCAAAAAACTGTAGCCGACCTTCGCCGCGGCTTTAGGAAACAAACTGGTTTCCGTAAATCCCGGAATCGTATTGAGCTCTAAAATATACGGCTGGCCGGATTCATCGATACGGATATCCACCCGCGCAAACCCTTCACAGCCTAAAACATCATAGGCCGAAAGTGCCATAGACTGAATCTTTTGGGTTAACTCTTGCGGCAATGGGGCAGGCACCACATAATCCGTCAAACCTTTTTGATACTTCGCGTTAAAATCGAAAAATGGGCTCTGGGTGATAATTTCTACCAAAGGCAGGGCCTCGCCGTCAAAAATGCCGGCTGTCACTTCCCGGCCTTTGATAAATTTTTCCACAATCACATAGGAGCCGAAAGCCAAAGCGTCTTTAAGGGTGGCTTCCCACTGCGAGGGATGACGGACCATATAAACGCCAATGCTGGAGCCCTCACAGGCAGCCTTGACCACCAAGGGCAATCTTTTAAGCACGCCAAAAACATTTTTAAAACTCACCTCTTCTCCGTCGGTAATAAAAAAATTTTCCGGCACAGCAAGGCCCGCATTTTGAAAAGCCGTCTGGGCCGTAACTTTATTAAACGCTTTTTGACTGGCCGCGGGCCCTGAACCCGTATAAGGAATATCAATCTCTTCTAAAATCGATTGGATCACACCGTCTTCCCCCAGACGGCCATGCAAGGCAAGGAAGGCCGCCTCAATTCCTCTATGCTTAATCATTGCGATGATTTTGAGCCGGTCATTGGTGGTGATATCAATGGTTTGGACAGCGTAACCGGCGGCGGCTAAAGCTTGCGCCACCGCGGATCCGGAGCGCAAAGAAATCTCTCTCTCGGAAGAACATCCACCCATCAAAACACCAATGTTGCCAAAACCCGACGAACTCATACCATCACTTTCTTTTTATTTAGAATATTAACCAGCTCATCGCAACAATGATAAATGTCTCCTGCTCCTAAAAATAAAACTAAGTCCCCGTTTTGTACAAAATCAGCCAGGTGATTTAAGATCTCTTCTTTCTTTAAATAAACAACCCGGTTGCCCATGGCCTTCTGCAAGGTCTCTAGTAAAGTTTTAATCCCCACCCCTGCAGAGGGCTTTTCACTGGCCGCGTAAATATCCGTAATGATTAACCAGTCGGTAAGGGCCAGGCTGTGGGCAAATTCATTCAGCAAAAATTTGGTACGGGAATACCGGTGAGGTTGAAAAACCGTCACCAAACGTTTTTTATGAAACAGCCTCGCCGCTTGGAGGGTAGCGACAATTTCTGTCGGATGATGTCCGTAATCATCGACGACCATAATATCCTCCATCTGGCATTTAAGTTGAAACCGGCGCTTGACACCGCTAAACTCTTTGAGCGTCTTTTGCATCATCTCAACAGAAACACCCAGCTGTAGACCTAAAGCAATGCACGCTAAGGCATTAAGCACGTTGTGGCGGCCCGGTACCATCAATTCGAAATCAGCCAGCTTGGCCGTCTTTGTATGGCACTCGAACTGCGAATGAAAACCATCCGTGATAATATTTTTGGCCCACACATCGCAAGTGTGATCGAATCCGTAAAAGACGGCCTGCTTTTTAGATTCTTTCACCAGAATTTTAAGCCGTTGGTCTTCGCTGCAGGCAATCACGCACCCGCCTTCAACGGTACAGTTAATAAATTTACGATAAGCTTCTAAAATTCCCTGCCAATCTTTATAAAAATCCACATGCTCAAAATCAATATTGGTGATAATCGAATACCGGGGGCGAAAATACAAGAACGTGCCGTCGCTTTCATCCGTCTCCGCCACGAAATATTTACCTTCCCCCAAATGCGCATTGTAGGTATGACCGTTAATGATGCCCCCGATGGCGGTGGTAGGTTTAAGTCCAGCATTGAGCAAAAGATACGAGACCATCGAGGTCGTCGTGGTTTTGCCGTGCGCGCCGGCAATGGTGATACCGACCTGTTCATTGACCAGTTGGGCTAACACTTGAGCACGTTTAAGCAAAGATAATTGACGGCTGACTGATTCAATCCTTTCGGGATTGTTTATAGGAATCGCCGAAGAATAAACCACATAATCAGGATTTTGAATATTACTGGCTTGATGGCCCATGGCGACCGTCGCCCCGTTTTTGCACAGTTGAGCTATCAGTTCATTGTCTTTAAGATCTGAACCGCTGATCTTATGCCCTTTGGCTAACAATAATAATGCCAGCGTCCCCATCCCCATACCGCCGATGCCAATAAAATGATAATGCTTGCTCTTCATGAGCGATCCTTTAAATAATTCACCCACCTTTTATTCAAATCATCCAAATCTTGGATATGCATATAAATCTTAGGCAAAGCATCCACCAAAGGCGTATGCTCTTTTAATTCGTGACAGAGTTTATAAAAATGACTTTCTCCCAACTGGGTGATCATAAAATTGACGATGCTGGCCGATTCCGCATAAAAAAGCTCTACCGTCTTTTGATCGGAATTGTTATATAATCGCATAACTGTCAGCTCTGATAAAGGAATAAATTGACCATTTGCTAAGGCCTCTTGAACAATCTTATTAGTGCCCAGACGCTTGGCTTTTTCCTGATACATAGCCACCCCTTCATCGAACCACAAAGGGACATCAGCGTAAGGCCCAACGTATTCATGAAGAATGATATGCCCCAGCTCATGCGGCAAAAGCGAATCAAAAAATCCTGCATCCGATGGGTAAGTCTTGATCATTTTGGTTTGTACCAGCGCCGCCCCATGCGACCAGCCTGCCTGGCCGCCGTTTTGCACATAATCATTTTCGTCCCTGTAAATATAAATCGAAGCGCGCTTATCCCCACTCCATCCTTGATAACGTGTAATCCCTAAATTCGTCGTCACATTCCCGAATTCTTCTTGGGCCGAATCCATGACCGTCCTGGCGAAATCTTCGGGCACATCAGAAGGCCGATAATACACAATAAAATTATCCCCTTTAATCATTTCCCACTCTTTGGCAGCCCGGGCATGAAAAGTCTGTACAGCCAACCACAGGCTCACCAACACGAAAACTTGAAGGGCACGGTTCATAGGTTCTCCACGGCCAGCGCCAATTCCTGGTCCGGATGATTGCTGAAAAGCGCTTGACGGTCGAATTTCGTCTCCAACAAAGATTGCACCGCCTTTTTTAAAATATCCGCGGTCAAATCTTTCTGTTCAATCATTTGAGCCAATCCCCCTCGCACGAGAAGTTGCGCATTATATTTTTGATGCCCATCAGCCAAAGGATACGGCACTAAAATGGAAGGTTTCGCAAAAAATCCCAATTCCCAGACGGTGGCTGCCCCGGCGCGGGCAATGACCACATCAGCAATCGCATACGCTTCTTCAATGGGACTTATAAATTCAAAAACTTTCACCGGCAAAGAACTGTTTTGATATTTCGTCGTGTAAAGTAAATACTCTTTAGCTCCTGTCATATGAATCGCCTGCACCGGTCTGTGTTGCCCCCCGCTCGACATCATGGCGAAGAACACCTCATTGAGTTTTTGACTTCCTTGACTGCCCCCTAAGAGCAAGATGGTCGCACGATCGGCCTCTAGCGAAAACTTTTGAAGTAAATTCTCTCTGCTCTCTAAAGACCTCTGTTGATGGCAAGGGCACCCTGTCAAGACGATCTTATGGGGATTAAGATAGTTTTGAGTTTCAAGGAAACTGATCGCCACCTTTTTGACCACCTTCGCCAAAAGACGATTGGCTTTGCCAGGTACCATATTTTGCTCGTGGATCATCGTCGGTATATGAAGCAGGCGCGCGGCCAAAACAACCGCAAAGGACCCATAACCGCCAAAGCCAATGACTTTATCAGGCTGCGTTTGCCCAAGCGCTTGGATGGCGCTACCTATGGCTTGCAACATGAAAAAGCTAAACTGAAGTAAACCGGTCAAAGATCGATTGGTCAATCCACGCGCCTTGATCACTATAGTTTTAAACCCCTGCGCCTTAACTTTTTCTTCACTTAAGGCTAGGACGCCGGCAAAAATCACTTCATGGCCGCGGTCTCTTAAAACACAGGCCGTCTGTAGAGCTGGAAAAATATGCCCCCCTGTTCCGCCAGTGGCAATAACAATCCTCATCGCATATCCTAAAATTTCTGGTCCTGCGTCTTAGAGACGTTTAAAAGCAGGCCAATGGCCACCAAATGAAAAATAAGAGCAGAGCCGCCGTAGCTGATAAACGGCAGCGGCAACCCCTTGGTCGGAAAAGCACCGATACTGACCCCCACATTGACCATGGCTTGCAGCCCCAGCATTAAAATAATGCCGATGCTCAAGAAATATCCAAAACTTTCATGCGTCTGACGGATCAAACGAATACCCGTCCAGATAAACAACACGAACAGCACGATAACCGCCAAAGCTCCCGCCAATCCCAATTCTTCGCCGATAATCGAAAGAATAAAGTCCGTGTGCGCCGCCGGCAAATAAAATAATTTCTGCTGGCTGTGTCCCAAGCCGACACCAAAAATTCCACCGGAGCCGAGCGCAATTTGCGACTGGGTCAGCTGAAAACCTATGCCCTGGCTGTCCTGCCATGGATCTAAAAACGCAATGATGCGCGCCATGCGGTAAGGTTCTTTAGCTACTAAATAAACCACGAGGGGTATAGCCGCCGCAGTGATAGCGGCCAAATGCCAAAGACGGGCTCCGGCAATCAACATGAGCCCCAAGACCACGACCGCCATCTCAACCGTGGTCCCCAAATCCGGCTGTTTGACCGTTAATAAACAAACGACCCCCATGACTAAAATCGGCGGCAAGAATCCCTGCTTAAAATCACGGATCAGCTGTTGTTTGCGGCTTAAAAAGTCCGCCGTGTAAATGATCACCGCTAATTTGGCCAGCTCCGAGGGCTGAAAATGAAAAACACCTAATTTAAACCAGCGGCGAGCCCCATAACTTTCTTTGCCAATATGCGGAATGAGCACCAAAACCAAAAGAAAAAGACTTATCCCTAAAAGAAGGCGCGCATGCGGCTGAATTTGACGGTAATCCATGCTCATCACCCACACGCAGGCCGCCAAACCCATGACCAAAAACAGCAAATGGCGTTTGAGGTAATACAAGCTATCCTGATAATTCTGCAGCGCATTGACACAGCTGGCGCTATAGATCATCACAATCCCAATACAGATTAAAGCCGAAACAATGACAGTTAAATTAACCCGGGTTTCTTTCATATGTTCACTTGAGATCCTTCACGATTTCTTTAAAAACTTTCCCTCGATGTTCATAATCGTTAAACATATCAAAGCTGGCGCACATGGGAGATAGTACCACCGCGTCGCCTTCTTGGGCTTTTTGCTGCGCGGCTTTAATAGCCTCCTTAAACGATGAACATGTGGCCACCGGCACTACATCCTTGAAGGTTTGTTGTATAAGATCTTTGGCCTCCCCGATGGCGATCATTTGTTTGACCTTGCGGCCAACCAAACCTTTGAGCACAGAAAGATCAATCTGTTTATGACGGCCGCCGCAAATCATAATGATCGGCTTATGTGTACGCTCCAGCGCCCATCGGCTGGCCTCGGCAGTGGTAGACTTGGAATCATTAATATAATCCACGCCGTGCAAAGTCCTGACTAATTCCAAACGATGCTCCACCCCTTTAAACTCCAAAAATACCTGACGGCTAATACTTTCAGACACCCCTAAAGCCTTGGCAGCCGTCAAAGCGGCTAAATCATTCGGATTGGTAATATCCGAGCAGACATCAGGGCCGTTGAAAAACAATACTTTGGATTTCAAGCCTTTGGCTAAATCGTGAAATTCTTCCTGAGCGAAATTTAAGACGGCAAAATCATTTTTGTCTTGATTGGCAAAAATTTTTTTCTTGGCCTGGAAATATTTCGTCAAATCCTTATGGCGGTCCAAATGATTCTGGCTGAAATTAAGCCAAAGGGCCACATGGGGTTTAAAATGAATCATCGACTCCAACTGAAAAGAACTGATTTCCAGCACCACCGTATCCGTCGGTTTAAGATTGAAAACATAGTTGGAAAAAGGACTGCCGATATTGCCGCACAGACACACTGAACGTCCTGCTTTCTTTAAAATTTCAGCGATCAAGGTTGAGGTGGTGGTTTTGCCATTACTGCCGGTGACCGCAACGATGGGGCATGGACAAAACCTGAAAGCAAGCTCCACTTCCCCCATGACTTCAATGCCTTTATCCTCGGCCCATTGCACTGGCGGGCTGCCGATGCGTACCCCCGGGCTTAAGATAACATAATCACTGTCTTGAATGAATGCTTGGGTGTGCCCTCCTGTCTCGACGGTAATTCCACAAGGAATGGAGACATGAGGCTTAGATTCCGAAATTTTTGGGATACCGCCGCATCGAAGAACTAAATCAGCCACCGCCAAACCGCTTCTGGCAGCGCCAATAACGGTGACTTTTTTATTTTTTAAATTCATCATATTAGCGAATTTTTAATGTCGTCAACGTGAGCATGGCCAAAATAATAGCGACAATCCAAAACCGCACGATGATCTTGTTTTCATTCCAGCCAGATAATTGTAAATGATGATGAAACGGCGACATTTTAAAAATACGTTTGCCTGTCAATTTAAAAGAAAGAACCTGAAGAATCACCGAACCGGCTTCTGCGACAAAAACCCCACCCAAAACAATCAACCACAATTCCTTCTTGATAAAAATAGCAATCATGCCCAAACTGCCGCCCAAAGCTAGAGACCCTACATCCCCCATAAAGATGGTAGCCGGATGGCAATTAAACCACAAAAACCCCAAGGAAGCCCCCATCATCGCCGCGCAAAAAACAGTCAGCTCACCGGCGCCGGGAACATGAGGAATGAGAAGATAATCGCTCATGGCGACATTACCGGTCACATAACTTAAAGTCCCCAACGTAAAAGCGACCATCAACACGCAGCCGATGGCCAGGCCATCGAGCCCGTCGGTCAGATTCACGGCATTGGAGGCACTGACCACCACCAAGACCACCCAAAATACAAAAAACGCGCCCAAATCAATGATTAAATTCTTAAAAAACGGCACATCCAAACAGGTGGTGATATCCGGATGCAGGTAGGAAAATACCGCCACCAATAAAGCGATAAGGATCTGCCAGAGAGATTTTACCCTACCTCTGATCCCACGGTGCTTGCCGATACCTTTGAGTTTCACATAATCATCCACCCCGCCTAAAATCGCCAAACACAAACATATAAAAAATGTCATGAGAAGAAAAGAATTAGTTAAATTGCCCCATAACAGCACGGAAACTAAAATACTTCCAACGATAAATACTCCTCCCATCGTCGGCGTTCCTTCCTTGTCGGTTTGAAATGAATCCAATCCCGGGGCGTCTTTGCGTTTGGCGATTTCCTGGATGCTGCGCTGTTTGAAGGCACGGATAAAAACAGGACCAAAAATCACGCAGAGAATAAAAGCCGTGAAACCCGCCATGCCGGCGCGAAAGGTGATGTAACGGAAAATATTTAAGAACGGCCACACATAAGAAAAATCCGAAAAAAAATAAAACATGTCCTATCCCTTAATTTGAATGATTTGAATGTTTAAGGTGTTCGACCAAACGTTCCATCCTCATGTCGCGGGAACCTTTAATGAGAACTACGTCCCCTGGTACGAATATTTTGATGAGTTCTTTAGCCGCAGATTCAATATCATTATATGTAAAAACTAAGAGCTGCCTGGCTTCTTTCTTTACTTGTAAAGCCATGTGCCGGGCCAGATGACCGACGGTAATTAATACATTAATCTTTGATTGAGCAATGACACTGCCGATGGATTCATGCAATTTCCTGGATTGAGATCCTAGCTCCAGCATATCCGCCGCCACCATGATGCGTTGATGGGGGGTGGCAAAATCATTGAGCATTTCTATCGCCGAGCGCATAGACACAGGGTTGGCGTTATACGTATCATTGATAAGCCAACGGTCTTTAAGATGGATCACTTCTTCCCGGCCTGAGGGAAATTTGAAACTATCTAAAGTCTTATAAATGTCGATATGAGGAACATGAAATAATCGTCCGCAAACATAGGCGGCTAATGCATTGGAACAACGATTTGAACTCGAGAATCTAAAAGGCAGCTTCTGCTTGATTTTATTGTGCAGGCTAAAAGCGATGAGGCGTCCATCAAAACGCTCAACCGTTTTTCTTAATAAAGGATCATCCTGATTAAAAATAACCGCTCCCTTTCGATCCATAAATTTAGTCAAATTCCATTTTTCTCTAAGAACGCCCTGCTTATTTTTAAGCTTTTCCAAATGTGATTCACCGATATTAGTAAATAAAACTACCGTTGGCCGCGTAATATCCGCCAGCCACGCAATATCTCCGGGCTGATTCGTGCCGCATTCTAAAACAACAATTTCATGCGAAGGCCTCAACCGCAAAAGCGTCATGGGCACGCCGATATGGTTGTTCTGTGTGCCTTCATTCTTTAACACGCGGTATTTCTTGTTGAGCACACCGGTAATCATCTCTTTGGTGGTCGTCTTACCCGCGCTGCCGGTCAAAGCGATCACCGGCACTTTAAAACGCAGACGATGAAAACGGGCCAGATGCCCCAAAGCGCGAGTCGTATCATGAACCGCAATGACACTAACCCCGGGGTTTGTCATAGCAACGGGCTTATGGACCAATAAAACACGCACGCCTTTAGCGACGACATCCGTGATAAAATCATGACCGTCAAAAATATCTCCTTTGATGGCAATAAACAGCTGGTCTTTCTTAATAAGGCGGGAGTCAATACACGCAGACCTTACAGAACCCTTGGCCGGTCCTTGAACTAAGCGTCCCTGGGTTGCTTTGATAAGCTCATCAATGGTAAACATTATTTAAGATGCCGTCTTCAATAATTCTTGTATGATCTTACGTTCATTAAATTCGATGGTGCGATCTTTCAAAATCTGACAATCTTCATGACCTTTACCGGCAATAAGAACAATTTGTCCGGCTCCAGCCATTTCAAGCGCGCGGGCAATAGCTTTTTTACGGTCAACGATGACCTCATAGTTAGGCCGCGTGAATCCCGCCTTGATCTCGTCGATGATGGCCATCGGGTCTTCACTGCGTGGATTGTCGCTGGTGACAATGGCATAATCCGCTAGTGTGCAGGCGGCCCGTCCCATTTGAGGCCTCTTGCCACGGTCACGGTCACCCCCACAGCCAAAAACTAAAATGATTTTATTGCGGCTAACCGTCCTTAAGCTTTTAAGCACGTTAACCAAACCATCTTCGGTGTGGGCATAATCGATAAACACAAAATAATCCTGGCCTGCATCCACCGGCTCAAGCCGTCCGGGTACACAGGATAAGGCCTCCACCCCTTGACGGATTCTATCCAGATCAATACCCTCCCTCCAGGCGCACGCACAGGCAGCTAAAATATTATACACATTATGCTCACCGATAAAACGCGTATTAATGGCCATCTTTCCCGTCGGAAAAACAATATCCATTTGAGTACCATTTAAGGAAGACTTAATCCCGACAGCTTTCACATCCGAGGCAGTTTTTATACCATACGTGATAACCTCTCCTTTAAACAAACGCATCAGGCGCCCCCCATAAGGATCGTCCTGATTAATAACCACTGAGGTGTAGTCGCTCAGATTTTCAAACAAAATCGCCTTAGCCTTAAAATAACTCTCCATGTCTTTATGATAATCCAAATGGTCCTGGGTCAGATTAGTAAAAATGGCGCAGGCAAAATCAATCCCATCCACACGGCCTTGCTTAAGCGCATGCGAGGAAACTTCCATGACACAATAAGGAATTTTTAAAGAAGCCAAATGAGCCAGATAACTTTGATTCTCTAAAAAGCCGGGGGTGGTATTTTTCGACGGCAACGTTTGGCCGGCCAAGCGGTAATTGACCGTGCCGATGACGGCGCAGGCTTTGGATTTGGCTTGAAGAATGCTTTCTAAAAGATAAGTGATCGTGGTTTTGCCGTTGGTACCCGTCACTCCGATCGTTCTCACTTTGCGGGAAGGGGAATCAAAAAAACGCAAAGTGATTTGCCGCAAAAATAATTTTGGATCCTCCACGTCTAAAAGACAAACGGAATCAGCTATAGTGTAATTTGACAAAGTTCTGCTGGATCCTTTTTTAGCGACCACCACGGCCCCCTGCACGATCGCCTGTTGAATAAAATCCTCTCCTTTAAACTGAAAGCCATCCAAAGCCACAAACAATCCTTGAGGCTGCCTTAAACGGGAGTCGCAGCTAATCGTTTCAATCACAAGACCTTCACACGCCCGAGGTAAAGGTTTCAAATAAATATCTTTTAACAAATCCTTCAAGATCATGGTTTATCCTTGATCATCACTAACAGCGCCTGCCATTTGTCGGGCATCGAGATATTTTAAAGCATCTCCTATCACTTCACTAAAGACGGGAGCAGCCACTGTTCCGCCATAATAGGCCGGATGAGGCTCATCACACACCACCACGGCCACCAGCCTTGGGTTTTCCACCGGCGCAAATCCCACAAACGTCGCATAAAAATGCGCATGCGAGTAGGTGCCAGCGACAACCTTTTGAGCTGTCCCGGTTTTACCACCGACGCTAACACCTTTAATCTGCGCTTTTTTGCCCGTTCCGATCTCAACAACTCCCCGTAAAATAGCTTTGACACGCGCCGCGGTTTGGGAAGAGATCACTTTATCCAAAATCTGCGGTTTAGTCTCTTTGATCATTTGATCATGGCTGTCTTTAATATATTTAACCACAAAGGGCCGCATATAAACGCCGTCATTGGCAATGGCCGCAATGGCCCCCAACAGCTGAATGGGAGTCACTGTCACTTCCTGGCCGATGGGTACCGCGCCAATGGATGTTTTAGACCACAGACGCACCGGTTTTAAATTGCCTTTGGCCTCTCCAGGAAGATCAATGCCGGTGCGCATACCAAAACGAAAATGATGCGCATAATTATACACCCTTTGGGGCCCTAAACGTTGAGCAACTTTGGTGGTGCCGATATTGCTCGAGAGCTCAATGACCTGTCTAAATGTGATAGTGCCCAAGGGTTCATGGTCATGCAAAATGTGATTGGCCACCCGATAGGCGCCGTGCTCGCAATTGATCATATCGGTTTCTTTAACAACCCCCTCCTGCAATGCCGCACAGGTCGTGACAATCTTAAACACCGATCCCGGTTCATAAGTAAAGACAATGGCGCGATTGGTACGGGACTCCGGCGAACTCTTAGAAGCATCTTCTAAATTATACGTCGGACGGTTGGCAAAAGCGAGGATTTCACCAGTTTTAGGATCCATCACAATGATGCTCGCCCCTTTGGCATTATATTTGTGATACATTTTATCGAGTGCCCGCTCCGCAATGAATTGAATGGTTTCATCAATCGTTAAAACCACATCCAGGCCATCCACCGGCGCGATATAATCTTTTTCTAACAACAACTCCCTCTGGTGAGCGTCCCGTAAAATCATCGAGCGGCCTTCTTTACCTTTTAAATATTTGTCATAATCCCGCTCCAGGCCATCCAGGCCGTTATTATCCACACCGGCAAAACCCACCAGATGGGCGGCTAAGGTCTGGTTGGGATAAAATCTTTTGCTTTCCTTAATAAAACCTATGCCAGCCAGTTTTAAATCTTTTAATTTCTGATAAACGTCCTGAGGAATTTTACGCTCAATCCAAACAAAAAATTTATTCTTGTCGATCTTGGCGGCAATGTCCGAGGAAGGAATGTTTAATACCTTGGCCAATTGAGCAATCACGTCAGCTTTATCATGGCGCTGGGCAAGAACGCGGGCGTTGGCGCAAACGGAATAAACCGGCAGGTTCATCGCCAGCGGCCTTAAGTTACGGTCATAAATGGTGCCGCGTTTAGGGTCGATGGTGATTAAATGTTCATGCTGTTTCTGGGCTAAATGGGCTAAATACGAAGAGCGGAAAATTTGAATGTAAAGAAGAAAAGTAATGGAGTACAAAAACCCCGCTAGCAAAACCACAAAAACAATGGCTAAACGAGAGGGGTATTTTCTAAGAAACAATTCCTGCCTCGATTTATTGACGGTCCCAGGCTTTGGCCTCCTGGGGGCTTAAGAAAGACAAAAGGTTCCACAGTAAAAAATTTTCATTCTTACCTTTAACGGACGCTGGCAGCTGACTGACGATCGAGCTCGGTCCTGTTAATGTCATGACGCGATCATGACCCATAAATTGTAAGCTGCTGTTTTTTTCTAACAGCTGATTACCCAGATGATTGGCGGACTTTAAGGTGAGGACTTGATGGGTTAAAAGACCGCTGCGGTCTCTTAATTCGTGCGTACGCCCTTCTCTGTCCTTGCCCTGATAAGCCAAGTCAAAAATCTGCATCTGCATATGAATGTAAATAAGGGCCGTAACGGTCACAAAAGACATAAACTTAACCCAGACTTTTAAACTCATATAACCCTTTCCACCGCTCTTAGTTTGGCGCTTCGGGCCCGGGGATTAAGTTCACATTCTTCCTGCGAAGGTTCCACCGGTTTCTTCGTCAGAATTTTTCCCCGGCCCTGTTGGGCCAATTCCTTAAAACTATTTTTGACGATACGGTCCTCGAGCGAATGAAATGAAATCACCACCATTCTTCCCGAAGGTTTTAACACCTCAAACCAGCCTGCCAGCGCTGCTTTTAAAGTTTCCAGTTCCCGATTAACCGCCATACGCAAGGCCTGAAACGTGCGCGTCGCCGGATGAATGCGCCCGCGGCTGTAACCCGCCGGCAAGGCGCTTAAAGCAACCTTCGCTAACTGGCCTGTGGTAACAATTTTTTCCTGAGTACGCCGCCGGACGATGGCCCTGGCAATGCGCCGGGCAAAACGGTCCTCGCCAAATTCTTCAATGATCCGCGCCAGCTCGTCCTCTTTAAGCGTATTGACCAAATCCGCGGCCGTGACTCCTTGTGTCTGATCCATGCGCATATCTAGCGGCCCGTCTTTAAGAAAACTAAATCCGCGTTGTTCGTCGTCCAACTGAAAGCTGGATAGACCAAGATCCAACAAAACCCCGTTGAGGGCCCTAACTTTAACCTCAGCTAAGATTCGCTTGACGTCACCAAAGGAGGCCTGCAACAAATCAATCCTTAAAGAAAAAGACGCCAAACGCCTCTTAGCTTCGGTTAAAGAAGAGCTGTCGCGGTCAATACCAATCAAATGCCCGTCTGTTCCTAAGGCCCGGGCTATTAAAGCGGCGTGCCCGGCTAAACCCAAGGTACCATCGACGATGACAGCGCCGCTTTGGACATTCAGCCAATACATGACTTGTTGGGGCATGACTGAAATATGCGCTCTCTGGTCCATGGCCACTAACTCAAATTCATCATATTTTCCGCGGTCTTCTCAAAGTCAACGCTGGTTTTGGAAAAGAACTCTTGCCAGCTCTGCGTCTGCCAAATCTCAATACGGTTAGAAAGGCCGATGACAACGGCATCTTTTTTAATGCCGGCAAAATCTTTCAAATACTGCGGAATAATGAACCGCCCCTGTTTATCGGGAACAACTTCGACGGCACCGGAGAAAAACAAACGGTTAAAATGCCGCGCTTCCTGCTTGGTAAACGACAAATTCTTAAACCTCTGCTCTTCCAGCTGCCACTGCTGGTCGCTGAACATAAAAATGCAGCGGTCTAGGCCGCGGGTGACAAAAAACTTCTCAATGCCGTGCTCTTTGGCCACCTCGCGAAACCGCGAAGGCAAAATCAGCCGGCCTTTATTGTCAATGCCATGATTGTATTCGCCGTAAAACATAGTTTAAACCACCCTGCTCCACTTTGCTCCACTTGAAGGCAGTATAAGCAAACACCCCTCCATTGTCAATAAACAAAATTTGTAAATAAAAAACCCTCGCTATCCCGCCGAGGCGGGACAGTGAAGGCTTTTAGAGTTTTTTACTAAATTATGATTAAAACTTATTTAAATGTTAGCTGCTGCTTATCCTCCTGATTATTAGCGGCACCCAATAATAAAGGTAAATTAACTGGTTTAAAATCAATGGTTACAGGCATAAAACCTTGAATCTTCATGCTGCCAATGGGCTGTTGACTGACAGGTAAAGGTATACCTTTGTCATCACGTTTGATTTGCAGGTCAAACAAATCAGGACGCAGGTCGATACCACCCTGGCGTTGGATAGCTGTAGCTGAAGTTACCTGTGCCGCATCAAAATTCTTCACCAACTCCCCCAAATTATAAGCTTGAGCATTGGCCGCTAACATTTTGTTATACTCATCTTGTCCTGCCAAAAGAGCATCGATACCAATCTTGGCCATCAACGCATCAAATTCTTCTAACACTCCTAAGCTAGCTGCCTGCGCTCTATAAAGAGTCTGATTAAACACCTTCTGGGCAGCAGGAATATTTTCTGCCTTCCCAGCCCATACCTTTAATGCTGGCTGTTTGAGGGCACGAGAATAAGAATACGTTAACCGCCATGGAGCTTTCTGTGTTCTGGCTTCCTGGGCAATGGCATTTAAATTCCCCAATGCCTCTTCTGTTGACTGCCCACCAGATAAAAATACAATCGCTCCCAATTCAGCAGGAACCGTCTTTTTAAGCACATCGACCGTCTGTCTTGCCACTTCTTTGTAATCAGCTCGATTCTGTGCGGTTTTCCCTGATAAAACCATACTTGTCTTAAGGACAACTCCGGGCAGCCATACCCCTTTTTCCTTTAATGCCTTAAAAATCCCCTTGAGTACACGAATCATGACTTCATTACTCTTATCGATACTGTGGTCTCCGTTAATCAATATTTCGGGCTCGATTGTTGGCGCTCTACCGGACTTTTGTGTATCATACGCATGTCGGGCTAAAGCTTTCGCATTCGCTTCTATATTTGCCTGAGTGGGCAAGCTATCTCCATCGATAGTAAATGTTACCCTGAACTTGGTCGCAACTGAATTAGGGAATACATCTAAAATAGTGTTTAAATCATCCAGCCCTGCGTCTTTGGGAAGCTTCTCTCTATCAAGACCTTCCCTGCTAGGCAAAGGACTGGTTTCATCGGGCTTTAGACCACGATCTGCTTTGTGGATAACTCCTACTCCTCTTTTTATGACGTGCTCATCGATCAAATTCCGACCTTGAGCATCCTTATATTTAGCCGCTTCATCATAAACAATGACACCACCCACCGTATACGGCAATGCTGCCGAGGTAAAAGTCACATTGCGCGCCTGCTCACGCAAAGCAAAACGCTGACCTTCATTAAACTGAGCCCTTAATTCATCCAGTGTCTTTAAACCCATCGCTCTTACTATTTCTTTTTCAATAGTATCTGTAGTCCCATCCGCCGCCAAAAAACCTTTCGTCGGTGCGGCAATACTCCCCACAATCCTCCTTAATCGTTCCTGCTCTGGTGGCACATTAGTCGTCATCGCTGCACTAGCAGGTTGTACCACGGCATGCATGGTCCCATCTTCCATTTGCACACTAGGGTTACCGAGAATATATCTCTCCACTTCACGAACAGCACGTACCACTTCTGCTTCAAGCCTAATATCTCTTTGTACAGCAGCAAAAGCATCGTCTAATGTTTTCAAACTGTCTTGGGCAGTCTCTTCATTCTTTAAAAGGCTGTGGATATTTTTAACATGGTTGCCAATAATATCCACATCGATTTCGCCTGCATACAGCATAGTCATGTACGCTGTTCGTGTTTTTTCATATTGAGCAACTAAAGGATTAGGCAAAAGATCATTATGAGCTACAATAGAATAACGTGATTTAATAACGTCATCTGTTTTTAAGCTAGCTCTGAAGAAATTCACTTTCCCTTCGTTATTGATTAAAAATCCACTAACAATCACTTTACCGGAACCATCCGATGATTCCACCCATCTCACTGGCTGAATATAAGGCTGTAATACTCCCCAATCTAATTTATTAGAACCTGTAATAGAGGCAATAACTAACGAAGAAGGAATTTTGCCCTCTTTCAACATACTGAGTTCTTCTGAAGTCGGAGTTAAGAGCTGCGCCTTTAACTGCTCTGAAGTAACTGGAGCCTGCGGGACATCGAATCCGGCATGTCTTATTTTATCCAAGGCAGTGTTAACGTCACTGTAATTCTTCAGATCATCCGCAGAATAGTTTCTAGCTTTCTCCAAATTTCCTTGTCCTGATTGTGCACCACCTGGAGCATATTCTTTATCAACCGCTTTCAATGTTTTTGTCGCAGCATAAGTAGTAGTCATCAACGCTTTTCCATACAATGCTGCAAAAACCATAGACATGATGTGTTCATTGGCACCGCCAGTTGAAATGGCCAGTAATTTTTTACCGTCTTTACCGGGAATTCCCAACATGGCACGAATAAAAAGAAGCGGATCTCCATCTTCCCGATCTAATACGGAAAACCCCAGCTCTTTGGCCTGAGCTTTTAGCTGATCATGTTTAGGACGATTAAGGGTAACAACAATATATTGCGATACCATTTGTTTGATGAAAGCGTCTGCATCTGCAGCCTCCATATATTCGGCCAACTGTTCTAGGACATGACGTAAGCTATTGGCATTTGTGATGACCGGATCAATCTTAGGAAATGGTTTGTTGAGATTGAATTTGTCAACAGCCAACGAAATGCGATACCCATCTGTGGAAGGCATCATTAAAGGTACTAAAGTCACCATCGAATAAGTTCCGGGTTTTCCAATTTTAAGTTTAACCCCATTGGTTACTTCCACTGAATCCCCAAAATACATAAACGTTCCGTTTTTACCAGTCGGATTCATAATCAAGCCAAGAGGCATATCTTTTGACTCGTCTCGAAAGGACCCCTCATTACCTCCTACAACAATGACAACATCCAACTTTTTTGCCAATATTTCCAACGACTCCCTACCGACTTTAACAGCTACAGCATCAATTTCCTTACCAAAATCTTTCGATACCTTACCAAGAATATGTTCCAATAACCCTGAATAGCCTGCTGCAGCTATAGCCTGCAAGATAGCCACATTGACTCCCACCAAAGTTGAAGTATTCTTAAAAAGATTGATGGAAGATGGTTTTATAAGTTTTCCTTGGGTAGGATCGACCTCAGCGACCCAAAATTGATCTGATTTGAAACCATGCGGTGCAAAATCCACACCAAACACCGCTGGAATTTGAGTCTCAGTAAGTTGTGTATAAACGGCCTCCTCAGCTGATGAGACCACCATCGCATCATCGACCCGCTTGCCCCCGATAACTCCGGCTCCCCACGTGAATAATCTTGTCCGACCAACGTTGCCTACCACTGTCGCCTGCTCTGTAGGAGACAAACCCGTCAAAGGTCCGCGCTCAACTTGCTCAACCTGCGCTATCATCGCCCAGTCGGCCCCGCCGGAAAAATACTTGCGGGGTATTACAGTATTATTTTCGTCTGGCTCTTCCTTGATAAAGTTAAACACGCCTTTCTTGAAGGCCGCCAGGTACTGATGGTAAATCTTGAGCTTGCTTTGCTTATCCTGATCATCTACACCGGTGGTTTTGTTCTGATTCACATACACCTTGGACAAAAGACTGTCTTTTAAAGCCTGCTTATACCAGACCGCCAAAATCATGGCATTGTAAATCTGGCGTAAATTGGCGAAGTTTTCTCCCTCATTGACTTCTTTTTCAATGGCCGGCAAAAGCAATTGACGCACCACATCCGCAGAGGCTCGACTGATGGCCTTCACATCATTCTGAGAGATTTGATTCATACCAAACTTTTGATTATCGATATTTTTAGAAAGAGACAGGTAATCCTCTTCAGAAAGCACCTTCAGGTGGCTGGAGGTCACAAAAGCCATGCCGTTGTTTTCCCACACATTGGCTTTATCCGGGACAATCCATACCTTATTAAAGGTGTTGACCGGGATATTGGTTGTTCCATAGAGTTGTTTGGCTTTTGTATAGACTTGATTCCAAAAAGTTTTCCCTAAATCTTTATTCGGATGAATTAAAGAAGAAGATAATTGTTTGAGGATATAATCCTGAGCCAGCAAATCACGGCCTAAAAGAGTCTGACCAAAGGACTCAGGAACAATGCGATCTTTTTCATAAGGAGAAAGGTTGACCCACAGATCTTTTTCCGGAACGGTCAATCCGGCCAGGAAATATTTGGCCAGTTTGATTCCCTCATTTTGAAAATCAGCTTCAGAAACTTTAGCATTGCCGCTGTCTAAGATAAAATCAAATTTTAAAGGATCATCCCCATAGATTTTCAAACCCTTGATCATAACCGGGACAAAATGAGCGCTGCTGTTGAGCATACTGCCGGGGGCAGGAAGATTCCCATAAGTGAACATTTGCGCGGAAGCTCTGTTAGGCAAAACGCATGAGCCTAAAAGAAAGGAAAGTAATGCTAGAGAAGAAATACAACGTTTAAAGCGGCAAACTATTCTGTTATGAAAAAACATACTTAATCTCCCTCATGATTTGTTCATTAGATTTTTTGGGGACAGGTTATAAGACATATAAGAAAAGATACCACATACTGCTTACTTGTCAAGTGAATGGAAAAGTCCTATCTATTTGGAAATAATATAGTTATGAATTCTTATAAAAATTTATTTGGAATTGTGCACGAAAAACACTAAACATGCAGTAATTCACGAATAATCCTTTCGTCTTTTTGAATCTGGCGGATAAGGTCTTCTTTAGAAACGAAAGATTTCTCATCGCGGATCTTGCGAAGGAATTCAACCAAAATTTCCTGGCCGTAGAGCGTACGGTTAAAATCAAAAATGTGTACTTCTAGATGCACTTTAGCGCCTTTTTCCTTAAATGAAGGCCTTCGGCCTAAATTAGCCATACCGTAGAAAGGCTTCTTTTTCCAGACCACCCGCACGGCATAAACCCCGCAGGGCGGCAAAACGTTACAGGTATAATGCACGTTGGCCGTCGGATAGCCTAAGGATTTACCTCTTGAGGCCCCGCGCACCACACGCCCTAACACAGAAACCGGACGACCTAACAATGCTTTGGCCTGCTTTAATTTCCCTTGCGGAATCAAGCGACGCAAGCGGCTGCTGCTAATCACCTGGCCGCCTTGTTTTAAGGCCTTCACCGCGTGCATGCGATAGCCAAGTGTTTGAGAAAGCCTTTTGAACAATCGTATGTCGCCGCTTCTGTCTTTGCCGAAGCGAAAATCTTGGCCGACAAAAATAGACTTCACCCCCAGCTGTCCAACCAAAATTTTTTCAATGAAATAATGCGGATCAATTTTGGCAAAACGTTTATTAAAACGGATGACTAAAACCACATCCACCCCTAACGCTTCAAAAAGCCGCAAACGATGCTCCAGAGACATCAGATACGGCAAAAATACGTCAGGACGAAGTACGTGGGCCGGATGAGGAAAAAAGGTGATGACCATGGCTCTGGCCTTGAGCTTCCTGGCCCGGGCGACCATGCTCTTGATTAACAGCTGATGGCCACGATGAACGCCGTCGAAGATACCAATCGCTGCCGCTGTTTTTTTGAATTTAACCACCGCTACGTCCCGCCCTGGCGGGACTAGCGGGGTTAATCCCGCCGATTTTTGGCGGGGATTAATTGGTCCAAGACCGTATATGACTTTCATTGAGATTCTCTAAACTGACCGCGTCTTTAATATCAAATTGCCCCACGCGCGTGCGTTCAATTTGGGAAATACAGGCCCCACAGCCTAAAGCCTCACCCACATCCTCCGCCAGCTGACGGACATAAGTTCCTTTGGAACAGGACATGAAAAATTCAACCTGCCCAGAAGCAAATTTTAATACATGCAGATCATCAATGCGCACTTTGCGGGGAGTGCGCTCGACTTGTTCGCCCCTCCAGGCGATTTTATATAAACGTTCGCCTTTATGTTTGAGGGCGGAAACCATGGGCGGCACTTGCTCAATCTCACCGATAAATTTTCTAAAAACATCTTCCACTTTTTTTTGATCAATGCCCTGGGCTGATTTTTGTTCGATGGTCTTACCCATGATATCGGCGGTGGTGGTTTTAAGCCCCAGCCGCAAAGTGGCATGGTAAGATTTATCAAAGGCCACAAAACGGTCAAACAACTTCGTCGATGGGCCCAGCAGGATGATAAGAACGCCGGTCGCTAAAGGATCCAGGGTTCCCGCGTGGCCAACCCGGCGCATGTTAAATTTACGACGGACAAAAGAGACCACATCATGGGAGGTAATGCCGCCTGGTTTATTGATGATCAAAATTCCTTCTTTCATATCTTCTTCCCGCTATAATATTCCCTCCCCCTTGTGGGGAGGGTTAGGGTGGGGGTGACCTTAAGGAATTCCCCCTCCCCTGACCCCTCCCACCAAGGGAGGGGAATCATAATAAACTTTTCCTGATGGCCGCCAAAATTCTTTTCTTGGCTTGTTCTAAACCAATTTCTATTTTGGCTCCGGAGGCCTTGGCATGGCCTCCGCCGTTAAATTGGGAGGCTAACTTAGCCACATCAAAATGGTTTTGACTGCGTAAATTAACCCGCGTCTGGCGAGGGGTTAATTCACTCAAAATCACCACCACCTCAATGCCTTCTACCAAACGCAAAAATCCGAAAATCTTCTCCTTAAGATCAAACTTTTTGGAAAAACTATCCATCACTTTTTTAGGCAGCATGACGCAATAAACTTTGTTCTTTAAAAAAAGCTTGGCACTATGAATCACATCCACAAAACCCTTCATATCCACCGAGGGAATACCAACGTAAAGACGCTGATATAAATCCGGCGCGGATAGATGAAATTTCATAAGTGTAGCGGCAATCTGGTGAGTTTTGACATTGGTGTTGTCATAACGAAAAGAGCCTGTATCCGTCATGATACCGGCATACAATAATGCCGCCAGATCCTTATTCAACTTGACCCTGGCTGCTTTAAACAAATCAAAAAGAATTTCACAGCTGGAGGACGCCCGGGGATAGACTAAATTAACAGAACCGAAAAAATTATTGGTGACGTGATGGTCGATGTTAATAATAGTCTCATCACCAAGCCATTGACGCACCCCGCCGATGCGTTCCAAATCTCCGCAGTCTAAAACAATCAGAGCATCAAAAAGAGGCTGTTTCAAATCCGTCTTTTTGTGAAAATTTTGAGCCTTTGGCAAAAACCTCAGCCACGCGGGCAAGGCATCTTGATTAACCACCACCGCTTTTTTACCCATGGCCCTGAGCACGATCGCCATCGCCAATGCCGACGATGCCGCATCCGCATCAGGATTATAATGAGTGGTGACCAGAAAACGGCGGTGTTTTTTGATTTCTGCCCAGATGTATTTAGGAGAGCTCATGGCCTTTCCTTACCCCGTGGTATTCTTTTTAATTTCTTCCAAAGCCGCATCAATACGGGCGGCATATTGTATGCCTTTGTCAAAAATAAACTGAAGCTCCGGTGTGTAGCGCATGACCACACGCTCGCCGATGAGTTTGCGGATAAACCCGCGGCAACTGTTAAGTCCGTTGGTGGCATTTTTAATCACCGCCGGATCATCACTTAAAACACTGAACTTCACTCTGGCATAATGGAGGTCTTTGCTGACATCCACCCCCATAATGGTCACGAGACTGACACGGGGATCGTTGATGTCCCCGAATTGAATCATATGGCTGATTTCACGTTTGATTAACTCATTGATCTTTTCGATGCGTACCATAAGCAACTCCTTTACCCCGCGGGCTCAGGCGGGGCTTCCAAGCATTCCATGATTGAAGACATTGAATGGCTAGCCGGGACTTCTCTTCCTTAAGAATTTTATTGCACTCTTTTAAATACCTCTGCGGTTTGATGGTATCAAGGGCTTTGGCAGCCACCGCCGCTTTTAAAAGTTTCATCGTTCCCCTTTCGATGATAAAGCCCAATCGAGTCTTAAAACGTGCGGCCCGCAAAATCCGCGTAGGGTCATCGATAAAACTTTTCTCATGCAGAACACGGATTTTCTTAGAACGCAAATCCTTCCTGCCCCCGAAAGGATCAACCACCTGACCCCACGACGCAGGATTGATGGCAATGGCCATGGCATTGACCGTGAAATCCCGCCGCAAAAGATCATCGTCAATATCCGAAGACTCAACCTTGGGAAAAGCCCCGCCACGGGCGTAGGTTTCCTTGCGCGCCGTGGCAAAATCCACCTGACGTCCCGCGGGTAAATGAACCGTGGCTGTTTTGAAGGCAGGATAACGTACAAGCTTGGCCCCGCGGTGTTTGGCGGCAAAATTTTCCGCCAGACGAATTCCGCTGCCTTCGACGACAATATCCAAATCCGCGTTGGAGCGCCGCAACAGCAAATCCCTCACCGGCCCGCCGACTAAATAAGCACGAAAGCCCAACTGATCGGCTAACCGTCCGCTGTCAGCGACTATCTTCAATAATTTTCGATCTAACCTGGATAATAAATCACTCATAAAAATCTATCCGCGCGGATGGAATTGTTTATGCACCCTTTTGAGGCGTTCGCGGTCGACATGGGTATAAATCTGCGTCGTGGAAATATCCGCGTGGCCCAGCATTTCCTGAACCGAGCGCAAATCCGCCCCGTGCTCTAAAAGATGGGTCGCAAACGTATGCCGTAAGGTGTGCGGTTTGATATTTTTCTTGATACCCGCCAAACGTACATGATCTTTAATCATCTTCCACACCGACTGACGGCTTAATTTTTTGCCCAACCGGCTTAAAAATAAAATATCACCTGAAGAAGCATTGGCCAATTTCGGTCGTATCTTTTCGCCATAATAACCCAGGGCCTCGCGGGCCTTTTTGCCGATGGGAATAATCCTTTCCTTGCTGCCTTTACCTAAAGCACGCACAAAGCCGACGTCCAAATTGATACTGGTGGTCTTTAAATCCACCAATTCCGAAACCCGCATGCCTGAGGCATAAAAGAGTTCCAGGATCACATAGTCACGTTTGCCCGTCGAGCGGGCCTTTGGGGCCACCTGCAAAATAGATTCCACTTCTTTTTGAGTGAGCACCTCGGGCACACGCTTAAAAAGCTTAGGGGTGTCCACCAGAGTGGTAGGGTCTTCTTTGGCTAAATTTTCCCGCACCAGAAAACGATGAAACATCTTTACCGCCGCCAGGTGCCGACAAATAGAAGCCGTGGACATGCCGTGCTTTTTTAAATCCATCATAAAGGCACTGATATGATCCCGGCTTATACCGTCGGAGTTTTGAATCTTTCTTTCTGACAAATAGCCGGTATATTTCTGAAGGTCTCTGGTGTAAGCCAACAGTGTATTTTTAGCTAACCCGCGCTCGATGGCCATGTAATTGATAAATTCGCCAATCAGTTCTTTCATTGATTAATAAAATCTCCTTTGACATGATCATCACGGAATCGATCCCTGAGCATGCGGTCAAAGGCGCGCAAATCACTTTCAATGCGGGCATAATTGCGCATCGGCCGCGGGTCATTCAAAGACGTATTGTAGTATTTGAGCAAATCTGCCAATTGATTAAGACCCTGGGCCTTCTGAGTTTTAAGCGAAGGTTTCATCTGAGCGATATGGTCCAAAATTTGTTTAATACTGTTTTTAACCATTTTATCGGAATTTTTATCGTCGATAGCCGTCCACAAATCCTTATACCAGGCTTTAATGAGCGCGTAATGCAGTTTATAATTTTCCACCGGATTATTCTCAGGCGCCGGATAGTCCTGCGGCTCCAAAACCGGTATAAAATCCGGGCTCTGGGATTGGTCCTGTTTTTTCTGACGGGTGAATTTTTTGCGCAACGTATCGCAGGCCGAGAGACTAACGGATGCCACCAGCACCACGGCCACCGTCATCAGTATTTTTCGATTCAAAAAACGTTTAACCATGAATCATCTCCTCGAACTTTTTTTGGTTTAAGACCACCACCCCTAACTGTAAAGCTTTGGCGTATTTGGAACCTGGACTGGCCCCTGCCACCACATAATCGGTCGCGGCGCTCAGTGACGATGTAACCTCTCCCCCCTGCGCTTCCACCATGCGGCCGGCCGCCTGGCGGCTTAACCCCTCTAACTCGCCGGTAAAAACAAATTTTTTGCCCGCCAGTTTATTACCTCTGGGAGATCTGGATTCCTTCATATTCAATCCCAGATCCTTGAATTCATTGATTAAAGCACGTACGGGGGGCTGTCCAAAAAAATCGACGATGGATGAAGCCATGACCGGCCCGATTTCATGAATGGCCGTTAATTCTTCTTGTTTGGCTTTTATCAACGCTTGTATCGTACCAAAATGCCTGGCCAGTACAGAAGCTGCTTTTTCACCAATATTAACAATACCTAAACCATAAATCAAACGCGACAGGGACTGTTTTTTACTCTGCAAAATGGCTTGAAGAAGATTTTCTGCCTTTTTATCCGCAAATAATTCGAGTTTAAGCAAATCTTCCTTTTTGAGACGATAAATATACGCGAAATTCTTAAAATGCCCTTTCTGTAAAAGCTGCACGATGACCGCCTCGCCCAAACCTTCAATATCCATCGCCCCTCTGGAGGAAAAATGCAGCAGGCCCCTTTCCAATTGTTTGGGACAAGAAGGATTGACGCATCGATAAGCAACCTGTTCTAAATCTTCTTTCACCACCTTGGCCGAACAGGAAGGGCAAACCTTGGGAATCGCAAAAACTCCTTTGGACAGTTTCTGGGTGACTTTCACAATTTTAGGAATGACATCGCCGGCGCGTTCAATCAAAACCCGATCGCCACTGTTGACCCCTAAGCGTTTGATTTCATCAAAATTATGCAAAGTGGCTCTGGAAATCGTCACCCCGCCGCAAAAAACAGGTTCTAATTCCGCCACCGGCGTTATAACCCCTGTACGGCCGACCTGCACCGTAATTGCACGAACCAAAGTAGTGGCCTGATAGGCCGGGAATTTAAACGCCACGGCCCAACGCGGACTTTTAAGCGTTGTCCCTAACCGGGCCTGATTTTTTAAGTCATTGACTTTAATAACAACTCCGTCCACATCATAAGCAAGCTCCTGCCTTTTCTGCTCCATATCATGGCAAAAATCAATGACCTCATCCAGGTTTTTACACAGACGGCTGTGGGGATTGACGGCAAACCCGTACTGCTGGCATTGCCGCAAGAATTCCCATTGGCTTTCGGGCGGCTTTTGACCTTCTAAGGTTCCCAAAGAATGAACCAGAAATTTTAAATGACGCTTGGCCGCCAGCCGGCCGTCCAAAAGTTTTAACGAGCCGCTGGTGGCATTGCGGGGATTAACAAACAATTCCTCGCCGCTGTCTTTGCGTTGGCGGTTAAGCTCGGCAAAATCTTGCTTGTCCATATACACTTCCCCGCGCACTTCCAATAACGAGGGGCCGCGGCCTTTAAGTTTTAAAGGAATGGTCCTGATCGTTCTGACATTATGCGTCACGTCTTCCCCCACACTGCCGTCGCCGCGGGTGGCACCCAAAATCAACTCTCCTTGGGCGTAGGTTAACGCGCAGCTGACCCCGTCCATTTTAGGCTCCACACTCAACGGCGGTTGGTGACCGCTTAAACCTTTGACCAGACGCTTATACCATGTTTTGACCTCGTCGATGGAATAGGTATTATCCAGGGAAAGCATTTTAAGCTGATGATGGACCGTGGGCAAATGACCTTCCACCTTGGCCCCCACCCGCTGGCTGGGAGAAGTGGACTGTTGGTGCTGCGGGAACTGTTCTTCCAGGGCCATCAGCTTCTTTAAAAGACGGTCGTATTCGGCATCGGAAATAGATGGCTGATTGAGCCCATAATAACGGTGATTATGTTCTTCTATTTGCTGCGCAAGTCTTTTAATTTCCGCTTTTGCTTGAGAAGAGTTCATGTTAATAGGCAACGACAAAGTCCGAGAAAGATTTCTTGGCCTTAAGCCAATCAATGTCTTTGTGCTTGATATCGGCCTGGTAATACTGATCCAGTTTATAAAGCAAATTCTCCACCTGCTCGCGAGGGCCTTCGCAGACTAATTCCACGCGGCCGTCGGTCAAATTTTTCACCCATCCTGTCAATTTTAAAGTGGAAGCAAACGCTCTGGCCGTATAACGAAAGCCGACACCTTGCACGGCGCCGGAAAAGATCACATGGGCTCGGACCATATATAGATAGGGGTGGGGTTACCCCACCCGTACAAAAATCGGGGCGGACGGATTTGAACCGTCGACCTCTTCGTCCCGAACGAAGCGCGCTAGCCAACTGCGCTACGCCCCGTATCACTTAACATAACAAGGCGATATTCTAACATCGCCCTCATTGTCCGTCAATCCTTGGTACATATTCCCCTCCCTCGATGGGAGGGGTAAGGGGAGGGTGATAAATAAGCAACATCGCTTTTATTCCCCCTCCTTAATCCTCCCCACAAAGGGGGAGGAAAACTCCAATCAAACAAATTCCATTTTCTGACTGCTAATATGGACAGGATAATTGGACTCAATGAATCCAACGATCGCCTGCAGGCTTCGGTCAATGTGACGCTTGTCATTGCCGGCCATGGCAAAAGCAAAAATACTCATTTGCCATTTATCTAAACTCCCAATTTCCGCAGCGGAAACGTTAAACTTCTGGCGGGCTTTGTCTTTGAGGCTTTTGACCACATGACGTTTGTCTTTAAGCGATTGGCTCTGGGGAATAAAAAGTTCAAGGTACAAAACGCCAATATGGCAGGTTGCGTCACTCATGATCTATTGGCTAAAACATATTTGGCTAAAATATCCGTTTCAATATTAACGCTGTCACCGATTTTTTTAGAACCTAAATTCGTGATTCTCAGAGAATAAGGAATCAAATAAACGCTAAAACTGTTCTTGGCCACCTTGCCGACGGTCAAACTCACTCCGTCGATGGCGACCGATCCTTTGGGCACTATATATCTGCGATGGCGTTTGGAAATACCGATGGTGATGCTCACCCAATTTTTAGCCTTTTCAATATTCTTGATGGACCCCAGCTCATCCACATGGCCGGTAATAAAATGGCCGCCAAAGCGGCTGTTGGCTTTGAGGGCCAATTCCAAATTAACGCCGCTGCCAAGCTGAATCCCTTTGAGCGAAATTTTTTCAATGGTCTCTTTCATCAAATCAAAAGCAATGAGTTGTCCTTTTTTCCGGCTGGCGGTTAAACAAACACCGTTGATGGCGACACTATCACCTAAGCGGATTTGTTTTGCTAACGCACCAGCATCCAGCCATAAAACAATTAAATTCTGCTTCTCTTCAATGGCTTTAACTGTTCCTAACTGTTCAACGATTCCTGTGAACATAAATTCCCTCTACCCCACCTAACCTCCCCCATTAAGGGGGAGGAACTACGTGAGATAGCCTTCGATTAAGAAATCATCCCCTATTTTTTGTACCCTAACATTTTTTAGCTCAAGAGCCTGGTTGATGTTTTGAACATTTAATCCCGCCATCGCACTGAGCGCATTTTGATCGCCGATGATTTTGGGTGCCACATAAATCATCATCCGATCAACCAACCTGTCTTTTAAGGCGCGGCCAATCAAACGTCCGCCCCCCTCGATAAGCACATACGCCATTTCGTTTTTGGCCAATTCTTTAAACAACCATTTTAGATCAACGTGGCTGTGCTCGCCTCTAGCCGGAGCTACCCAAACTTGAACGCCTTTGTTGGTCAATTGCTGAATTTTTTTTTCTGAGGCCCGTGCGGTGGTTGCCACGATCACATCTGAAGGGTTGGTCGTATGCAGCAATCGAGCCTTAAGAGGTATTCTCAATGAAGAATCGACCACAATTTTTTTAAGACGCTTATTTTTTCTGGTCGGATTCAATTGCGGATCATCCTGCAGCACCGTATTAATACCCACCATCATCGCATCAAACTCATTGCGCTTGCGATGGGCATGCTCTCGGGATTTGGGCGAGGTAATCCATTTGGATTGACCGGTGGCGGTGGCAATCTTTCCGTCGATGGTTTGCGCACACTTGGCCACCACAAAAGGCATGCGCTTGGTAATATATTTATTGAAAACCTCATTCATGGACCATAGCTTTTCCTGCAAGAATCCAACTTCTACCTTAATGCCGGCCTTGCGTAATAGGTGAACCGATTTTCCGTGGATCCTGGGATTGGGATCCAAAACACCGACGACAACTTTCTTGACTCCGGCCTTGATGATAGCCTCTGTGCATGGCGGCGTGCGGCCCCAATGTGAACAAGGTTCCAAGGTCACATAAAGCGTTGCTCCTTGTGCCCTCGAGCCAATTTTTCTAAGCGCATTCACCTCGGCGTGGTCGCCGCCGCAGCGCTTGTGCCAGCCCTCGGCGATAATCCGTCCGCCTTTGACGATCACAGCGCCGACCATGGGATTGGGCGAAGTACGGCCATGGCCGTACTTCGCCAATTCCAAAGCGCGTTGCATGTAAAGATTATGACTCATAATTTTATTTCCCTCCCTTGACCCGCCTACGGCGGGTCTTGATGGGAGGGATTAAGGGAGGGTGAACTCAAAGCTTATACCCCCACCTAGCCTCCCCCATTCAAGGGGGAGGAATAAAGTTTTGCCTTCATTTTTTCCACCAGCTCATAGGGAATCGCTTCTTTTCCGACGTAAGTATAAACTTTGGCTTTGCCGTGCGCGTCGGAGCCGCCGGTCATCAAAAGCCCGTTCTTCTTGGCGATTTTTTTATAAAATTCCGTCACCGTCGGCATGCAATTAGGATAATAGACCTCAATGCCGTCGAGACCGGCTTTGACTAAACGCGGGATCAATTCATCTTTTTGAGTAAGCATCGGATGCGCCATTACCGCCAGCCCCCCGTTTTGATGAATCAGATCAATGGCTTCAAACGGCGTCTGCTTGAATTTAGGCGCGTAGCCGGGACGGCCCTGGGCCAGATATTTTTCAAAAGCATCTTTGAAAGAGCTGACGTGGCCTTTTTGCAAAAGAAGCACGGCCAAATGCGCCCGTCCCACCGCCCTGGATTTGGTTAAAGCCGCGGCTTCCTCAAAGGTGATATCTTTAATACCAACAGCCTGTAAATTGACAATCATCTGCTTCATGCGCCGCACGCGCTCATCAAGAAACGATTCCAACTTATCCACCAAAGGACCTTTGTGAATATCAATAAAATAGCCCAGTATATGAATGTCTTTGTCTTCAAGCTCCGATGACAATTCAATGCCGGCAATCACTTCCAAATGAAGTCCTCGGGCGGCCTCTTGAGCGGGAAGAACGCCATCGGCCACGTCATGATCGGTGATGGCAATGCAGGACAAACCGTTTTTGACAGCCTCATCCACCACTTCACCGGGAGATGAAGTGCCGTCGGAATAATAGGTGTGAATATGAAGGTCGGCAAAAAGATCCTTCGTCACTTCGTCCCTCAATTTCGCGGTTCAACGATTTCTTTTTTGTGAATTTTATCCAAAATTCCGTTGACGAATTTACTGGATTCCAAATCGCCGTATTTTTTGGCCAACTCCACCGCTTCGTTAATAGCCACCTTGGGGGGAATATCGCTGGTGTACTGCAGTTCAAAAAGGCCTATGCGCATCACATTACGGTCAATCACCGCCATACGTTTAAGCTGCCAGTTGGTGGCGTATTGGGAAATTTTATCATCAATGGCCTTCAAATGTTTTAAGACACCGTCCACGAGCGTTTCGGCGTAGCCGCTGACCTGTTGGTCTTTGGTCTCCTCCATCCTCCAGTAGTCCGCCAAAAGAATATCCACCGGACGTTTGGTAATATCCACCTGATACAAAATTTTTAAAGCGTGTTCGCGCGCCAGCGTCCGTCGTCTCATAAATGTTTTAAAAGAGCAACCATCTCCATCGCCGCCACGGCAGCATCGCGGCCTTTATTGGCACCGCCCTTATCCTGCGCACGCTTCTGCGCCTGATCCACGGTATCGGCGGTCAAAACTCCCATGATCACGGGTTTGCCCGTCTGCAAACCTGCTTCCATAATGCCCCTGGAACTTTCCCTGGCAATCACCTCAAAATGATACGTCTGACCGCGAATAACAGCTCCCAGACAAATCACTGCATCGATATTTTTCTTTCTGGCTAATTTTAGGGCCATGACGGGAATTTCAAAAGAACCAGGTACCCAGACGGTGGTGATTTGTTTCTCGTTTAAACCCTGGCGTTTGAGCTGTATCTGGCAGGCATGAACAAGTGCTTTACTAATAAAATCATTAAAGCGGGAAGCAACGATAGCAATATGAATCTTCGACGCCGACGGTTTCTTCATTAAAGCATGTGCCCTAATTTTTCTTTTTTGGTTTTGAGGTACTGCTCATTCTTGAAGTTATGCGGTATTTTGATGGGCACGCGTTCCACGACGGAAAGGCCGTAACCTTCCAGGCCCACGATTTTGCGGGGATTATTGGTAAGCAAGCGGATTTGCCTGACGCCTAAATCGACTAAAATCTGCGCGCCTATCCCGTAATCACGTAAATCCGCCGGAAATCCTAGAGCTTGATTGGCCTCGACGGTATCCATGCCGTCATCCTGCAGGCCGTAGGCTTTGACTTTATTCACCAAACCGATGCCGCGGCCTTCATGCTGGCGGATATAGAGAATAATACCGCAGCCAGCTTCACTGATAACTTTCATGGAAGTTTTCAACTGGCTGTTGCAGTCACAGCGCAAAGAGCCAAACACATCGCCGGTTAAACACTCCGATTGCGCGCGCACCAGAACCGGTGCCGTACTATCGATAGTGCCTTTTACTAAAACCACGTGCACCATCTCATCGACTTTGGATTGGTACGCCACCATGCGAAACTCGCCTAAATGCGTCGGTAAATTGGCCTCGGCCATCCGTTCAACGAGCTTTTCGGTTTTACGGCGGTATTCAATGAGGCTGTCGATGGTACAAATTTTTAAATGGTGTTTTTGGGCAAAGGTAATCAAATCATTGGTGCGGGCCATGGTACCGTCTTCATTCATAATCTCGCAGATCACCGCGGCCGGATAAAGCCCGGCTAATTTCATCAAATCCACGGATGCTTCCGTGTGTCCGGCACGCACCAGCACCCCGCCGCGACGGGCCCTTAAAGGAAACAGATGGCCGGGAGTGACGAAATCACTGGGTTTGGATTTGGAATCCACCAAGACCCGCACGGTTTTGGCACGGTCTGCCGCGGAAATACCGGTGGTGACCCCGTAAGCGGCATCGACGGAGACGGTCCAGGCGGTGTTGCATTTTTGATGCTTGGAATTAGCATCTTCCTTCATGGGATGCAAATCCAGCTGTATGAGTCTGGAATCTTCCATAGGCACACAAATAAGACCGCGGGCATGTTTGGCCATAAAATTAATCGCATCGGCATCAACATGCTGGGCGGCAATGAGCAAATCGCCCTCGTTTTCACGGCCTTCATCATCCATGACAATGACGGTGCGGCCATTTTTAAGTTCTTCTAAAATTTCGGGAATGGAATTAAACATGCGGGAAGTATATGTCGGAAAATAGCCCTTGTCAACCTATTTCCCCCGTCCTATAATGGCCATTATTTCCATAACCCACGTACTTCTAGTAACATGCGTATTGAACAAAAAATTGCCAAAATTCTTTTAACGAAACAGAACACCCTTGCCATTGCCGAATCCTGCACCGGCGGCCTTTTGGCCCATCGTTTCACCAATATTCCTGGTTCCTCCGCATTTTTCTGGCTTGGAATAATCGCTTATGACAACAAAGCCAAAGTCAAACTGCTCAAAATTCCTCCTCTCATAATAAAAAAACACGACGCTGTGAGTCTGCCGGTAGTAAAATTCATGGCGCAAAATGTCCGCAAAATCCTCAACACCCATTGGGGCATTGGTATCACCGGCATTGCCGGACCCGCCAAAGGCGGGTCTGGCCCCTCAGGCGGCACCAACACTAAACCGGTGGGATTGGTTTACATTGCAGTAGCTAGCCGACAAAAAACTCTGGCGAACCAGTATTATTTTAAAGGCACAAGACTGGCCATTAAGAACCAGGCAGCCAACAAAGCTCTTGAAATACTTTTATGCGCGCTTTCATAGCCGTTGAACTATCCCACGAATGGCAAACACTCATTAGTCAAATTCAGCAGAAAATTAAGACCCAAACCCCCATCCGCTGGGTCAAACCTTCTCAGGCCCATCTTACCCTTAAATTTTTAGGTCATATCACAGATCAGCAAGCATCTTTGATTGAAGACAGGCTTAAAGGAATAGGCTCCAAGACTCCTTGTCTTATGCTGGAAACCGAATCCATCGGCGCTTTTCCTTCGATCAAAACGCCGCAAATTATCTGGCTGGGACTAAAAGAAAATCCGGCCTTGATCAAATTAGCTGGAGAGATTGAAACAGCCCTGCAGTCTTTGGGTTTTACTGCCGAAAACCGTGATTTTAAATCACACATAACCCTGGGCCGGCTTAAAAACAATGACCGAGCGCTCATTAGTTCTTTATCTGAGCTTAAGGTGGAGATTTTATGCCAAAAAGTTGAACATATCAGCCTGTTTAAAAGTACGCTCACGCCTCAAGGCCCTGTGCATGAAATCTTAAAAAGGATTTCCTTTGCTTTTAATCTAAAATAGTTATAATAATTCCTTAATGGATTTTAAGCATCGTCTGCAAAGATCGTTCAAACCCCGTTTTGCCGTCATTTATCCTTTCGGCGTTTTTGTCTTGCTGTTCAGTTCTCTGGACGACCAATCACTGCGCGCCGGCATTGGTTATATTATCGCCGGGCTCTTGATTCGTCTGTGGTCCAACGGCTATGCCATCAAAAACGATAAGCTCACCATTTCTGGCCCCTATGCTTTCGTGCGCGATCCGCTTTATCTGGGGACTTTTCTCATGGCCATCGGTTTTACCATTGTGCTCAAAATGGGCTGGGTGGTGGGGCTGTTATTCCTGGCTGCTTTAGGTTTGATGTATTATAAGACCATCCGCAGCGAACAAAAAATGCTCTTAGAAAAATTTGGATCGGTCTATCAAAATTATTGCGCCAAAGTACCGGCCATGATCCCGTGGCGTTTAATCCCCTACACTAACGGCGAACAATGGCCCTTTAACCTGCAACGGCTTATCAAAAGTAAAGAACACAAGCCCTTATTCTGGATTACCATTATCCTCATCGCCTTTCATCTCAAAACCCGCCTCTTGTTGGAACACAAAGCCATGGCCTCCAAAGACTGGAGCCTTCTTTTTCTGGCCGCCCTGCTGATTGGGCTGGATATTTCTTACGAGATGAATAAAAAACTTCCTTTCAGGGATCCACAATAAAGCCTATTTTGGTCCTCTTATAATCAGACGACTTTTCCCCGCCTACCGCCAATGTAGGCCTCTCTTTCAAAAGCTGTTTGATAGCCTCAAAGACCAAAATAAACTTCTTATCATGTTCCTGAAATTTTCCCTGAAATTTCCTCTCAAGGTCCCCGATCTTACGGGCTAAGTCTTTGTGGGAAATCATCATCTCCCTTAACTTGGTAAAGACCCTTATGATCTGGATATTTACTTGAACAGCACGCTCACTATTTAAAACGCTTGAAAGCATGGCAACACCTTGTTCAGTAAAAACAAAAGGTAGATATCTTTCACCTCCCCAACTTGAGGTTCCAAATTGGAACCTCAAGTTTTGGAACTCTTCTTTCGTAAGCGTAAAGGTAAAATCCTCCGGAAAACGCTCAAGATTGCGCCGGACTGCTTTATTAAGATTCTTTGTCAAAACTCCATACAGCTCCGCCAAATCTTTATCAAGCATTACTTTATGCCCTCGAATCCAATAAATCTTATTTTGGATGACTTCTACCGGCACAAGGCTTTCGGACCTTCTGATGACTTGTTTTTGCATTGATCTTCCCCCGAAAAAGTGGACACAACGAAGAGATGGTTTTAGTATAAAGACCAGCTCAAAAACGGGAGGTGTCCAATGGAGGGGAACGAAAAAAAGAAGAAGCG
>JACQCF010000019.1 GCA_016201795.1 Candidatus Omnitrophota bacterium | reverse complement strand
GAGGTTCTTCGCGTAGCATCGAATTGAACCACATGTTCCACCGCTTGTGCGGGCCCCCGTCAATTCCTTTGAGTTTTAGCCTTGCGACCGTAGTCCCCAGGTGGAGCACTTAATGCGTTAGCTGCGGCACCGAATCCTAATGGACCCAACACCTAGTGCTCATCGTTTACGGCTAGGACTACCAGAGTATCTAATTCTGTTTGCTCCCCTAGCTTTCGCAATTCAGCGTCAGTAGTGACCCAGAAAATCGCCTTCGCCGCTGGTGTTCTTCTCGATATCTACAGATTTCACCCTTACACCGAGAATTCCATTTTCCCCTGTCACACCCAAGTCTAACAGTTTGGAAGGCAGTTCTCCGATTGAGCCGGAGTATTTCACCCCCCACTTACTAGACCGCCTACTTGCCCTTTACACCCAATAATTCCGAGTAACGCTTGCCACCTCCGTATTACCGCGGCTGCTGGCACGGAGTTAGCCGTGGCTTATTCTGCAGGTACCGTCAGTTCCGCATGATTAGATGCGGTATTTTCTTCCCTGCCAAAAGAGGTTTACGATCCGAAGACCTTCATCCCTCACGCGGCGTCGCATAGTCAGGCTTTCGCCCATTGCTAAATATTCTCGACTGCAGCCTCCCGTAGGAGTCTGGGCAGTGTCTCAGTCCCAGTGTGGCTGACCATCCTCTCAGACCAGCTAAGCGTCTTAGCCTTGGTAGGCCGTTACCCTACCAACTAGCTGATGCTACGCAAGCTCATCTCTTATCGACAGGCCTTGCGGTCCCCGTCTTTAACGATAAAATTATGCAACTTCATCGTGCTATCAGATATTACTCCTATTCTCATAGGGCTATCCCTGAATAAAAGGAAGATTACTTACGTGTTCCTCACCCGTTTGCCGCTATCCCGCATTGCTGCGGGATCGCTCGACTTGCATGCCTAATCCACGCCGCCAGCGTTCACTCTGAGCCAGGATCAAACTCTCCGAAAATGCTTGGCTTTAAAAATGATGCTTGGCTAATTTGAATTGAATTGGACAATAGATTGCCAAAGAACTTTGTAAAAAAGGTTTTATAAAGATATCAGATAAGTCCTCAATGTCAAGAGAATTTTTGCACTATTTTTGAGGTTTCTGAACTTTCCAGCAGATGCTTAAAATTATGGCCTAATAAGCAGTTACGTTCCTGCGCAGATAAAATAGTGTGGGCAATAACACCCAAAGAATCGGCCAAATTCAAGTTGGCCGGAAAGTCAGATCCCCACAAGATATGGTGGTAATCTGCCATCTCCAGTGCGGCCAGTAAAGACGCCTTGGATTTGGAGCCGCTGGTATCAAAATATAAATTAGAAAAATATTCGCTGGGGTTTTTGGAAATGTCTTTAACAAAATTACGGTGCCGCAGCATCGTATAGGTGGTATCAAAACGCTCTTTGACAATCGGCAGCACCCCCCCATAATGCGCAAAGATGAAATTGACCTCAGGAAATTTCAAAAAAACTCCGGCCATCATCATTTGACCGATACACATTGAGACATCAAACACATATTCCAACACAGGACTCAGCAATGGATCACGTACGCGTTCTTCGCCGATAGGATTCATGATTTGCGGGTGCACGTGGATAGGCATCCTTTTGGTTTGGGCAAATTCATAAACTAAAAAAAATCTTGGATCATCCAAATAACGGCCATCATAGCTGGAGGCTAAAGAGATGACTTTCAGCCCTAAATCCTCAATGCGCTTTAATTCTTGGGTGATAGCATCGGTGAAATCAACCGGTAAAATCCCCGCTCCAATGAAACGATCCTGATGTTTCTTAACCAAATCCGCAATGGCTGGATTGTAGGCATCGCAAAGAGCTCTCCAGCCACCCATGTTCATATGCGCGTCGCTGGTGGGATACACCAAAAGCGCCTGATCGACATGATGCTCATCCATCAAACGCAACTGTTGATTCACATCCGACCAATGCTCTTTAAAAAAAGAGGTTTTCTGGGCCACTTGCGGCGGCATATAATGACTATGCGCGTCAATGGTCATATCAAATCATCTTTTCTTCTTTGAGAATTTTTTCTACCTGATCGAGGGCTTTTTGGAGTTCAGACAAAAGGTGAATATTGATGCTGACTCCTTTGGCGGTCGCCACCATATGGTCGCCCCCCTGCACCTGGGTCCAGACGCGGACATCCACCAAGTCATTGCCTTTAAACTCCCGAATACCGACGTGAACCTGCTGAAATTTATTTTTTTGAAATTTAGCAACGGTTTTGTCCATACCATTCACTCCCCTTTATGTACGGGCGGGGTGACCCCGCCCCTACTTCGCCTGCGTTTGTTTATAATCAATAATCGGTTTGGTCCAGGTTGTCAACTGATTAATCACGGCCAGCTCCAGCGGACAGGCATTCGCCGGAACCGACAGGGCAAAACTCACCATGTCCGCCACCGCTTGAGGATCCATTAGCCGGTCGCGTTGTTGTACCGCCACATCTTTGAGATGATCCGTCAAATCAGAAGCCACCACCCCGGGTAAAAGCGAAGTTACTTTAATATTATGTTCGCGCATTTCCCAGAACAGACCTTTTAAAAAAGAACGCAAACCCATCTTCAAAGAGCTGTAGATTAAAAATCCTCGCGGGATCGGGTCTACCAACGTTGAGCCAGAGACCACGCTGATGATCTGCCCGCTTTTACGTTTGATCATATCGACAATAACCAAACGGATCAGACGCACATAACCCAAATAGTTAATATGTGCCAATTTCTCAAAATCCTCAATGGGCTGTTCATGAAAAGGGTATTGGCTAGAGACTCCAGCGACGTTGATAAGAATATCAATCTGTTTAAACTTGGTAATAGCTTTATCCACCAGGTTCCTTAAATCTTCCAATTGAGCTACATCCGTCGGCACACCAATGGCGTCAATCTTGTATTTCAATTTTAATTCATTAACGGTTTCATCCAACGGCCCCTGAGTACGGGCGGCCAGAACCACATTGGCACCGTGCTCCGCTAAACGCGTAGCAATGGCACGGCCGATGCCGCGGCTGGCACCGGTAATCACCGCCACTCTGCCTCTCAAATCTACAGAAACATTTGCCATAAATTTCTCCTTAAATTCGTGTCATTGCGAGCGCTTTTTGCGAAGCAATCTTTTTAAAGGATTGCTTCGTCGTTTCACTCCTCGCAATGACACACATATCTATTTTGCCACATGCGCTTCGGCTTCGATGACTTGTTTAAAAATTTTCATATTATCTTGCGAATGCTTATTGATGAACCCTTCAATTTGCTCGGCAGTAAATTTGGTAAACTTCGGATCCATTTCAAAATCCTGGATCCAAGTCATTTTGATTCCTTCCGACGTTTCGTGATAGAACCAAACAATCTTCATATAGTTGAAAGGAAATAACGGCTCCCAGCGTTGGGCATAGGCAAATTTCAAATCTTTATACAGCCAGCGCTTGGACACCCAGGATTTGCCTTCCTCATCGGTCAAACGGAAGGTAATTTCATTGCCCTTGTGCTCCAGCACATCCGCCTTGGCATATTCTTTGCCAAACAATTCCGTCCAACGTTCGATTTTGTTGGAAATATCGAAAACTATTTCGTATGGTGCGTTGATGACTACTGAATTAACTGTATGACCCATAGTATTTTCTCCTATTCTAAAATTGCAATGACACGGGCCCACCCGGCTCCCGCATTTTTTACTTTCACTGGCAAACAACTCACTGTAAATCCAAATGGTTTCGGAATAGCACCTAAATTGCCCAAACGTTCCATATGACAATATTCCCGACGACGTCCCAAAAAGTGGCAGGGCCAGATTTTGCTTTTATCCTTGGTGCTCAAAAATTCTTTGAACATCAAGAAGCACGGGCGGTCTAAACCGATGGTATCAATACCCATCATCTTAATCCCGCTATCGAGCAGATACTCCACCGCATCCGTCATCATACCTACATATTTATTAACGTAATCATCGCTACCAAGCAATTTATCCCCGCCGGTATAAATCAGTACGATATCCATGGGCTTCAAGTTGTAATTAATTTTCTTCAAAGCCGCAACAACATGTTCTTTAGTAATCGCATCAGGAAATTTTAAATGGGTAAAATTTAAAACAACACCGGGGCCATAGCACCATTCCAACGGCACATCCATGATTTGTTTGGCCGGCTTGCCCTCACACATACTGCCATAATGAAACGGTGCATCCACATGGGAGCCCATATGCACGGAAGAGTTAACGATTTCCAGTGACAGCATCTCTCCGTCAGGAATTTCCTCGGCCGTCGCTACACGCTCGCCCTTGTCAAAACGCTCTTGACCGCCGGGCTGCTTATTCATCACCACCCAATTAAAATGCTCCACCCCCGCCTTGTGCGTGATGCGCTCAATCTTGGCGTCGTGGGTTTCAACTAAAGTATCGTCAATGGGTAAACTTAAATCGATAATTTTCATATTTTAGATTTCAATACACCGACAATCTCATTGAAAGACTGGGTTTTCTTGAGTTCATTGTCTTTTAAAGGAATGCCTAATTCTTTTTTGATCGCCACCGAAATCTCCACCATCTCCGTTGAGTCAATCTCCAATGATTCATCCAACTTGGCACCGGGAACAATCTCACTTTCTTTAATATCTAATACTTTCTTGAAAATGGCTTTGACTTTGTTTTCGATGTCGGTCTGTGTCTGCATTGTTTTTTCTCCTCGAAGAGCCCCCACGCCTAGATTTGCAAAGCAAATCTGTGGGGGAAATTTAAGATTTCTGTAAAACTAAAACACAATTAATCCCGCCGCGGCCGCGGTTGATGATCAATGCGTTCTTAATTGTTTTAGACTGAGCTTTGTTAGGACAATAATCCAAATCACACTGCGGATCCGGTGTTTGATAATTGATCGTTGCTGGTACCATACTATGTTCCATGGCCAAAATCGTGGTGATCACATCCAAAGCGCCGCTGGCGCCGATCATATTGCCAAAAATGGATTTCGGCGCCGACACAGGAACCTTCTTGGCATAGCCGTCAAACGCTTCCTTAATAGCTTTGGTCTCGGTAATATCGCCGATGGTCGTTCCTGCCCCATCCGCGCAAATATAATCAATGTCCTTTGGCGCCAGTCCCGCATCATCCAAGGCCATACGAATGGCCCTGGCTAATTGATGACCGTCTTTGGAAGGATTGATACGATTGCTGGCATCCGTCGTTGTGCCGTAACCGATGATATTCGCGTACACATGAGCATTGCGCTTAGCTACACGGCTGTGAGGTTCAAGCGTCAACACTCCGGCTCCCTCGGCAATGGCTAAGCCATCACGGTTTTTATCAAAAGGTCTGTAGGCACTATGAGGATTATCATTATTTTTGGTAAGCATCCCTGAGGTCACACAGCATAACAATGCGTAGGGTGTCACTGGCGCTTCCATACCTCCGGCTAAAATAATATCGCATTTACCGCGAAGAATAGTACGGGCAGCGTAGGCAATGGCCATCAAAGAACTGGCACGGTCAGCGACGATGGTTTTGCTAAAACCTTTGATACCATAATGAATAGAAATTTGTCCTTGCGGTGCCGCGGGAAACCAGGCGGAAGCCATGAAAGGACTCACCCCTTCGCGACCTTCGGTATACATATCCCGTAATTCCGTCTCCGCGTACAACCAGCCGCCTAGAGCGTTGCCCATAAAAATACCGACGCGTTTTAAATCCTCCTCGGACAAACTGATTTTGGCATCCTCCAAACAAAGCCCTGAGGCCACCAGAGCCATATGCGAAAACAAATCAATCTTCTTAAGCAAACGTGAGGACACGCTGCTGTAGGCTTCCAATTCCTTCACATGACCGGCAATTCGGGAAGGGTAAAGTGAAGCATCAAAACGCTCAATTTTCTCGATGGTACTGCGACCAGCCTTAATATTCGACCAGAATGTACGTTTATCAATTCCCGAAGGAGAAATAACGCCCAAACCTGTAATGGCTATCGGTTCCATGCTTTATCCTTTATATCTTTGCAAAACCATCGCCGAATGAATGCCGGAAAAACCGCTCGACGTTTTTAAAATGCAGTTAATCTTCTTTTCCATCGCTTTATTAGGAATATAATTCAAATCGCATTGAGGATCTTTTTCCTCCTGATTGATCGTCGGCGGCAAAATGTTACGCTCAAACATCATGGAGCTTAAAGCCAGCTCAATGCCGTTGGCTCCGGCTAAAGGATGCCCGATCATCGATTTGACGGAAGAAATCGGCACCTTATACGCGTATCGCCCCAAAGCCATTTTATAAGCGCTGGTTTCAAACACATCGTTTTGCCTCGTTGATGAACCATGCGCGCTGACATAGTCAATCGTCTCGGGCTTAATCCCCGCATCTTGGATCGCCAGGGTAATACTGTCCGCCATGGCATCGCCTTCAGGGGGAAGATCGGTCATGTGATAGGCATTGCAGGTGGTACCAAAACCTGTCAGCTCACAGTAGATGCGCGCCCCGCGCTTGAGGGCATGATTGAGTTCTTCACAAATAAGAATCCCTGCCCCTTCGGAAATCACAAAACCATTACGCCTATTGTCAAACGGCCGGCTGGCTTTGGCGGGTTCATCATTATGCACGGATAAAACATTCACGGTATCAAAAGCTCCGAAAGTAATGGGTGTGACCGGAGCCTCCGAAGCCCCGCAGATCATCACATCCGCATCCCCGTCACAAATCGTCTCAAAAGCAAAGCCCACCGAATCAGTTCCGGCGGTACAACCGGTGGAAATAGTATTGCAAACCCCACAAAGCCCATATTTGGCAGCAAGTTCACTGGAAGGTGTATTAAACATCGCTGCATCATACAAATCCGGACGGACAATCAGAGGGTTGATAGGTTTAGTGCCGCTGTCGGTGACTAGCGCAAATTCCTCTTCCATGTATTTGGTACCGCAAATTGCATTGGCTAAAGATATACCCATGCGTTCTTTATCCACCCGACTCAAATTCAACTTAGCATCTTCAAGAGCCATGCGAGCAGCCACACAAGCAAATTGCACATAGCGGTCCATGCGCATAGCTTCTTCGAAACTCAAACCTAAGGCAATCGGATCAAAATCCGACACTTGCGCGGCGATCTTGGTGTTAAAAATCGATACATCAAATTCCGTCACCCGATGGACAGCGCTGATACCGCTGATCATGGCGCGATAACAGGCCTCATGACCGATGCCGTTGGGGGCAATGATGCCGACACCGGTGACAACTACACGTCTTCTCTTATTCATATCAATGCCTCAACGTTTCATCCATGAGATTATTATGGCTGCCGATGACTTGCCAATGGTCCTTACCTTTTTTCCAGGTCATAGTATAACGACGGATAACACGCTTGCCGCCTTCCGTATTAATCTCGACGGTAAAAATCAAATACTGCACAATAGCAATGTCCCCATGGATTTTCATCTGAACAGGGCGCAATTCACAAATGGCAATGTTAGTATTTTTGGTCCAAAAACCAACCCATTTGTCCAACCATGGACGGTCAACGGGAATCGGACTTTCATGACCATAACCGATCATGTCCGGATGAATATACTTAATAAATTCATCCACGCGTTTGTTGATCAAATGGTCCCAATGGGTCTCCACGCACTTCCAAACTTCTTTTTGGGTATCGTTCCAATACTCAGGAATCCACGAAGCTAATTTTGACATATTTCCCTCCATCATGTACGGGCGAGGTCACCTCGCCCCTACGGTCAAATTAAATGAATTCTTAACTTCCTCTAAATCAAAATACCTTCCTGTTCTCTCCACCTCATGCACCATGTCGACCACTTTACTGTTTAAGGGCGAGGGTAAGTTCAAATGGTTAGCCAAATGCACCACCTCGCCGTTAATAAAATCAATCTCACTAGCTTTACCGCGCATGATGCTTTGCAAAATGGAACCGTATAATGGCTCCTTGCTTAAACCAGTTAAGGTTTTATTGATGATCCCCGCGGCCTGCTCGATGGGCATACTTGCCAGCCCAAAAATTCTCTCCTTAGGAAAATCTGACAGGGACGTAAGCGTAATCTTAGCCTGCCCCACGATTCCTAAACCCTCTTTCAAAAGCATAATACTTAAGCGGCATAAATCTAGGTCGGCAAAAGTCTCTTGCATGCTCTTACCGACGAGCGCTGGAATGCAGTTGTTAAAATTCACAAAGAGCTTTAAATATTTCATACCCATGATATCGCCACCAACGACCACTTTAAAAGCCTTGCCCAAAACCCCGGCTACTTGATGCGTCGTCGGATCCACCGGCACAAAGGGACGACCGATAATCCAATCCCCTTCAAAGTTATAGGTGATATGTCCGGGCCTTACGTAAGTTGCTCCAAACATCACAATGCTAGAGAGCTGACGATCGCGGTCAAAATGACTACTTAAAATATTATCCGCCTGTACGCCGTTTTGAGTGGTTAACACCAGCCCCGTATCCAAAAATGGATGGTTCTGCTGATAGGCCTCTTCGATGTCCTGAGTTTTAGTGGCAAAAATTACCAAATCATAAGGCTTGTTTATTTGCATCAGAGCTTTGACCTTGATCGCCTCATGGCCGCGCACGCCGACGATGGATAAACCATGTTGGTTAATCGCATCAACCTGATCTCGACGGCCGATAAGCGCCACCTCTTGACCAGTTTTGGTTAAATAAGCAGCCAACAAACCTCCGATAGCGCCTGCACCAATAATGGCGACCGTCATAAATTAACAACCTCCGTACTTTTTATAATCAAACCCCACCTCATCCATAATACGAACCATGAGGCTGTAAAAAGCCTTGGGCACCTCGGTCAAAAAGGAACGGACAATGTCTTGCTCTTCGACTCTGGATGAGCCGCGGGCCAAAGCCAGCTGCTCGGCTTTCTTATTGACCACTTCCTTGGCAATGCCCCGATGAAAAACAGGAATTAGCTGCAGCATTTTATGGTATTTTTCCAGCGCTGTTTTCTCCCACGACATAGAGTTTGTCTCAATGGTCGCCATATGATTACCTCGAAGCAGTTTCGACTCTGGAGTTAGCCTCCCACTTGGAAATGTTGTTCATGAAGTCTTTCACGCATAATTTTACACGAATGTCATAATCGCTTTCCATGATGCGATGGATTCTTTCCGGTTTGGAATAGTATTCACGCATGCACCAGGCCCCCCAACGGCCCACATCCTCGATAGACAAGAAATCAGTGGGGATCACCGGATGCTGGAAGTCCCAATCTTTTAAATTAATCTTGTCAGGGTCAAACCATCCCTGCTTGATTCCATAACGCCAATCCGGAGAATTGGGCACCGGCGTTAAATAATCCAAAGCAAATACGTCCGGATCGATTTCATCAGCCACGCGCAAACGTTGTTTTATTTTCTCCTCGTTATCTTCGCGCAAACCGATTAAAACGGTACCGACGGTACCGATATTCTGCGCGCGCAGAATCTCGATGGTCTTTCTAATCTGCTCAATCGTGACCCCTTTACCGGTTTTAGTTAACTGGGCATCGGATTCTACCTCAACACCGGTTAAAGCCATAAACAAGCCGGCCTTGCGCATCAAAGGCAGAATGTCCTGCTGGGAAATCCATTGATCGGCTCTCCCTAAGCACACCCAGCCGATTTTGTTACCGCGTTTGATTTTCTCCTCGCAGAATTCAATCATAGCCTTGGTATCGCTGTTGAAGGCATCGTCCTGCATCACAACGGTGGTAATGCCGTATTGTTTTTCCAACAGGTCTAGTTCATCCACGATGCGTTTGCCGCTTAAACCGCGCCAGGAGGTAAAGTCCTTAGCCGCGGTACGGCTATCATACAAAGCCCATTCATAACAAAAATGGCATTTGCCCGGGCAGCCACGGGAGGTCATCAGTTCCGCGAACGGCTTCCAATACGTATGTCCCACATATTTTTCCATAGGAAATAAATCGTAGGCTGGCATAGGAAGCTTGTTTAAATCCGGAATCAAACCGCGGTGCGGACCGACAATAATAGTTTCCTTGTCACGACGGGACACCAACCCGGGTATGTCACGCATGTCTTTCTTTTGATCCAAAAGATTGTTAAGCAAATCTTCCAATGTGATTTCCCCTTCACCAATCAAAATATAATCAATGAAAGGATTCAGTCTCATCTGGCGTTCATAGTCGGCGGAATACCAAAGGCCGCTGGCAACCGTAATGGTCTGGGGAAATTTCTCTTTAATCAAACGCAAGGCTTCATTGAAATACCAGATAACTGCTGCACCAAGAGTTGAGAATAGTTGATCACCAACGAACACAATGTCCGGCTTGCTCTCGCCAATTTTTGCCAACATGGCATCCCAATCCATATCCAGTGCGCGGCAGTCTAATGCTTCGACGCTAGCAATGCCTTTGGAACGCACGTAAGCCGCTACCTGCGCATGCATTTGATTGGCTGCCCGATGAAATCCGTGGGAATCCCAGGCTTTGAGTGGCGGCGTTAAAAAAAGAATTTTTTTAACCATTGAATGTTTCCCCCTTTGATTTATGTTCTATTAATTTTGATAGCCTCTGTGATCTTTATGCTGCTCTTTTCTATCATTATCTGAAACAGATTCTATAGAAAACCTATCCGAAGGAAGGATAGAATAAATTCCCTTCAAAAATATATAGGCTTGGTTCCTCGGATCATTGGATGGCTTCTCTCCCTTGACGACCAGATACTGCTCTTGACCAATGGAGGCTTCCTCAACAACTCTAACCCGCCGTATAACCAAAACGTTATCTTCGCTTCCTTTAAAATAAATGTCATAAGAAACACGGGGATCAAAAACAATGGGGTTTTCATCCGACCAGCCCAGGCTCTGACTTTGAAGCAATAAATATAAACAAAGAAGCAGGCGTATCATAAAACAATCCTTTGATTAGAACCAACTTGTTACCAACGACCGTCCGCTAGGCGTTGTATCAGTGGCAATATGTTTGAGTTGAGTGTACTCTAATAAACCTTCTTTACCGAGCTCCCGGCCAAAACCACTTTGCTTATATCCGCCGAAAGGTACCTCATTAAAAAAAGCACCATAGGTATTAATCCATACCGTCCCACAGCGCAGGCGTTTCGCCACCCGATTTGCTTTTTCCAAATCTTTAGACCAAACCATGGCCGCTAATCCATATTGAGTGTCATTGGCAATATGAACCGCTTCATTCTCTGATGTAAAGGGAATCACGCAAAGCACAGGCCCAAAAATTTCTTCCTGGGCGATAGTCATGTTATTGCGTACATTCACAAAAATCGTCGGTTCCAGATAAGCTCCTTGAGGGTTAAGACCTGCGGGAATTTTTCCGCCGCAGGCAAGCTTGGCCCCCTCTTTGAGCCCCTGCTCGATAAACTTCAAGACACTGTCGCGATGAAAAACGCTTACCAAAGGCCCAAACTCCGTCTCAAAACTATCGGCCGGACCGATCTTCAAAGCTTTCGCTCCAGCCACCAACTGCTCAACAAAAAGTTTATAAATTTTATCTTCTACCAAAAGCCGGGAGCCGGCGGTGCACATTTGGCCCTGGTTCATAAAAATCGCTGACAGGGCACCGCCGACGGCAGCTTCCCTATCGCAATCGGCAAAAACAATATTGGGAGACTTACCGCTTAATTCCAGCGTCAGTTTCTTGACTCCTTTGGCGGCTGCGGCCATGACAGCTTCCCCTGTTTTTGTTCCCCCCGTAAAAGAAATCATATCCACTTGGGGATTACCGACTAACTCTTTGCCGGCCTCAAGCCGTGAAGAACTGATGATATTCAATACTCCTTTAGGTAAACCAACTTGAGCGATGATTTTCGCCAGGGCCATCACCGACGCGCAAGCCATCGGTGAGGGCTTCAGGACCACGGTGTTGCCTGTCATTAAAGCCGGCACAATTTTCCAAGCTGCCGTAATTAGAGGATAATTCCATGGAATAATAGCGGCCACCACCCCTACAGGTTCCCGTTCCATCACGCACAGATGGGGAGAAGACACTTTAATGTTTTCGCTGGGCAGCTCCTCAATCTTACCGAAATATTCGAATGTTTCCGCGCAAGTCGGTACATCGATAAAAGTCGTGTGTTTGATGGTTTTTCCCGTCGACTCACATTCTAAATCCGCCAGTTCTTTGGCATGGTCGCGGATGGCCTGGCCTATTTTAACCAGCAACGCGCCGCGTTCATTCAAAGCCATCTGCGGCCAGCGGCCATGGTCGAAAGCTAAACGCGCCGCCTGCACCGCCATTTCCACGTCGATCGTATCCGCATCGCTCACGCGCGCAAACACTTCCCCGTTCGACGGGTTCACACAGTCAAAATACTTGCCCGATAACGCCTGGCTTATTTTGCCTTCGATGAGTAAATCAAATTGTTGTATGGTTGTCACGCTCATACTATTCCACCGGAACATTCGTCCATAATTGAAAAATGCGGCTGCAAGGCGCGTACCATTTAGAGATACGCGCAAAATCCCCGCGCAGATTCATTTTCTTTTGTGTCGTCGCTACAAACGGGTCGATTTCTCTATTAAATACCGAACGCCAAATCGCTTCATTGGCTGTAATCAAAAATTCCGCATTGACATCTTTACCTGTCTTGGTGATGCGGCCGTTTTCAAACTTAAAACTATGTACATCTCCTGTTTCCTGCAAACATACAGCTAAATCCATATTCATCGCTGTTTTAGAACCCAATTCCTGCATCTGGCTGTCGTTATTGACGAGTTTTACAATTGCTTCAATTTGCTCTTTTGAAAAAAGCTTATACTTCTTTCCAGAAAAATCAGCTGGTGGCGAAGGGTGTTGCCGCACGGGAGGATCCACACTGGGCGGAGGGGCCCATGAGGCAATACCCGAGCCAGAACCAGCTGATTTCTGAAGATAATGTACGTTGACCAAATCCATCTTCACCTGTTCTTCCAATTCCTGAATCAACACAAACGCGTTAAATAAATCGTCGCCTACAGCCACCACGCCATGATTTTTTAACACCACAATGTTATTGGCTTTCAATGCTTCCACGACCGGCGCCGGGTCAGTGACTGACGGTGCGGTTTGAACAATAGCCTTTACTTGTCCCAAATAAAACTGTGCTTCAAATGTTTTGGGCGTAAAGTGGTCATTGTTTAAAAAGAACCCCGTGGTATATGTTGTATGAGTATGCACCACACATTTCACATTAGGCAAAGCCTTGTAAATGGCTGTATGCATGAGTCGTTCGCTGGATGCCTTGCCTGTCCCAATCACCTCGCCGCTGACATTCATGGTCAGAATATCTTTCTCGGTCAAATACCCTAAGCAAGTGCCGGTGGCTGTAATCAGCAAAGTATTGGCGTCCAGACGAACGCTAATATTGCCGTTAAAGCCAAACACCAGCCCCTTGTCCCAGAGCAATTTGCCGATACGAATGATTTCTTGAGATTGATTATTCATTTAATTCCTTATTCTGTGTGTCATTGCGAGCGTAGCGAAGCAATCTTTTAAAAGATTACTTCGTCACTTCGTTCCTCGTAATGACACGTAATCTCATTTCAAATATTTCTCCGGTACCCACTCCACTAAAGGAACATAACCTTTAACCCCCAAAGGGGCAAGACGCTTTCCGTTAAAACTTAAAATTTCTTTGGGATCGCCTAAAAACCTATTCTTATGTTGTCCCGGCAAAAGCCTGACGGAAACTTTATGTTTTTTGGCTAACACCGCCAAAATCAAAGCACCCATATCACACAAAGCACCCGTGTTATCCGCATACTGGCAAGCCAATACAACTTCTTTCACTAAACCCTTGTAAAAAAGAAAACCTGCCATATTATCAGCAATCACCGTTGGTCTCAGACGATTTTTCAAAAGAACTTTTGTATTCACATGGGCAGCTAATAAACTGGGCCGGCCTTCCAACACAAAAACCGGTGTCGTCTGAGCGCACTTGATTTTCCTCCAAGCCTCATCCGCCAAAACACCATGTAAAAGAACAATGGAGTGAGACTTATAATCCTGCATGAATCGATATCGCTTTCGTAATCAAGGCATGAGGCACCACATCAAAACCAGGATAAAAACCTTTGACCCCTTTGGGCATAAGATTTTTGCCGTCAAACGTCAATAATTCCCTGGGGTCACGCAATTCAATAGGCATGTCTTGGCCTTTTTTGACTTTATTCGACGGCTGGGTCAAGACAATGACCGGCACATCAAACTCTTTGGCTAACAGAGCGATTTGATAACTGCCGACTTTGTTGGCCACATCACCGTTGGCAGCCGAACGATCGGATCCGATGACAACCTTGTTAATCAAACCATCAGCCATCAAAGAACCTACCGTATTGTCCGGCACCACCGTCACCGCAACTCCGGCTTGTTGTAATTCCCAGGCGGTTAATTTACTGCCTTGCATATAGGGCCGCGTTTCGGTGGCAAAAAAACTGATTTTCTTAGCCTTCTTGATGCAAAGGCTTGCGGCCATGGCCAGCTCCCCGCTGACATTGCAATGCGTTAAAATATTATCTCCCTCATCGATACTATCAGCCAACTGACGCACGCGCTCCAGACGGCGATGGTAAATGCCCTGCAAAAATCCTTGTACGGTTTTGATCACCGCTGTTTTCACATCCGCCCCATTGGCACGGGCTTTTTGAGCAACGCCCACGATAATCCCTGTCACCTCGGCAAAAGGAAACGTAGGGCGGGAATTGTTCAACTGATGAGCGACTTTTTGCAAATGCTTGAGCAGATCGCCCCTGGGATTTAACTCCAGCAAAAACGTATTTAAGACCACCAAAAATTGGCCAAAGGCGCGGGTTTTCATATCCCGAATGACCTTGATTGATCCTTTGATATTCTTAACGGGAATATATTTAATCTTCGCAGGCACCAAGGTTTCATCAAGGACGTAAAGCACTCTATCCTTGATATGCGCCGGCCAAAATAATGGTGATTCGTACATTACTTTCCTTCCAATTGTTTGACCAACTCCAAAGCCATTTGAATAAGCATGCCTTCGGCCATGTAATAATCCGGATTGATGAAACCCATCTGCCCGGTGATCAAATTATCCGAAACAGCTAAAATGGACACGGCCGAAATTTTATAAACCTGGGCAATGGTCAAGAAAGCGGAGCTGACCATATCCACTCCGATAGCTCCCTGATCAATCACTTTGTTGACCACGTCTTTGGTCTCACGCAAGATCGCATCGGTGGACCATACCTTGCCTTCATGCACGGTTAAACCTGCTGTTAAGGCCACGTTTTTGGCAATGACGGTCAATTGCTGGGTCAGGGCCTCATCAGGCAAAGTCACAAATTTCTCATCCACATAATAAGGCGAAACACCGTCTCCGCGTATACAGCCAGTGGCGATAATAAAATCACCGATTTTAATATCCCGACGCATAGCGCCGCAACTGCCGATGCGAATGAGCACCTTGGCTTCTGCGTTGCATAAAATTTCTGTCGTAATGGCCGTATCCGCGGCAAAACGGCCGCCATTGATGGCCGTCATTCGTATGCCACCCACCAATCCGGTGAACATATGGTATTCCATGAAGGAAAAATTCTTCACGGGGTTTTCCATTTTCTTAACAAGACTATCCAGTCTTTCTTTAGGACCAGGCACGATGGCATAAGGGCCGATGTCCTTTGGTCTTAACTGCACCATGGCCATTAAATCTTTTCCACTTAAATGCGCATCCCTGGTCATTCTTTCTTGTTCTGCGATTGGCATAATTATCTCCTCGTTAATCTTGTCTTCTGGTCACTGCTTCGCTCACTGTCTTCGCTCGCAATGACTCTTTATCAATTTTGCCCGTGCGATTCTTGGGCAAACTCTCACGGATTTCAATGGTGTGGGGCACTTTGAAATTCGCCAGATGTTCCCTGGCAAAATAACGCAACTCGTCGGCGCCAAGCTCTGCCTGAGGCTTTAAAACCACAAAGGCCTTCACCAGCTCCCCGCGCAATGGATCAGCCACACCGACCACTGCTGCTTCCTGTACCGCTTCATGTTGATACAATACAGTTTCCACCTCGGGCGCGTAAACAATTTGACCGCTGACTTTGATCATCTCCTTTTTGCGTCCCACGATATACAAAAACCCTTGTCTGTCAAAACGCCCCAAATCGCCGGTATGAAACCACCCATTACGTTTAGCCCAAGAAGTAACCTCGGGGTCCTTATAATATTCCTGCATCACCACCCAGCCGCGAATGACAATTTCTCCGACTTCCCCTACGGGCAAAGGCTGATCATTGTTGTCGAAAATATTGATTTCACAGTTAGACGCTGGCTTGCCAACGCTTTCAATACGATTGCTGTTTAATGGGGTGACGGTATTAGGCGGGCACGTTTCAGTCATCCCCCAGCCGTTGAGCAATTGGGCATGGGGGCAATAACGGTGAAAACGCTCTAAAACATCCGGCGAACTGGGTGCGCCAAAAACTACCACCCAGCGCAGCGACGATAAATCAAATTGATCAATGTGTTTAAGCGTCAACAAAGCCGTATACATGGCCGGCACAATATGAAAACACGTTACCCGGTATTGAGCCACGTTCTTTAAGAATTCCAGCGGATGGAACCTCTCCATTAATACAAGAGTAATACCAAAAATGATGCAGTTTTGAATGTAAATAAATCCTGCGATATGACTTAAAGGAATCCCGCATAATTTGACGTCGCCTTCAGTTAAGTCTACAAAATATTTCATGGCCTGTGGTGAGCCGTCTAAATGCCGGTAATTAAGCAAAATACCCTTAGGATTGCCGGTCGTACCGGAGGTGTACATAATCATACACGGGTCTGTGGGACTAATTGATGCCGGAGTGATCTCTTCGCTGCCCAAGAGCGCGTCAAACGGCCTTTGCCAATTCACTGCTTGGGGCTCGCCTAAAACAATCACCGTCTTTAAAGACGGCACTTGTTTCTTTATTTGCGCAAGGTCCACCTCTGCTTTAGGACAAGCAATCAAAATTTCCGTTTGAGAATGCTCCAGACAAGAGATCAGCTCATCGTTTTTGAGCATAAAATCCAAAGGCACAACAATAGCCCCCCGACAAAAACAAGCCAAATAACTATAAACATACTCCGGGCTATTGGGCAAAAACAAAGCTACCTTGGTGCCTTTCTTCACTGACAAAGCCTCTAACCCATGCGCCAACTGAAAAACCTTGGTTTTAAGCTCGGCAAAAGAAATGGTCTGACCTTGAAATATCAGAGCGGGTTTTGTCCCAAAACGACTGGCAGATTGTTGTAAAATGCAATCAACGTCCATAGGATAGCTCAAGTAGTTAAATTTTAGTAATCAGATTTTATTATATTTTTTTCATAAGTCAAGAAAAGTTTATATATATTAGAGAAATAGGGAGTTGGGGCAATTAAAGCTGGGTCATAACCTTTACGGTAGAGGCAATTTCCGCCTCCACCAGGTCCAGATTATGAGTTAAAATAAGCCCCAGAGGTTTAGTGCGAGAAAGATTATTTTTAAGAGCCAAAAGCTCTCGATGGATTCTCTTTAAAAGAGCTAACCGGGCTTTGAGACGTTTTTTGGCCCAAGCCTGGTCTGTTAAGGGTAAAAAATACAAAGAAAGGTCTATTTGAAAAAAAGGCCGCTCTACCGAAACAAAGCTGTTGCCGATAAGCTCATCAAACCTCTTCTTGCCCTTGGGAGTAATACGATAAACGTACTTTTCCGGAAAACGACCTTTACGACCCACCTCTTTTTCAATAAGGCCGGCATCTTCCATTTTCTTAAGCGGATAATAAATCGATTTGATCTGCAGGCTAATGGCGGGAACTAATTCCTTTTCTATCTGGCGTTTGATGTCATAGCCGTGTTTGGGACCTCCGGCCAATAATCCTAAGAAAAGAAATTCGTTTTCAATCACTTCACTGCCTCTTTGTCCGGTGGAGACAGACCAAAGATGATGTCCATGCCCTGAAATAAATTTTTAGCTACAATCCGTTTGGCATTGCTACTCAAAGAAGAAATCTCAATACGCACCTGACGGTCATTTAATTCCACAAAAAATATCCCTACTTCCGTCGTATTGACAGCTCCCGGAATACCCATGAGCACCATAAACCCGCGTACTTCATCTTTCTCGAAAATCACATAACTTTTCTTTTTAACCACCTCTAAGGCAGTCCCAAAACAATCCCAATAGCCTTTATCATAAGTTTTGGTGGTGGCATTACTGCGCGCTTCTTCCAGCGCCCGCGTCGATGATCCCCAAATCGTTTTGGGTAAATCCCAAAACGTGGCACAACCACCAAGTCCCATCACCATCACCATCACGACAAATCGCTGCCAGAGCCTCATAGGGTTACTCCTGTGAAGAAGGATTGGGCTGAAGCATATTTGCTTTTAAATTTTCATAAACCCGCTCGAGGGAAACCAGTTGAGTACGGCTTTTCTGCAATTCAAATTCGAACAGTTTCTCCCGCTTGGTCAATTCCTCATTCTGCTTTTGCAAATCTCCTAAAACGGATTGAAGGCGATTATTGGTTTCACTCAGGCGCGTATGATCTTCTTGCATTGATCCCGTGCGTGTCAACACATCTTGTAATTGATGCTGATAATTTTCGCAGGCGCGCTCGAAGCTGGTCATCTGGGCCCGCGCTTTGGTCAGATCCCATTGCAAAAGTTCGGATTTTTCCATCAAAGGATTATTAAGCTCTTGAAGTTTTTGGTTGGCCAGGGTCAAATCATGACTGGCGGCTTTAAGCGTTTGGTTCTCGATGATCAACTGATCCGCCTGCGCCTTGCCTTGGATAGTTTCCTGTGCCATTTGTTTTTGAATCAGCGCCATTTCTTCCTCTAGTCGATGAATGTGGGCCTGGCTTTCGGATAATTGGTTCTGTAAATTTGACTGTTCCTCGCGCATGCTTTCGATCGTTTCCTGCGCTTTGATCGCATTGGCCTGCGTGGTCATGGCCTGAGTGTGGCGTTCGCTTTTTAACTGTTCGTTTTCTTCTCTTAAACCCTCAATGGTGTCCAACGCTTTCTGGGATTGTTCCTTGGCCTCCTGAAGGTTGGTCTGCAGTTCTTGTTCTAATTGGGCTACTCGTTTTTGATAAACAGACTCTTGGGATTGTTCAACAAAAGATTTCTTAAATTCGCTAAGATTAGTAATGGCGACGGCCTTTTGAGTGTCCTGTGCCGCTTCTTTATTGACCGTGTAAAACAAATAGCCGACGACCACGACCGCTAACAGCACTACCGCTGCCAGAATAATAAAAAGAACCATGTCTCGACCCTTTCTTTAGAGGTAGCTTTTATCTTTAAGATACCTGCAATAATCTGTCACTGCTGCTTCTAAACTGGTAAAAGTTTTACTGTAGCCGGCCGCGCGCAATTTATGCATATTGGCTTGCGTAAAATATTGATAACGCGCCTTTAAAACCTCGGGCATGTCCATATATTCAATACAGACCTTTTGACCGACGGTGGAAAATAACGCGCGTGCCACATCATTCCACGTACGCGCCTGGCCTGTACCCACGTTAAAGATGCCGTTGACCTTTGGGTGCTGCATCAGAAAAATCATAACATCAACGGCGTCTTTGACATAAATAAAATCCCTTTTTTGTTCGCCGTCTCGGTATTCTTTTTTGTAAGACTTAAACAGCCTCATCTTGCCTTCGCTGACAACACCGTCATAGGCTTTGGCGATCACCGAACGCATATCGGCTTTATGGTATTCATTGGGCCCAAAGACATTAAAAAATTTAAGCCCCGCCATTTTGGCTTGATAACCACGATCAAGCACCCAAAGATCAAACTTCTGTTTGGAAAGAGCGTAAAGATTCAGCGGCTTAAGTTTAGGAATCAAAGTCTCATCGTCGCTATAACCATATTGACCATCTCCGTAAGTGGCTGCCGAGCCGGCATAGATGAGGTGAGCATTGTATTTGAGCGCCCATTGGGCCATGACGCAAGAATATTCAAAATTATTTTTCTCAAAATAATCCTCGTCCTGCAGTGTGGTCGAAGAACAAGCCCCCATATGAAAAATACAGGACACATCAAAATCAAACGCGTCGCGGCGCAGCAATTTTAAATATTCCGTCTTATCGAAATAACGCACGTATTTTTTGCCGGCGAGATTCTTGGCTTTAAGATCCGCCTCATGGTCATAATGATCCACGAGAATCAAATCCGTGTGACTTAGTTCATTGAGTTTAGCCACCAGACAACTGCCGATAAATCCGGCGGCGCCTGTCACAACGATCATATGTTTTCCTTACCTGGTATGAGCACCGATAAAATTTCCTATGCCTTGGCCCAGTTCATAAGCTACCTTCATCGGCTTTTCTTTTTGTGGATCAAACTTTTTTCCCGCCGAGAAAGTTAAAAGACGCTCTCCGGTCCTGCGCAGCCAAATTTCCCCCACCAGCACCAAATGATCCCGATTAGGATGCATCATCAGGCGGGATAATCGGCCGGTTTGAGAGAATTCCTGCACATAACCTTCCAGCACGACCTGGGGTTGACCTTCCTGCGCCTTCATAACATGCAGGGATGTTTTCTGAGCGTCTAAACTATCCTTGATACCTGTGAGTACCGCTGTCGAGAGCCCCTCGAGCTCATCATTGGCCTCGGCCTGAGGTCCAGCCTTCAAAGACACCAGCGCTAAACGACCTCCGTGAGCCAATAGTGCCGGTTCGATCACTGATCCTGTCACCAGAGCTGGAACACTCGTCGCTGTCTTAACAGGCGTATGCGCGCATCCGGATAAAATCAGCACTGCCAGACAAACAGTCAGCGACCAATGTGACATCATTGTTAAAAATCTTAACATAGCCGACAGTGTCCTTCCGTCAACCAGCATCCTTGTCATCATAAATTTCGCCAAAAAGCTCCTGCGAAACATCTTCCATACTCACCAGCCCTATATTTTGGCCTATATTATTCTGCACAATCAATAAATGCTGATGAAAGGTTTGAAATTTTTCCATGAGCGCATCCGCCTTCAACATTTGATTAACAAAAATGGGTTTGAACATCCATGCGCTAATTTTGGAGTTGTCATTACCCTTGGCTATCTCACGCAAGAGAATGCGGTGATCAACGATGCCCACAATATTGGCAGGATTTTGATCGTACACCACCAGATGATGATGGGAAGATAGAATAATTTTCTCTTTAGCCTCTGCCAATGTTTTATCGACCGGTAGCATAAAGGCATCTTTGAGCGGCACCATGATGTGGGTGGCTAGAAGATCCTTGAGACGAAACACCCGATTGCATAATTCCGCCTCGTCAATCTCCACCGTCCCCGCATCCCGGCCAAGTTTGAGCATCATCTTAATTTCTTCTTCGGTGACCCGCGGCGTCTTGAAATCCGGTGTCCACCACTTCAACATGGCCATGATGGCTTGAACCAAAGGTTGCAATACCCCTGAAAGTATCCGCACGACTTTAGCCACCATTAACGCCACCGGTGTCTTAAAACGCTCCCCGATGGCCTTGGGGATCACCTCCCCGAGAATAATAATCAAGAATGTTAGTACACCCGAGACCACCCCCAGCCAATGATTTCCATAACGCAGGGTGATTTGCTGACCGATAAACATGGAACCGATGATGTTGATACCGTTATTGATGATGACCAGGGAAGCCACCGCTAGAGCGATGTTTTCCTTCACATAAAGCAGGTCCCTGGCCCCGTGACGTTTTCGTTCCACCAGAATCCGCACGCGCAAAAGCGGCACGCTTAAAATGGCCGCCTCCGCCAGGGAGCAGAGAAACGAAAAGCAAAGAATCAAAATAATCAAAAAAGTTAATGGCCACATAATTTTTTAAATAAACACGTAACGATCGATCACATATTGAGAAAAGACAAACGCGCAGGTCAATGCCGGCGACACGGCGTTTAACACATGGATGCTTTTGGCGTCGCCCTCGATGACAAAGTCCTGAATGAGCGACAATGTTTCTTTATCCAAAAGCTGGGCGCGGATGCCGGGCTCTGTCCATTCGCTAAACCCTTGAGGGTCAATGGTCTCTACCATGGCGGCCGCTAAAGACACAAAATGATCTTTATTATATTTGCGCATTTCCTCAAAGGCAAGCTGGCGAAAACCAAAAGCATTTTTAAAAAATAACCGGGATTCGAACCACAACACTTCCCTTAGTTCCGAAAAACTAAAGCCGCTTAATGAATCATAGTTTTCCCGCCAAAAAGCCGGAATGGCCGTCGGGCCGATTTTAATGCCTCCCTCTACCGTCTTGGTGTAATGCACCCCCAAAAAAGGATTCTTTAAATGAGGCACCGGATAAATATGCATGCGCACATCAGTTTTATTTTTCGTATATTTTAAATACAGCCCTTTAAAAGGGATCATGGTGTATTTTCGGCCAAAACCAAAATCCTGGGCGATTTTATCCGCATAAAGACCGGCGCAATTGATGATCTTGCCCGCTTCCCACTCCCCCGCAGATGTCTGTACCAGCGACGACACATGTCCTAAATATTTAGTGTTGTAAGCAAAGTCCACCCCTTGTTCGGTCAAATCTTCCTTAAGCGCATGGCAGACTTCCTGAGGGTCGATGCTGGCGGTATCCGGTGAATACAGGGCGCGTTTATAGGTTTTGACGTTCGGTTCTAAGGCACGCGCTTCGGCCTGGCTCACCAGACGCACATTCGCACCGTTTCTCTGCCCCCGACGCAGAAGCTCATCCAATTGTCCAAGCTCACCCTCATTGCCAGCCACGACCAGCTTGCCGCATTCATTAATCTTAAGCCCCCGGGCCCGGACATAGGCCTTCATGGCGCGATTGCCATCGACGGTGAATTTAGCTTTCAGGCTGTCGGCGGTATAATAAAAACCCGCATGTAAAACCCCGCTGTTACGGCCGGAGGCGTGCCGGGCTTCCTGCGGTTCTTTATCAATAATCAAAATCGTCGCGCTCAACTGACGGGATTTGATGGCATGGGCCATGGTCAGGCCAATAATGCCAGAGCCGATAATAAGAAAATCATACCTTTTCACGGCCCTTATTGTAAAGTTTCAGACAGTAAATGCAACCCGAATTTTTCATTTGAAAAATTCGCCCTATGGGCCGCTACGACCCGCCGTGGCGGGTCTAGCGGGGTTGCCCCGCCGATTTATGGCGGCTGAGAAAAAATTTTGCAAAGCAAAATTTGGGCAATCAGAAAATGCTTATGTTATAATAACATACACTCTTCATCGAAAGGAACCCAAGGAGGTTTTTATGTCTCAGAATGCCCCCTATGTTTTAGATATGAAGGCCGGGATTTATACCTGGTGCGCCTGCGGCCTGTCGAAAAATCAGCCGTTTTGCGATGGCAGCCACAGCGCCACCCCCTTTAGACCCATCACGGCACATATTACGGAAGATAAAAAAATCGCCTGGTGCGGTTGCAAGGCCAGCAACAAAAAGCCCTATTGCGATGGAACGCATGCCAAAATAAAGTCGTAGTATTTAAGATTTGCTAATCAAAAAAAGCGCCACGGTGGCCAAGAGGTTGGGCCAGAGGAAAATTTCTTTGGATGTGCCGATAGCGAGTTGGCGCTCAATGGTAATCTGACGCCCGCTGCAGAATTCCCGAAAATCTTTAATACTTAAAAACCTCAAGTTAGGCGTGTTATACCAGGTATACGGCAGGCCCTCGGTCACCGGTACCTTGCCTAAAAAGAAAATCTGCAGGCGCGCCACAATATTGCAAAAATTAGGAATGCCCACAATGACTTTCTTGCCCACCCGCAGCGCCTCGGCAATGACTTTTTCGGGATCTAAAATCTCCTGCAGGCTTTCGTTGAGGATCACATAATCGAAACGTTTATCCGAATAATCCGCCAGGCCCGAATCAATGTCCCCGTGAGAGACGCTCACCCCTCGCTCGACGCATTTGTAAATTTCTTTCTCGTCAATTTCAATGCCGGTGGTGCGGCAATTCTTATATTTCATCAAAAGCGTCAAGAGCTCCCCATCCCCGCAGCCTAAGTCCAGCACATGGCTGTTGGGTTCAATCATCTGTAAAATGTATTTATGGTCTGTACGCATATTGTCTCTTGGTGTCATTGCGAACCAAAGGTGAAGCAATCTTTTAAAGGATTGCTTCGTCGCTATCGCTCCTCGCAATGACACTGTTTAGCAATATTATTCAAAAAATGGCTCACCAATTTCGACTGCCCCTCGATTTCCACCAAAAACGAATCATGGCCATAGGTCGTATCGATTTCGATAAAGGAAACGTCAATCTCATTGGCCTTCATGGCCTTCACTATGTGTTTGGATTGATACGAGGGGTATAACCAGTCGGACGTAAAGGTCACCACCAAAAATTTGGTCTCTACACCTTTAAACACCGTCGCCAGGTCGCCCTCTTGGGACAAATCGAAATAATCCAGCGCTTTGGACAAATATAAATAGCTGTTGGCGTCAAAACGCTGCACGAAACTTTTGCCCCTGTACTTTAAATAACTTTCCACTTCAAAGTCATGCGAAAAATCATAGCCGAGCTTTTCTTTGCCCTTTAATTTACGGCCGAATTTCTCCTCCATCGAGCGTTCACTCATGTAGGTGATATGCCCCATCATGCGGGACACCGCCATGCCCTGGGCCGGTAGCGCCTTGCCGTAATAATCACCCTTATTCCAGTTAGGATCCGACATGATGGCCTGGCGGGCCACCTCATGCAACGCGATTTGCTGGGCGGTATGCTTGTAATTGGTGGCAATGAGAATCGCCGACTGCAGCGTATCGGGAAAACGCACGGCCCATTCCAGCGCCAGCAACCCCCCCATGGAACCGCCGGAGGCCGACAACAATTTCTTGATCCCCAGATGGTCAATCAAATATTTCTGCGCCACCACCATGTCTTCGATGGTGACCACCGGAAAACTTAAAGCCCAGGGTTTTCCCATGGCTGGATTAAGGGACGAGGGGCCTGTGGAGCCTTTGCAGCCACCGAGCACATTGGCGCAAATCACAAAATACTTATCCGTGTCAAAAGCTTTGCCCGATCCGATCATGGGATCCCACCAGCCGGGGTCTTTAGCATCTTGATGAAAACCCGCGGCATGAGCATCGCCGGTTAAGGCATGGAAAATAAGGATGGCATTGCTTTTGGCGGCATTAAGCTTACCGTAAGTTTCATAGGCGAGCGTCACCGGCCCTAATTTAATGCCGCTTTTAAGCACCAGCTCATGAGGAGGATGGGCAAACGTGTAATATTGAGTTTCGACGTATTGGCTCATTGGGAATTATTTATTATAAAAAAACATCGCCTCAATGGATTTGAGGGCTCGCAGGCGTATACCTTCACCCAACACCACGCGATCGGCATCCGTTGGGTTTTTGAGGACACGCAAAATATTTTCCAGGGTATTAGACTTCATATATTTGCACATAGTGCAGCTACCGACCAATTTCTTGTCGGGAAATTCCGCCTGCAGGCGGCTGGAAAGCCCGCATTCGGTCAGCATCAAAAATTCCTGCGCCTTGGTTCCACGAATAAATTTCAACATTTGTTCGGTTGAGCCCACGAAATCGGAATTGTCCACGACCGTACTGTTGCATTCGGGATGGCTGACGATTTTGGCATCAGGATATTCGAGGCGGATTTTTAAAATATCCTCAATAGTATATTCCTCATGCACGTAACAGACGCCGTTATAATATTGGATGTCTTTATTAAGGCCGCGGCGCTTGAAATGGTTGCGCAAATTCTCGCCCATGTATTTATCCGGCAAGAAATAAATCTTATCATTGGGAATGTTGGCGACGATGGTGTAGACATTGGATGAGGTCACGCACACATCGCATTCGGCTTTAACTTGCGCCGTGGTATTGATGTAACAGACAAAAGTATAACCAGGGTATTCCTTGCGCAAGGCCCGTACCTGCGCGGCATTAATGGAATCTGCCAGAGTACAGCCATCCAAGGTGGCCGGAATCAACACTTCCTTTTCGGGATTGAGAATCTTGGCGGTCTCGCCCATAAACCGCACCGCTACAAATACGATGGTCTGAGCGCTAGTGGTTAAGGCATCCTTGGAAAGTTTATAGGAATCACCGACGAAATCGGAAACGCCGTAAATAATTTCCGGGCTGATATAGGAATGGGTCAGAATAACGGCATTCTGTTCTTCTTTGAGTTCATTAATCTCATTTATCAGAGGAATCAATTCTTCGCATTTCTTGAGCGAATACTGGCACACACTGGCCCCCAGCTTAATATCTTTAAGCTTTTCGTAAAGCTGTTGGGCTGTCATTAAGGTTCGTATCATATTGATCGTCCGTATCCTGCTATTTACTATATACCGAAATAATTCTTTCTGCAACTCCACAGATTCTTTGGGGATTAATTACACCCCTATGTTTCCTCTGGAAACATAGGGGCGCCTTTAAGCGCATGCGGGGTAGCGTCCGTAATGCGGACTTTGACCAAATCTCCCACCTTATAAGGTCCGGGGGGAATCATCACCAGTTGATTGCCATCGGTACGCCCGGGTATCTGATCCTGGGAGCGGTTGGCGGAAGCTGCATCAATTAAAATTTCCTGAACCTGGCCAATATGCGCCTGGTTCTTACGGTATGAAATTTCTTTTTGTAAATCATTGAGCCGCATAATACGATCGGTTTTCTTGTTATCCGGCACATCATCAGGGTATTTTTTAGAAGCGATGGTGCCTTTGCGCTGAGAATATTTAAAGGTGAAGGCCGAATCGAATTCGACGCGGCGCACCACATCAAGGGTTTCTTCAAACTCCGCTTCTGTTTCGGAACAAAACCCGATGATAATGTCGGTGGACAGCGCCACATGGGGAATCAGAGCGCGCATTTTATCCACCAGCCCTAAGAATTCTTCTCTAGTATAAGTGCGGTTCATCAAATCCAAAATACGGTTATTGCCCGCCTGCAGGGGCAGATGAATGTGTTTGCAGACCTTGGGGTTGTTGGCTACTATCTCCAGGAGACGATCCGGAAAATCTTTGGGGTGCGGGGAGGTAAAACGGATGCGCTCAAGACCATCGACTTTACTGACTTCTTCTAATAAATAGGCAAAATCGTAATCCTCATAACGATAAGAATTCACGTTTTGTCCCAGAAGAGTGACCTGTTTAAAGCCTTCATCGCTCAAACGGCGCACTTCCTCGACGACGTTTTGGGGTGAGCGGCTGCGCTCGCGGCCGCGCGTATAAGGCACGACACAAAACGTGCAGAAATTATTGCACCCGCGCATGACCGCGATCCAGGCATTCACCCCTTCCTTGCGGCTGGGAGTGATATCCGAATAGGTTTCAAATTCCGAAAGTGTTACGTCGTACGCCTTTTGACCTGTATCCATGGCCTCGCGGATTAATTGCGGCAGGCGTTTGTAACTGTCCGGCCCGGCGATAAAATCAATTTTCAAATTTCGATTTTCCAGAAGCTCCTGACGCAAATTGGTGGCCATACAACCCAGGATACCGATCATCACTGGATTGTCTTTGCCGCGGAGGTGACGAATATGGTACACACGGCCATACACCACCCGATGCGCATGCTCACGAATGGCACAGGTATTGAGCATCACAATATCGGCCTTAAGCTCGTCGGTGACAAACTCATAATTCTCTTTTTTGAGAATCGAGCGCACGAGCTCAGAATCGTACTCATTCATCTGACAACCGTAGGTTTCGATGAAGATTTTTTTCTGTAATGTATTATTTATCATAACGTTATAAAAAGTCGTATTCGTTCAACGGTTAATATTCTTAGATGAACGAGTACGATTTTATCCGAATGTCAATCACACATTGCTTAAGTCGCACCTGTAATCAAACATGCCATCCATCAATTTAAAATTCTTTCATATTAGAAAGTAATTTAAAAGAAGCATCCAGCCATTTGTCAAATAATAAATCGTCTCTTAAAATTTTATAAATCGTTAATGAAAAATTATTATTATAAATACTCAAAGCTGGCTGTAGGTCATATAACTCCATGAATATCTTTTGTATTTCAGGAGTCAAAAATTTCTCCGTATGTTCATGTTCAAAGGGGCGCACACTGAATGTATCATAAAATTCTGCATTTGACTTCAATGGAGGAAGCTGTGCATATGCTTTAGCAAATGTGGGAGGCCCAGTCAAAACATCTAACTGATTTGTTGAGGGCCCTGGCAAACGACAAGTAAAAATGGTATTTTCACAACATCCCCTATATCTTCGGTTAGTTCTAACTGTTATAGGTATTCCCTCAAAAGAAAGTTCCAATTTTGGGTAATCTTGAAAGAAAAAATTTTTTAATCGTCCATTCCTTTTATCTGCCTGATGTTTAAGCAATTCGATATAAAGATTGTCGGTTTTTCGCCGCAAATAAAGGCATATTAAAATCACAACCAGAAAAAAGAATATTTGTATAACAGCTAATTCAAAACGCACGCCACTCTCCACATTAATCTAAAAATATAATACTCTTTAATATTTTATTAAAGTCTTCCTTATATAAATCGAACTTTTCTTTCTTTGAATTTGCTTGATAATTATAGGCAATGCCATTCTTATTGTCGCTGTAAAAACATGTCATGCCTCTAGTAGTGGGACTATCTTCTACATTAAGCACAATCCATTCTCTGCCATTTAGTTGGATTTTATCTTCTCCAAGAATTTTTACTGCTGGGTTATGTTTTAACATGCCTACCATTCCAGCAGCAAATAGTTCGGCAGACATTCCAGGAATTTTAAATCCTGTGAATTGAATATTAGGCAAAGGCATCTCTTTTTCTTTATACGGATTGTATTTAAAATCCCCATCCTTAGTAATAATAATTCCAGATAATTTTAATTCGGGTTGCAATTTTTGTAAAGCTTCAGAAATGTCTTGTAAAAACCAAGACGGCGGAGTTGGAATTTTTATTCCAAAATCAGCATTTAGATAGTTGCTATTCTGGTCAATGGTTTGAGCAAAACAAAAAGAAGCTGCTGGTAGGACTAATAAAATCGAAATAAATATTTTAATCATAATTTCCTTTCGTTTGCATTATCTGGTTCTAGATTATCTGATGCCACCCACCGTAACCTGGAATATGGGAGAATATGGGGGACACGTACCAATTAATTTTACCTTTATAAAGAAGCAGCCAACAAAACATGCGTTGTTGCAAATTTCTCGTCTTTAGTCTTAGGTTTTATAATAATTTCTACATCACGGTCTAATGCATTTAATAACTCAAAAAGATGGTCTAACGAAAACATGCTCAATTTACCATTCATTAAACAAGAGACTTTTGACTGCGGAATACCCAGAAGTTCTGCTACTTGCTTTTGTGTCAAACCTTGCTCTTTAATGATATCCGCTAGGCGTGACATAATCTGAGCACGAGCCATAACCCTTTCGGAATGGGCTACTGTGATGTCTTCAAATATATTACCATTTCCTCTATGGATCTTTTCTTTTGTACTCATGGTGACCTCATCGGCCAGCCATAGGTTTCGAGGAAGACTTTAGAAAAATTGGTAGTAGTAATCATGATGTGAAATTATACAATATGTCGACGGCAAAAGCAAGGTAAGGAATCTTGCCGTTCTAAATATGTTGATACATATTTTTTGTTTTAAGTGTGCGCCGGATAGCTTCATACCAAACACGATAACCTTGGCCGGTTAAATGCAAACCATCCCGGGCGTAATATTTTCCCGGATTACTTCTAAAAATTTTGTCACTTTTTAAGTCGATCAAATCTACGTAAAAAGTTTTAGTGTCTTTGGCCGCTTTTTGATAAATCGCACGGACTTGATAGGAGCGTTTCGAAAGAATCCAAGTAAAAGGCCAGGTAAAAATGGGCGCTGCCCCAATATCACCGGAATGAAGAAAAATAATTTGCTCAGATTTGGACCCCAGCGATTTTAAAATGAATCGAATATCTTTGTCGATGCTCGTAAGCGGAGTTAGCCGCATGATATCATTCGCACCGATTTGAATGACAATTAAATCATAGTGCTTAGCGTTGATAAGGTTCAACTTTTTTCGAAGGCCCGCTAGCCATAAACCGCTTTCGCTGATATTTTCGACGGAAGCCTGAGGGAACTCCTGTGAAAACCATCCGGCGGTGGATGTTGTAGGGTCAGAGCCTACCCCGACAGCAGTGCTATCACCTAAAAAAAGCGCCTTAAAATTCGATTCATTCCGAATAAGTTCAAAAGCTTTGGTGGAATAATCCGTGCGCCTGCTCAAAAGACTGACTTTCAGGGCCTGAACGCCAACCAGCAGTAAACACAAACCAAGCAACCCTAAAAATAGCGTTAATGATCTCATTTTCTATCTTTCCTATAGGCCCTATTCCTTTTTAGCCTGGTGTGAAGCGGCCCAAATCAATGCCCCAACCCACCCCAGAATAGTCCACCCCAAAAGCAGGTTCAACAACAGTATTGAAGCGAAGTTGATATGTCTACGCAGTTTCGCTACTATCGTAGGTATAAAGTAAAAGATTAAACACCATAGCCCAAAAAGTGCATTGTCCATAGTTAACGCGCTGATTTAAACATCCATACCGACAGCGCCAACGTCATCAGAGCTGCAACGACGCTAAACCACAAAGGCACTATAAAACCACCAATGATGACGTCCCAGCCGAGGATCACCCTTAAAAGATGCACCATAGCGATCAATAAAAATAACGTTCCTGCGACTTGCAAAGCCATTTTTTCTTTTTCACCAACCATGTCGTCCTCCTTGTTTTAACCAAAATTCTGAATACTCAACGCTCTAGCACTTCACCGATTTGAATCATATCTCCCCCCGCATGTTTTGACCTTCCACGACCTGCAGGCGTATTTCTAAAATACGGTTAGATAAATCCTGGTCGGACTGAACTTTCACCCGCACATAATGATCCGTCAGCCCCGACCAAAAACCATTTTTATAATCTTCAAATAAAACTTTTTGCGTCGTGCCCAGCAGAGATTCATGAAACATGCGGCGTTTGCGGGCCGAGAGCTCGCGCAAAATTTGACTGCGACGGGTAATGACATGGGCAGGGATGGAATCCGGACGCAGGCGGCTTTGGGCCATATGCCGCGGCGAGTAGCTGAACACATGCACGTAATGAATCGGCTCCCGGCGAATCAAATCCACTGTTTGATCAAAATATTTGTCCGTCTCTCCCGGAAATCCAACGATCACATCCGTGCCAATGCATATCTGCGGCACCTTTTGATAAGCATGTTGAATAAAACGGCTAAACTCCCCACCGGTGTATTTGCGTTTCATGCCTGTTAAAACCTCATCGCAGCCGCTCTGTAAAGGGATATGCAGATAACGGCACAGTCGATGGGGCTGGTGCATGAAATCAAAAATCTCCGAGGGAATCGTCGTCGGTTCAATGGAAGAAATACGGATACGTTCCAACCCTTCGATATCATCTAATTGGCGTATAACATCCATGAGCGTTTTACCTTCATGGCTAAAGGTGCCGATATTGATGCCGGTGAGGACAATTTCTTGGTGTCCGGCGGCGGCGAGGGCGCGCGCTTCCAGCACAATATCCTCAAACACGCGGCTGCGGGCCCGGCCGCGGGCATAAGGGATTTCACAAAACGAACAGAAGAAGTCACAGCCGTCCTGAATTTTCATATTGGCCCGCGTGTGGTGATGATCAACGGCGGCCGTCGGCAACGTGAATGCGTCGCGTTCAATGGTCGGTGTTATAACCTCGGCCTGTGGCGGATTGGGATGTTCGTTAAAAACAGAAACCAAATCCATTTTGCGCTGATTGCCGACAATCCAGCGCACATTGGGCAAGACCGCCAGCTTTTCCTTCTGCACCTGCGCTTGACATCCGACCAAGGCAATGCGGGCATTAGGATTGAGGCGATTAACTTTATGGACCAGCCGACGGGTGTCCGCGTCTCCGCCTTGTGTAACCGTGCAGGTATTGATGACCACAATATCTGACGGCTGGCCGAAATCCACGACGGTGTAGCCGTTGGCTTCGAAGGAATTTTGTATCGACGCCGTCTCGCTTTGATTAAGACGGCAGCCTAAGGTTTGGAAGGAAATTTTCTTCATTATTCTTTAAGCCAATCTAACCCTTGTCTTATTCCTTCGCAAGTAGCTTTCACTCTTAAATCGAAATGTTTATTGCCCGTCGAACCCTGCTTGAAATGTGCCTCAATCAAACGCGCATTGTCTATAGCCTGCGGCTTATTGACCATTTCTTCAACCTGCACGCCACCGACCACATCCAAAATTATTTCACGCCGCTGGTATTGACCGTCTTTACCTTTGGCGGAGGCCAGCATTTTCACCGGCCTTAATAAGGGAAAAGCCATGGTGCCTTCGATGCCGTTTTTCACAATCACGATACCTTTAAATCCAACCCGCTCGGCCACCGTCAACATTTTTTCGCCGTACGGCGGATGAAACGCAGAGGCAATTAAAATATCCGCCTTCAACGGATTGACGAAACGTTCCAGCGTGGATAAAAACGGACGTTTGACCGTCTGTCGGCGCAAATTCACCCAGCGATCCAATGCTTGAGACATATCGCTTTGATGAAAAAACCAGCCCATGCGCGGGGCAGGCTTTGCCAAATCCTGATTGCCACCAGCAGCCTTCTCGCCGATCGCTTGAGCAATATCCCATAAGTTCATGACCAATTTAGGCCCGCTGTTTTTACCCACCATATGCACAGCGCGGTAACCCAACGTTTGTAGGTATTGGCCGATCAGGGGCGTGATCATATAAGAATGATCCACGCCGTCAAAAGGTTCAGCCAATTGCACCACCGGTGCCCCTGGCGGAGACAGCGTGGTGAATGCTGGCGCCAATGTTTCCTGCATCGCCTGCCAGAGGCCTTCATATTCATCGTCGGTTTCATAGCGTACACGAAGAAAACTGGCTATCAAACCCCGCGCCCCATCCCCGGTTTCATGAGAAAATAAAAACTTCCCTAAATCATAAGCGGTCTGTCTATCCAGCGTTTGTCCACTTAATAATTGCACACACAACCAACGGACAAACTCCGGCGCATCGGCGGCGATGATTCCCACTAATTGGCGGAAATCTTTCAGCACTCCGGGCGCAAAAGCCTCAGCCAGCATTTCTTCCTGGGGCTGCAAGCCCTTGGCCAGCAAACCGGCAAAAAAAGCACCCTGAGCCACCGCTGAAACCTTGCCTGCTTTTAAATCATCGACGATCTCACGGGCCAGTTCAGGCGTCAAAGCATGGCTGCCCTTTTTGCCGACCCCGACGGTTCTTATGCCGCGGACAATGGCGGCCTCTTGTGGATCAAGGACAATAGACATGTGAATATTATACCGAGTTTGCATAAAAAGTAAATTTAGATATAATGAAACACCATGAAAATCGGCTCCTTTGAACTTCAACAACCTCTGGCACTCGCCCCGATGGAAGATGTCACGGAAATGCCCTTTCGCTTGATTTGCAAGCGTCTGGGCGCGGATGTGGTGGTCACGGAATTTACCGCTTCCGAAGCGCTCATCCGCGAGGTTCCCAAAGCGTTGCATAAAATCGAAATCTGCGACGAAGAAAGACCGGTGGGCATTCAAATCTTCGGCGGCCGGCCTGAAGCTATGGAAGGCGCCGCGCAAGTGGTAGAAAAATTCCAGCCGGATTTTATCGACATCAATTGCGGCTGCTGGGTGAAAAATCATGTGGCCCGCAACGAAGGCGCCGGACTTTTGCGCGACCTTGCTCTATTTGAACAAATCGTTAAAGCCGCCGTGAAAGCGACCAAATTGCCGGTCACCGTCAAAACCCGCCTGGGCTGGGATGATCAAAGCATTGTAATTGTCGATGTGGCTAAAATGATTGAGCAGGCCGGTGCTCAGGCCCTGACTTTGCATTGCCGTACCCGCGCGCAGGCGCATCATGGTTTTGCCGACTGGGCGTGGCTGAAAAAAATCAAAAAGGCCATCTCTATTCCTGTTATTGGCAATGGCGACGTTACTACCGTCGAAGATGTCAAGGCCATGCTGGACACCGGCTGCGACGGGGTGATGATCGGCCGTGGCGCGATTATTAATCCCTGGATTTTTAAGCAATCCAAGCACTATCTTAAAACCGGACAGCTTTTGGCAAAACCGACCATCGAAGAAAGAATTCAGCTTTGTCTTGAACATTTAAAACTATCGGTGAAATATAACGGCGAGTACAATGGCGTCGTGACTTTTCGCAAACATTATGCTGGATATTTAAAAGGGCTTGCCAACGTAAGTTCTGTACGCAGTGATTTGATGCAATACACGCAACTCGAGCAAGTGGAAACCAGATTAAGAAAATATTTAGATGAATCTATGTCAGATGTGTCATTGCGAGCCAAAGGCGAAGCAATCTTTTAAAAGATTACTTCGTCGCTACGCTCCTCGTAATGACACCCAGTTAAATGATGAAACATTTTGATATCATCACCATCGGCTCCGGCGGAGGCGCCAAAATCTCTTCCCCTGCCGCTTTCATGGGCCATAAAGTCGCCATCATCGAGAAGGATCAACCCGGCGGCACATGTCTTAACCGCGGCTGTATCCCCTCCAAAATGCTCATTCATCCGGCCGATGTGGCCGTGCAAATCAAAGAAGCGCACCGTTTTGATATTCGCCATAACCCCGCCTTCAAGGTGGACTTTGCTAAACTCGTAAGCCGTATTTCCGCTACCGTTGACGGTGATTCCGATAAAATCACCGCCAGCTACAGCCAACATCCCAACATCACTTACATCAAGGGCGAAGCTAAATTCATCGGTCATAAAATCCTGCAAGTCAACGGCGAGCCGATTACGGCGGATAAAATTTTTATTGCGGCAGGCACGCGTCCGACGATTCCCGATATCCCGGGCCTTGAGGGCACACCGTTTATGACCTCCACCGAAGCGTTGCGCAACACCTCCTTGCCTGAATCCATGATTATCCTCGGCGGTGGCTACATTGCCTGCGAACTGGGCCATGCGTACGGCGCTCTGGGTACTAAAACCTATTTTTTAGTACGCTCATCTTTATTGCGCCATGAAGATACTGAAGTATCGGCTGAATTCCAAAAAGTCTTTAGTCAATACCATGATGTGCGCCTGGGTGCTGTGCCGACGAAAGTTGAATACACCAACAACCAATTTACCGTGCATTATACTCAAAATGAAAAAAAATTTTCCCTCAACGCGCAAGCTTTGCTGATAGCCGCCGGTATCAGCTCCAATGCCGACACGCTGGATTGTATCAACATAGGCATTGAACTCAATTCCGCCAACTTTATTAAAGTCAACGAGTATCTGGAAACCACCGTGCCGGGTGTTTATGCCTTGGGTGATTGCATCGGCAAATACTTTTTCCGTCACAGCGTCAATTTTGAAGGCGAATATCTCTTTGATTATATCTTCGGCGGTAAACCAAAGACTCCGATCCACTATCCCCCGATGCCGCACGCGGTCTTTACTCATCCACAAGTAGCGGCGGTGGGTGCCACCGAACAGGAATTAAAGGCCAAAGCGATCGACTATGTCGTCGGGCTTAATCCTTATCAATCTTCCGCCATGGGCATGGCTTTATTAAGTGAACACGGCTTTTGCAAATTGCTCTTTGAGCGTAAAACCCGCCGGATGCTCGGTGGGCATATCATCGGTGATGAAGCTTCCAACATGATTCACATGGTCATTGCCTACATGAACATGAATGCTACCCTGGATGATATGCTGCGCACCATCTATATTCATCCGGCTTTGCCGGAAATTGTGCGCAATGCCACGCGAAAAGCAAAAACTGCTTTAGACAAAAATGTAATACGAGTATAATACGCCTATGCGAAATTCTGAAACCGCCATATCTATCAAAAATCTAACCAAGTTCTATAAAAAATTCCAGGCCCTGGATGACGTGTCTTTTGAGGTCAAACGCGGAGATTTCTTCGCCTTTCTGGGGCCCAATGGCGCCGGTAAAACCACCACCATCAATTGCCTGACCGGATTATCCAATTATCAAAACGGCGATGTGCGCATTTTCGGTTACGATGTCACCGCTGACTATTTGCACAGCCGCCGGCTCATCGGCCTGTGCGCGCAGGAATTCAATTTTGATCCGTTTTTGAGCATCTACCAGCTTTTGGTTTACCAGGCCCAGTATTTTGGCATTACTCCCGGTGAGGCCAAACGCCGCTCCAATGCCCTGCTGGAGCGTTTTGGTCTGACGGATAAACGCAACTGCAAACACCGCGCGCTTTCCGGTGGGATGAAAAAACGCCTGCTGTTGTGCAGGGCACTGATTCATGATCCGGAAATCCTTATCCTCGATGAACCGACCGCCGGCTGCGACCTGGAACTCAAATTTTTGATCTGGGATTATCTGGCGCAATTAAATAAGGAAGGTAAAACAATTTTTCTGACAACGCATTACATGGAAGAGGCGGAAAGACTCTGCAAGACCATCGGCATTATCAATCACGGCCGCATCGTGCACATCGGTGACAAAAAATATATTTTGCAGGATAGAAGTCTTGAGGAAATTTTCTTGGAGATCACAGGATCGGAATAATATGCTCCATTTAATCACTAACCCCATCGGTGTCTTGGCCCTGTCCAAACGCGAAATTCATCGTTTCTTATCGATCACCAATCAAACCATTTTCCCGCCGCTGGTCTCCTCGGCTCTTTTTATGTACATCTTCGGGGTGGCTATTGGCTCACGCGTCAATTTTTCCTCCACCGGCCTTTCGTATTTGCAATTTATCGTTCCCGGCCTTATGGCCATGCATTTGATTTCCAGTTCCTATGAAAATACATCCTCGTCGCTATTTATCGGCCGCTGGCATAATCACATTCAAGAAATTCTACTCTCGCCTTTGTCTTACATAGAAATGGTCTTAGGGTTATTAGCCGGTGGGGTGGCCCGCGGCATGGTGGTCTGTTTGGGTGTGGGGGCTATATCTCTTTTCTTTATCCCTAACAACATTGCTCATCCGCTGGCATTATTGTATTTTATGACCACCATTGCCGTTATTTTCTCTTGTGCCGGCATGATGGGGGCTTTGTGGGCGGAAGATTTTGGCATGCTCTCGATATGGAACATTTATCTGATCATCCCCTTGGCCCTTTTAGGCGGGGTGTTTCATCCGCTCTCCATGTTGCCTGTGCCTTTGCAAATCATCTCGCATTTTAATCCTCTGTATTATTTAATCTGCGGCATTCGCTGGAGCATGACAAACACCGGCGACACCCCCCTGGCTATTTGCGCGGTGGTATCCCTGGCCCTGGCAAGTTTGTTTTTCATAGCCACGGTGTATCTGTTTAAAATCGGTTACAAATTACGAACATAATCTTATCCTGCAGGCTCAGGGGGAGTTTTGGCGCGGATGGCTAAGGCGTGGATGTGGCTTCTTAATTCCTTGAGGGCCTCGTAGACCATACGATGGCGATCCAGAAGCGTCTTACCTTCAAAAACCTTAGAAACAATTTGGACAGTGAAATGTCCACCCTGCTGGGCGCCGACGTGGCCTGCGTGTTGGGGGCTCTGGTCAATGACTTGTAAAAATTGCGGCTGAAATCTTTCCCGCAGGATTTTTTCAATCTTTGCTTTCATCATCATTTGATATTATACTATACCCTTATGAATAAACTCACTTTAGCTAATAATTTTTCACAGACCATTTGTGTCCCCTGCATTCAGCACCAGCAGCAGCAAATCCATGAATGGCTTCAGGGATATGAAAAGATATATACTCCCATTTACAGCTCGGTGGATATTCGCGATGCCGGTTTTAAAATAGCCGTCGTGGATACCAACCTTTTCCCCGCGGGCTTTAATAATTTGTGCGAACACGGTATTGAAGATTCCATCGACTTTATAAAAGACGCTATCAACAAACGCGTACCCCATGCTAAAAACATCCTTATAGTCACCGAAGATTATACGCGCAACACGGGATATTTAGAAAGTGTGCGTATTTTGCAGGATATCATCACTAAAGCCGGCTTTAAGACAAACGTTAGCATGCTCAAAGATATCCAAGCCGGCCAAACATCCTGTGATCTAATTATCATAAACAATGATTTAACCGGCGGTATTCCGGAGGCGCTAGTGGAAGCCGGCATCCCGATATTTCCTTCCATCCACGCGGGTTGGCATTCCCGGCTCAAATCCGAACATTTCCGCCATACCAATGAACTGATGAAAGAATTTGCTTACATGGTAGGCTTAGATCCCTGGCTGTTTTCCTGCTTATATAGAATGGTCGACCATATTGACATCAATAGCAACCAGGACAGACAAAAATTATACCGCCAGGCCAAGGATTTATTTGAAGAAATCCAGACCAAATACACCCAGCATAGCATCGAGGAAAAACCTTTTATCTTTATCAAGGCGGATAGCGGCACTTATGGTTTAGGCGTTGTACCGGTGGAAACCCCTGAGCAGATTCTGGATTTTAACCGCCACAAACGCAATGATCTATCCCATGGCAAAGACGCCCAGGAAACCACCCGGTTTTTACTTCAAGAAGGCGTGGCGACCATTCACCGTATTGAAGAAAAACCATCGGAGGTGTGCGTCTATCAAATCGATAATAATCTCGTCGGTGGTTTTTACAGGTTTCATACCACCAAAAGCTCCCGGGAGAATCTCAACTCCCCCGGCGGCATGGGATTCCAAAAAATGTGCCCGCATCTGGATAAATACGGCAAAGACTGCGGCATCAAACATGATCTGAACATCTTTGACATTTACCGCATTTTGGCGCGTATTGCCGGGGTGGCTGCCGCACGGGAAATCAAAGCATTGGAGAGTAAAAAACCATGAAATTTCTTTTTTTAATGGATCCGCTCGAGACGGTGGTCATGGAGAAGGACACCACTTTTATTTTTATGCTGGAGGCGCACCGACGCGGCCACGAAATCTACTATCTTCCCGAAGACGGTATAAGTTTGCAGCAAGGCCGTCTGCATTTTCATGCCGTCAAAGTCAAACCTCAAACGGTAGCGCATGAGCCTTTTATCGAGGAGCATCTAGCTGAGTTAACCGACGATCAAATCCACGCCGTTTTTGTACGTGCCGATCCGCCCTTTGACCAGCAGTATTTGATCAATACCTGGCTGCTGGAGTTTCTACCCAAACATGTGGTGGTCATCAATCATCCCCTGGGTATCCGTACCGTTAATGAAAAAATTTGGGCCTCGCGGTTTAATGATCTTGTACCGGCGACAATAATTTCTTCAAATCAAAAAAGTCTTCTGGATTTTGTGGCCCGCGAAAAAAATGTCATTGCCAAACCCACTGGTGGCTATGGCGGAGGCGGCGTATTTCATATTAAACCCGCGGATACCAACACTAAAGTAATTTTGGAACATTTAACTGACAACTGGAACACTCCCGCCGTGTTGCAACGCTATATTCCAGACGCCCAGAACGGGGATAAACGCATCCTGCTTCTTAACGGTGAGCCTCTGGGTGCCCTGCTGCGCGTGCACGCCGAAGGTGACCATCGCAATAATTTATTTGCCGGCGGTCAGCCTCAAGCAGCTCAAATCACTAAACGTGATGAGCAGATCATCGCTGCTTTAAAACCGTATCTTCTGGAGCTGGGGCTTTATTTGGTGGGGCTGGATATTATCGGTGACTATTTAATTGAAGTGAACGTCACCTCTCCTACCTGTTTACAAGAAATGAACAAACTGTATAATGTCCGTCTTGAAGAAAAAGTTATAACCTTCGTAGAAAAATTATGCCGCAGTTAACTCTTTATCATTTTGCCGGTTGTCCTTATTGCCAGCGGGTCAAAGATTATTTGAGCCAGGAAGGTATCCGTATCCCCATGAAAGATATTCGCCAGAATCCCCTTGACCAAGAAGAGTTAATTAAAATCGGTGGCAAGGGCCAGGTGCCGTGTCTGGTTATCGACCGCAGGGCTTTGTACGAATCCATGGATATTATTGAATGGTTTAAAAAAAATTACAAAAAAAGGTAGGAGGTTAAAAGTCAATATGTTAACGGCTAAGCTCAAACAAGAAATCGAAAACGACATCAAAAATAACAAGGTTGTCATTTATATGAAAGGTACTGCGGATGCGCCCATGTGCGGCTTCTCTGCTCAAGCCATACAGATTTTACAGAGCTATCATGTTCCCATCAAAGACCACAATGTCCTGGCCTCTGAAGATCTTCGCCAGGGCATCAAAGAATTCACCAACTGGCCTACCGTGCCGCAAATCTTTATTGGTGGCCAGTTTATCGGTGGATGTGACATCCTCAACGAGATGCACGCAAACGGCGAACTCGCCACGCTGTTAAAATCCTAGAGGCGAAGTCTCGCCGTATTGCGGCGGACTCGCCACTCTATTAAAATCATAGGCGGCTAAGATACCACTAAGGATAAAAGGTTTTCGTAAGGATAAATCCCCGACGAATGGCCGTCATTCCAGGTGATGCCGACGGCATAATTGCCCAGCGGAATAATCTCTTTGGGAGCTATGTCCAAACGAATTTTGGCGGGGTTAAGAATTTTCTTGCCCGTTAACTCATCCGCGCACAAAGCACAGCCGCAGCTTAAACGCACGTCACGGTTATTGAGCAGTTTTTCTTTTCCGTCGATAAACTTTAAACGAATATGCTGGGCATCAAAAGAAACTTCAGGTAAAGATATCTGCTGATTCTGATCTTTCAAAACTTTCAACAAGCCCTCTACAGACTCAGATATATAACTTTGCAAATGCAGCGACGGATCAAGGGGAATTTCCGCCAGGGTCTTGACGCCGAAGCGTTTTTCCAACGCACGCGCTTCTCCAAAAATATCATGTTTCTTCTGGCAGGAATCGCAGACAAAATAAGCCATGTTCTCGATAATGCCCAAAATGGGCACCTGCACTTTTTCAAACATCAAAATCCCGCGGGCTACATCGACGAGCGAAAGCGTGTGACGGGTCGTCACAATCACCGCCCCCGTCAAGCGCACGGACTGAGTGATCGTCAACTGTACATCCCCTGTGCCCGGGGGCATATCAATGATCAAATAATCAAGCTCCCCCCAGGCCACGTTAAAAAGCATCTGTTGAATATAACGGGTGACAATGGGACCGCGCAAAACCGCCGGCGCATCGCCCAACAAAAACCCGAACGACATCATCTTCAAACCCTGGTGGTCAAGGGGAACGATTTGTTTAAATTCATCGCTCCTGATAGCCACATTGGCCAGATGAAATAAAGACGGCAGTGAGGGACCATAAATATCTGCATCCAGAAGCCCGGTTTTAAAACCCCGTCGGCTTAATTCCTGGGCCATCAAAGCAGCGATGGTGCTTTTGCCCACGCCCCCCTTGCAGGAAGAAACAGCAATGATATGGGATACGTTTTTCATAAACTTAATAACTATGCTCGTCGATTTTCACTTTACCTCGAAAAATCCAATAGATGCTAAGAGTATAGGCCAGTACCAGCGGCATACCAATCAAGGCAATGATCAACATGGTCTGAAGCGTTTTGATGGAAGAAGAAGCGTTATAGATCGTTAAACTATATTCGGGGTGAGGATTGGAATGAACCATATTGGGAAAAATACCCGAACCAAATAAAAACATAAAAAGTACAATCGCCACCGAAGACGACACGAAGGCCATGAAATTGCGTTGATGATAGATTTCCCGGGGAATATTGGCAATCACCAGCAATTGAACCACGGGGATCAGAAATAAAATCGGGTGCTTTTTAAGATGATCCACCATCTGCGGCGCATACAGCATAGTTGCCATGGTTAAAATACCGTAGGTGATCATAAAAAATATAATGCAATTTTTCACCCAGCCGCGGGCTTTATGATGAAACTGGCCTTCTGTTTTCATTACCACATAAATAGCCCCGTGCATCATACACACCGACACAACCATAACCCCTGTCAACAGCGCGTAAGGATGAAAGAGTCCCTCAAAAGTTCCATGAAATTCTTTATCAGCACCCAGCGGAATACCCCAAATCAAATTACCGATGACAACGCCGAATAAAAAGGCGGATAAAATGCTTGAAAGGGAAAACGCCACATCCCACGATTGCCGCCACAGGCTCGAGGGCTGTTTACTGCGAAACTCAATAGCCACCGCCCGAAAAATTAAAGCAAAGATAAGTAAAAAAACCGCCAGATAAAATCCGGAGGCCAATGTCGCATACACATCGGGAAAAGCGGCAAATAAAGCGCCTCCTCCTGTGACCAGCCACACTTCATTACCGTCCCAGACAGGGCCGATGGAGTTGATCATCAGACGGCGTTCCTTATCGCCTTTGGCAAAAAGATGCAAAGCACCGACTCCTAAATCAAATCCGTCCAGGATGGCATAACCTGCCAATAAAACACCGACGAGAATAAACCAAATCAGATTGAGATCCATATTCCTAAGCCCTATGCCTCTGTGTTTCACGCTCAAGACCTTCCGGTCCGTGCTTGATTTTCTGATCCAGCAAAAAGATAAACAGTACAAACAATAACACATAAATGAAGGTAAACATGATCAAAGACGTGAACACGGCACTGGCTTGCACAGCTTTGGATAAACCCTCTGAAGTGCGCAAAAGACCATAGACAATCCAGGGCTGGCGCCCTACCTCGGCCGTCATCCATCCCAATTGATTGGCGATTTGCGGCAAAAGCACCGACGGTACTAAAATTTTCAAAAACCACGTCGTATCGAACAAACGGCCGCGCCAAAGCAAAACAGTTCCCGTTACACTCAAAAAAATCAACAGAAGGCCAATCATCACCATGAAATGATAAGCATGAAAAACGATTCCTACCGGCGGCCTGTCCTCTTTCTTAAATGCCTCTAAACCCTGCACGGGTTTGTTAAAATCACCGTGCACGAAATAACTCACTAATCCCTTCATCTTAAGCCCGCTGACCCGATGATTCTTTTCATCCACCCGGCCCAAAAAATAATAATCCGCCGGGGCGTTGGGGGCAAAATGCCCTTCCATGGCCGCCAATTTGGTCGGCTGACGTTTGGCAACTCCATCGGCACTGATGCGTCCGGTCATTAATTGTCCCGACGTCGCGATGAGCGCCACGGTCAAAGCCACTTTCATGGAAACCTTGGCAAACTCCACATGTTTCTTTTTTAATAAATAATAGGCGCTGATACTTAAAACCATAAAAGCCCCGGCGATCCAGCAGCCTGAGACCACATGCGCCAATCTCTCCATCGAGGAAGGATTAAAAACCATGGCCCAGAAATCCGTGATTTCGGCTCGGGCAGTGATACCCTCACCGACAATATGAAAACCGGCCGGCGTTTGCATCCAGGAACCGGCCACCACAATCCATATGGAACTAAAATGAGCCCCAAGACAAACCAGCAGTGCGGAAAGCCAGTACATGAAAGGACTGACCTTATCCCAGCCAAACAGCAGTATGGCTAAAAATCCGGATTCCAAAAAGAAAGCAAATATGCCCTCAGCCGCCAAAGCACTGCCGAAAACATCCCCCACATAACGCGAATAGGCGGCCCAATTGGTGCCAAACTCAAACTCCATGACAATGCCGGTGGCCACCCCAATAGCAAAATTAAGCCCGAAAATCTTGACCCAAAACCTGGTCATCTTATGATAGAAAGGGTTTCGGGTCAGAAGGTACATCGTCTCCATGATCACAATGATCACCCCAAGCCCGATACTTAAAGGCGGGTAGATATAGTGAAACATGATAGTTAAAGCAAATTGAAGGCGCGAAAGGATTAAAAGATCCATGGGGGTAGTAACAGCACAGGAAAAAAGTTATTGCTTCCCGGAAAGAATCTTGTCGATGGCCGCCTTGTAACTGTCGAAATCACGCGCCGAGGTTTTGCGGCCGTTGATGAAAAACGTCGGTGTGCCGCGCACATCCACCTGGCCTCCTAAAGCCAGATCGTCGCTAATGCGCTTCTCCCACTGGGCGTCTTTATTTTTATAATCATCCATCAGCTTCTTATAATTTAACCCCAGTGTCTTGGCGTATTCCTTGATTTTATCATCGTTCACGGCCCCGCCGTTTTGCAAGAGCAGATCGACCGTCTCAAAATATTTACCCTGCAGATGCGCTGCCAGAGCCAGTTTGGCCGACGGGCGGGCATTGGGATGAAAGCTTAAGGGAAAATTTTTGATGACCAGACTGACCTTATCCGGATAGGCTTTTAATACCTTTTTGACCGATGGATGAAAACGGGCGCAGAAAGGGCATTGAAAATCAGAAAATTCAACGATCGTCACCGGCACGTCCTTTTTACCCAGAACCGGCGAATCGCCGATGGCAATGGTGTAGACTTTATTGAAATCTTCCTGCGGCGGTATAAACGGCCGCTGGTTCTGCGCAAAAGCCGCTGCCCCGTTCAGCTTCGCTTCCAGCAAGGCCAGCCTCTGATTCATCACCATCAGCTGAGCGGTAACATTACCACCTGTCTGGCTGTTTAGTTTCCTTTGAATGTCCCTCTGGATAACGGTCATTTCTCTGACCTGTGCCATCAGAGGCCACAGGGCCACCGAAACCATATTGCCTATGCCCAACAACAGGCTTGTCCCTGCCAAAACCCCCACCATCACCACCAAAACCACCTTGAGAATATTATTCTTCATAAACCTACCCTCCTAAATTTATTAAGGACTCATCCTACCACTAATATAATGCCTGCGGCAATCAATTTTAAAAATGAAACTTGGTATCCCCTTTAATTTCTGATTTCCTAATTATTATGTTACGGAGAATTCGAATGACGATAAATAGTTATAAATTTAGCCGGCGAGACCACCCCAGGGCCAGCTGAGGTTGCTTGAGGAAAATGTTTCAAATTGCCTGTAATCAGATAATCCGCACGGGCTGTGATGGCTACTTCCAAAAACATCTCATCCGAGGTATCATACAGAGGCTTCGACAAAGGTTTAGCTATCACCTTAAAAGAATCATTCTCGAGGAAACCCAAAAGATCCTCCACCGCTTCCAGGGGAAATTGAAATTTTGGCCGTAGTAAAACCTCTTGATATTCTCTTAAGATTCTATGATCACAACAGAAAATCAATTCGCCGGAAAGAAGCAGGGCCATAATCTGCGCGGAAGGACCAAAAGCGTTAAGTAAAGAGGAAACCACCACGTTGGTGTCCAAAACAACCTTCATTAGCTAACCTCGTTGCGAACGCCGATGACGGCGGATTTCTTCATTGATATCCGAAAGACTCATGCGGCTTAAACCGGAGTGAGCCGCTTTTTTCTGTAAAACCTCAAAAGCGATCATGGCCTTGGATCTCCTTAAAGCCTTCAAGGATTGCTCCAAATCGGACTCATTGACAGCGGATAACAAAGCCACGGGCTTACCGTTGGAGGTGATGACCAATTCTTTTTGAGCCTTTAATTTTTTCCATATGGCTACCGATTTGTTCCTAAAGTCCCTCACGCCGATAAATTGCATAATCTTCTCCCCGGATGATGGTCATTTTATTGTGTATATTTCCGTCACTCAATAGTATACACGGGATATTCATGAAAAGCAAAGGAAAAATGGCCAATGGCAGAGGCCGAATGGTGTCCCTTTTAAAACAGCGGGCAGAAAGTATATGATGGTTAAAAAGAGGCAGGAAAATCGTACCTGTCACACATTTACAAATTACATTGACACTGGGACCAATAATAACGAAACCATGTTGGGCCTTCAGAACATGTTCCATTTTTAGAAGCAATGTAACACCACTGGCCTGATACTTGATCATTTTTACAATCTGTCTGGAATTTTTTCTCACAAACTGGCCCTCCTAAACCATTAGAAGTGGATCCACTTTGACAAGAAGGATATGAAGACGCTGGAGTTGGTTGTGGGCTTGGGTTCCATACCATACAACAAGTTCCCGGAGCACAAGACGTACTAAAGCATCCTGAATAGTCATAGTTGTCACAGGTAGAGCTACACCCTAACGTTCCTGAATTACTAACCCCTTGGCTTGAACATGTCGCTCCATTTAAATTCGCTCCGTCACACAGCTCGCCCGCGTCAATTACCCCATTGCCACAATTAGGCACGGGCACACAATCCGTAACCTGAGTCCAACTTCCTCCTATGCATTGATACGTGGCAGTGACACCATTACCACCGCCACATGCTACGGGGCAATTTACACCAAAGCCATTGCCCTCATTTCTTGCTGGTATATTTACTGGCCCCACACACGTTACGTTAACCGTGGTTGGCGGACACCCCCCACCTAGGACACATCCGACGCCTAAACAATATCTTTTTAAAGCTTTTGGTCCTGCCGATGTTTGGATGAGTGTTTTTAAGGCGCAGGGATCAATAATAGGATCAACTAACAACACGCTGTAAGTCTTACTACCTTTGAAAATTTTAAGTTTTGAGGCGGATGGATTAGAAGAATCATCAGAAACAGCCACGCTTTGAACGATACCATTTTCCTGTACTTTAAAATCGATATCCCCTAAACCGATAGCCCCACCAGGGCAATCACCAACAGCCCCAGCAGCCAAAGTAGACAATGGAAGGTAAAAAATTCCTGATAAAAATAGGATTATGAATATATTACGCATTATGGCGTTAACCAAAGACAACCGTCTGTTGTCAAGCATGACGGGCTATTTGTTTTCGGCAATATAAAACCGCTGCTAGCCTTTACAGTGTTGCCTGTGATAATACCCTTAGTAGCAGGAGCAGTATTATTAGTAGCCGTGATATTGCCCCCCGTGGTAGTGATATTGCCCAAGCTAGTAATAGCGCCATTCGAGCTAGCGATATCACCGGCTGCAGTGATAGCGCCATTCGCGGTAATATTGCCGTTTGGACTAGCACCACTGGCAGCGATATTGCCCCCCGAACTAGTAATATCAGTACCGGCAGTGATACTGTTGGTTGCACTAATGTTATTGGTCGCGGTAATATTGCCGTTTGGACTAGCGCCGCTGGCAGTGATATTGCCCCCCGAACTAGTGATATCAGTAGAAGCTTTGATATCGCCGGTAACATCCAATGCGCCAGTCGGATTAGAGTTATTTATCCCTACTGTAGAATAAGTAGTATAAATGGAACTGCCGTTCTTGATCCAAAGATTTAACGGTAATGGCACTGCCCCGCCACTCGAGCATATAGTTAAAGTCCCGGAAAAATTCATTAAAGCTACTTCCTGACCAGTGAGGCTGGGGTTAAGACTGGAACAGTCAGTGACGCTCTCCAGTCTTAAGGCATTATTGACCCTCATGTCATTGTAATTACCCGTTGGGGCCGGATAATAGGTGGTGAGGCTCAGCTGGCCGGCATACAGCGGTGTCATGACCATCAGAAGGAAAACAAAAAAAAGAAGAAACTCTGTAGAATGTTTCATGACCGGAACCCTCCTTGAAGAAGCGGTAATTTTTCGCCTTTAAAGCACACGATACCTATCTAAATTAAGTATAAGATACAATTAACACAAAATCAAGCAGGGGCAGGCCAATGCCTTAAGCCTATGCGCCGCAACATCTTTAATACCCGGTTTTTTCCGGCGCGGGGGTGGGGGTGGCGGCATTGGTTTGTGCCGCTGGATCGTCGGCATTGGTGTCTTCTGAATTATTATACTCCTCGTCGTTGGCACCGTAACCTTCGTCCTGGTTGATTTGCTGATTATCCATATCTTCTGTCGTGTTGAGCGTTTCCGGGACCAGTGAATTATCCACGGTATTGCCTTCATCCTGGGCCCAGGCCAAACCGACACCGATCAATACAGCGAATATTAAAACCGACAAAACCTTTTTCATACGTCCTCCCCTAGTTATTGTTAACTTTTTGTCAAAACTTTTAGCTTTTAATCTTCTTATCTTCTGTGTTTACAGAGAGTTTTGATTTTTGAACTTGCCTCCCCTCAAAGAAACGATTATTCTATTTTTAATGGAGGCATAAAACTATGAATCAAATCTC
>JACQCF010000018.1 GCA_016201795.1 Candidatus Omnitrophota bacterium | reverse complement strand
GCTGGTTCTGTCCGATTCCCAGGCTTCTGGCCACTTCTGCAGCTTTATGCCCGCCCTCTGTGACCATCTTGACCGCAGAGATTTTAAATTCTCGGTCAAATAGCTTCTTCTTTTTTTCGTTCCCCTCCATTGGACACCTCCCGTTTTTGAGCTGGTCTTTATACTAAAACCATCTCTTCGTTGTGTCCACTTTTTCGGGGGAAGATCATGTTGATAGGCTGCTTATTTTTGTTTGCCAACGTGCAGCTAAATCTCCTGCCCTACCGTGATCATAAGCCCCCCAACGGGCGGCCTCGAAAGGACTCATGCCCTGCGCTCAAGTTATTGTATTAGATACTTGTTTCTGCCGCTAAAGCATGCTGAATTGATTTCCCGGGATCAAGTGCGGTTAAAAATTTCTCACAGGGTAAACAGAGTACATTCTTCATACACAACCGCTCCCTGCCGCGATACAGAATGACCAAAGATGCTTGAGGGTAATCCTCTTTGAATGACAAAAGACCATTAAGATCCTGCGGGTGAATGGTCCTGGAGCTTTTGACTTCCATGGCTAAAAAAGTGTCCTGACCATAAATAATAAAATCGACCTCTACCCCGGATTTCGTCCGCCAATAGTAAAGATCTGTTTTTAAAGCGGTGTACGCCTGCCATGCCCGTAAATGCTGGGCCATAAGACCTTCCAGTGCAACACCGCTAATCTCCTGCGGAGAATTCAAAGGCCCTCGAGGGCGTAAAGTTTGAAAAACACCCGCGTCAAAATAATAAAATTTAGGATGTTGGACAAGATGTCTTTTTGCCTTCTTTGTAAACACAGGTAAGCGAAAGGCCAAAAGCAGATCTTCAAGCACACTGATGTATCCCTCCACTGTTTTTCGTTCTACCTCGCATTCTCTGGCTATTTCAGAAAGACTGAGTATAGATCCATGCGAAAGGCTCAAGGTTTCCAGAAAACGTGTAAACGCGCCGATATTACGCACCAGTCCTTCCATTTTGACCTCTTCACGCAAATAAAGCCCGATATAGGCGTCTAAAGTAATTTTCGGGTCTTGCGCGGTCCAAACAAGCGGTAGAAGCCCCTGTTCAAGAGCTGTCTCAAGGCGAAAATCTTTTCCAAGTTCCGCGGCCATGAAAGGATGTAAAGTTTTAATGGCGGCCCTGCCCCCCAAAAGATCAATCCCTGTCCTCTTGAGTTTCCTTGGGCTGGAACCGGTAAGCACAAAACGCAGGGTCTTATCTTTCTCAATCATTTGATGAACCACGCTCAAGACTTCGGGAACCTTCTGTACTTCATCAATGATAATGTTTTTTTGGGCAGGGTTACCCGCAATGACAGCCTCAAGCCTCTCCGGTGAAGACGCATAGGCACGAAAAACCTCCGGGGAAAGAAAATCCAAATAAATGGACTTTGGAAAGGTCTGTTTAAGCCACAGCGATTTACCGGTGCCGCGCGGACCAAATAAAAAGAAACTACTTTTAGGAACTTTTAAAAAACGGGGTTTAGTTTCCATTTTTTCTTCCTTTTTGGAGTTGTATGCCACAAATATGACACAAAAATTGGCTGATGTCAATACATCCGCGAGGTAAAATCAATCATATCACTGGCAATTAAAGAAACTTTGGACTTGGCTTTGGCGGCTTTGTCACCTGCTTGGCCATGAACATAAGCCCCCCAACGGGCGGCCTCGAAAGGACTCATGCCCTGCGCCAAAAAAGCCGCGATCATGCCAGTTAAAACATCACCGCTTCCGGCGGTGGCCATTCCCACATTGCCGGTTGAATTGACAGCGGTTTTACCATCGGGCGAAGCAATGACCGTGCGATGACCTTTCAGTACGATAACACATTGCCATCGACGAGCAAAATCTAAAGCAATTTTTTTGCGATTGCCTTCCACCTCTGCAACAGTCTTTCCAGTCAAACGAGCCATTTCCCCGGTATGAGGCGTCAGTATTCGAGGGCCATGGGCTTTCATCAGCGGGTTCTTATTTTTAGCCAAAGCATTAAGGGCATCGGCATCCACCACCATCGGCCCCGGATAGTACTCAACCATTCGATAGACCAAACGACAGGTGCTTGGATGCAGTCCTAACCCCGGCCCTATGGCCACGGTATTAAATTTGAGAAAAAATTTTTTTAGTATAAAAAAAGCGCTCGAGGAGAAGACTCCTTGTGGTGTCTGGGGTAAAGGCAGAGTCATAACCACAGGAACAATCTTTTGCTGGAGAGTTAGATTCAAGCTTCTAGGGACAGCCGCGGTCACAAGTCCCGCACCAGCACGCATGGCCGCCAGCGAACATAAAGCAGACGCCCCTAACATGGTCGGAGATCCGGCCACTACCAGCACGTGGCCGAAATCTTTTTTATTCAAATAAGGATTACGTCTCGACAATGGCGCTGGCAACCGCATAGTCTTTAGAATGGGAAATAGAAATTAGGATATGGTTTTTAAAATCCGCCTGGCGATGCTTGCACACCGGCTTGCCCTCTTTGTCGTTGATAATGTTGATATCATGCCAGGATAGTTTAGGATCGCCCAGCGCCTTAAAAATCGCCTCCTTAGCGGCAAAACGCCCCGCGTAGTGGGCATAGGGAGATTGATAACGTCTGGCATGAGTTATTTCTTCGTCGGTAAGAATATGTCTTAAAAAATCATCGCCGAAACGCTCAATGGCTTTTTTAATGCGGTCAATTTCAATGATGTCTGTACCGATGCCTAAAATCATTTTTTGATAATCTGCAGCATTTCTTGAACGGCCTGTTTTAATCCCACCAACACGGCCCGGGCAATAATCGCGTGACCGATATTTAATTCTTCCATGCCCCGGATACGGGAAATCGCCAGGGTGTTTTGGTAATTGAGCCCATGACCAGCATTGACGATAAGGCCCAGTTTTTGAGCATAAGCGGTCATGGCTTTGATTTTGGTCAATTCTTTGCTTTCTGATCGTCCCACAAAAGCCCTGGCGTACGCGCCTGTATGCAATTCAATCATAAGCACACCCAAAGCCTTCGCCGCTTCAATTTGTTTCTTATCAGGATCAATGAAAAGGCTAACCACTATGCCTTTTTGCTGTAATTGGCCGCAGACTTTGGCTAAACGCTTGCGATGCCGCGCCACATCCAAACCGCCTTCAGTGGTGATCTCTTGACGGCGTTCAGGAACCAACGTGGCTTGATCGGGTTTAATATGCAAAGCCATCTGAACAATATCTTGGGCGGCGGACATTTCTAAATTAAATTTGGTCTTAATGCTTTTACGCAACAGCACAATGTCCACATCTTGAATATGACGGCGGTCTTCCCTTAAATGAGCCACAATGCTGTGGACGCCGGCCTGCTCGCAAATGCTCGCAGCCAAAATAGGATCGGGGTCAATTTCTCGACGGGCCTGGCGCAAGGTCGCCACATGGTCAATATTAACACCTAAAAAAGCCATAAAATTAGTTAATAGTTACACGGTGAATAGTTAATAGTAAAAGCTTCTGGAATTCATGGTGACCATTAACTATTCACTATTTACCATTTTCCTCATCCACTTTTGACATAGAGCCATGTGATGATCGCCAGTCCCAAAGACACCAGTTTAAGAACCAAATTCGACTCAAGCCACTTTTTCATATGTCCCTTTTTGGCCAGGATTAAGAAGTTCTTTGAGCAAATTAACAAAGTGTTGCTGATGATCAATTTTAACAAAACGGCCTTCACAAACCACACTGACATCCGCTGTCTCTTCGGAGACCAGGGCAATCACGGCGTCGGTATGTTCGCTTAAGCCTAAGGCCGCGCGATGGCGTGTGCCCACGGTTTTGCTCATCGAAGGGTTATCCGACAAAGGAAAAAGGCACGAGGAAGCGGCAATGCGCTCCCCGCGAATAACCACACCTCCATCATGCAAAGGCGACTGCGTCATAAATATACTCTGCAAAAGCGGTGAAGAAATCCTGGAATCCACCGCTACACCGCTTTCGATATACATGGTCAATTTTACCTGGAGCTCAATCGCAATTAAACAGCCTATTTTCCGCCTCGATAGTTTATAGACTGCATCGGAAACCTCCTCAATGAGAGCCTGTAATTCCGACTCCCCCAGAGAAATACTAAATAAATGTTGCTGGCCCAAACGGGCCAGCCCCGAGCGCAGCTCATGCTGAAAGATCACCACGATCACAATAATCCAAATGGAAAAAAAATTTTTTAACAGCCAATTGAGCACCTGAAAACCCATTATTTGAGAAAGTAAAAGCGCAATGATCAAATACGCAATACCTTTAAGTACCTGAAAAGCACGGGTACCTTCGAAGAATAACAGAACGCGGTAAAAGACAAACCACAGGATGGAAATTTCTACGATGGGCTTCATCCATTCAATCAGATGATAGAGTGGCATATATCCAATTGTACCTTGCTTAAAAGTTTTTTTCTAGAAAATTAGTCATATCTTTCGCCAGAGCCGATTGCACGGTAATGATCTTGCCCGTCACCGGGTGCGGCCATGCTAATTGGGCCGCGTGCAACGCGGTGCGCCGAAATCGTAACGCGAAATCTTTACGAAAAGCATATTTGTCTTCACCGACCAGAGGATGGCCTAATTGGACAAAATGAATGCGGATTTGATTGGTGCGTCCGGTCATGGGATTGACTTCGAGGACGGTATATTCTCGTCGGTAATCAATGACTTTATACAATGTCAGCGCGGATTGAGCCGACCTATTTTTTTGAAATTTTCTTTGATAAAAATCTTTGATGGGAATCCTGATCTTCCCTTGCGGGGCTTTAAGGTGTCCGTGTACAAAGGCAATATAAATTTTTTTGACCTTCTTGTCCTTAAATGCCTTCATTAAAACCTCTTGATTATCTTTACCCTTGGCAAAGAGAATGACACCGGAGGTGTCACGGTCCAAACGATGCGCGGGATATAGACGTGGACCGTTTGGATGCTGTTGATTCACCAGAGAAACTAAGGTGTGTTGTTCATTCTTATCGGTAGGGATAACCAAAACGCCGGTGGGTTTACAAAAGGCTATGCAGTCTTTGTCTTCATACAGAACCTCAATGGAATCCTTGGAAGTTTTAGTTATTAGAAGACTCATGCGGCTGCATCATGGATTCCACAAACTCATAAATAATCTGGATGTCACGCGGGCTGATATCGCTAAAAAAAATCGCAGTGTTAAAATAATCCTGGCCAGCGGCCGACTCACTGCGCACCACCACCCCTTCACAGCTAATATGCTTGGTAACAGTTTTATGATTGCGTTTAAGCGGCAGAAGCAAATGAACTTTTAATTTCGTCATGGGGGCAATAAACTTGAGGATATGACATAAAGCACCCGAACAGCTTAAATTTTTCGTTTCCGTGACGATGTCCACCTCGCCGCTGGAAATTTTAAGCGGTATCGTCTGTTCTAAACGAGGATGCCGACGGCGTTCAGGTCCATGTAAACCATTGGAGATCACGGATTATCCCTTGGTAGGTTCAGACCCGCCTTGGGCGGGTTCAGCCGACGCAGTTTCAACCTTAGCAGTTTCAACCTTGGCAGCTTCGGCCTTGGCGGCTTCAGTTTTGGCGGCTTTGGCTGTTGCGTCTGCTTTCTTAAAACAATTGCTGTTGCAGTAATAGGTCCCGTTACGGTAATAACGTCTGGCCTTCCTAAGAGGTTTTTTACACGCTGGACAATTTTTGACTTCTTCAACTGCAGACCCCGTAGATTTATTATACGGGGCAGGCGTTTGTGTTGCGGTTGCTTCAGCCATAAAATTCCTTATTCTATTTCTTTAAATAGGTTCAAACCGGCGCAAACCGATATAATCGCGAATCGCCAACGAGAAAGATTCACTGGCAATTAACTCTAGTCCCACTTGCCAGCCGTCATCCCGGTAAGGCAGCTCTCTAGCCCAAACCACTTTGGCATGGGCCTTCATCAGTTGGATTTGACCAGGTAACTGAATCTGCAATTCAAGAATAGTATTGAGCGCAATAAATTCATTCACCCTAAGCTTTACGCCCCCCTGGCTGATATCCCTCGCCAACGAGCCTTCCAGGGTAGATGCCTCTTGTCTTTGATACCCCACGGGTTCATAAAAAGGAATACGAACGAATTGCCGTCTATTCTCCATGGTAATTCCTTATGAAAAGGTATCGCATTTAATAGTAGTATATCATATTCCTTCATGGCTTACCAGAAAATAAAAAGGACACGACCCCGCCAAGCCTTTAGGACCCAGCGGGGTCGTTTGTGGATGCCACCCTGCCCCATTTCAGAGTGGCTGAGGGAAAACTTAATACTTCGACGTTGCTCAATATTAACCCTAAGCGGAAGTCAAAGGGTTAATGTTTGAGCAGCTTATCCAAATAATGGGCTGCGTGCTCACGACCGCCCAAGCCGAAAGCTAAGCCTAGGGCTAAAGCTAAAGCCGCAGTCATTAACGTTAAAGCGGTACCGGTAAACAAAAAGCCAAGGCCAATTTTATCGACAAAAGCAATAAACGCCGTGGCTACCACCACCCATTTACTGAAGGTGGCAATCAAATCGGGTTTGGGCATATCGCAGTTAGCAGCGACCGTGCGCACGCAAACAGCCACGATATGCGCTAAGATAATGCCGATCATTAAAGCTACCGCGGCTGTGGCAACCGTCGGTACATACCCTGCGATATGATCAAGCATATCCCCGAGTACGGTGATGCCCGTAATTTTCAAAGCAATCACGAAAGTGGCAATCAAAAGCGTCCAGCTAAGGACATAGCCAATGGCATCAGAGACCGTACGTTTGATTCCGCCGGTTTCTAAAACGCGATCAAGGCCTGTGGTATGGCTAAACTTATCCAGATGGAGGTCTTTAAGAACCCCCGCTACTAATTTACCCACGCTTCTGGCTAATAAAGAACCAATGACCAAAACAGCCAGGACCGCAATAACCGTCGGAATATAGCTATAAACAATACCTGCTACCGCTTTTAACGGATCCAAGATGAAATAGACTGTATTCATATGGACCCTCCTTTCTGTCCCGCTATTGTATTGCGGGACTGAAGGCCTTGTGAGGCCTTCTATTCCAAATATAACATCTGTCAAGGGAAAATCAAGGTCTGGGGAGGGTTTCTCAGAAAGCGTTTTCTTATTAAAATTTTACCCACAAATAAAAACCCCGTAAACTCTGCCGATGGGGGTCTAAATATTAGTATAAATAAATCTATTTTTGATCTGCTTCTATACTGACGGTAACGGCCACATCATTAGAGACAGCCAGGCCCCCCTGATCTAATGTTTTATTCCAATTAACTCCATAGTCCTGACGGTTTAAAGTGAATGCCGCATTAATCCCAATAGCATCCTTACCCATCATTGCCTTGACAGGACCGGTAATAGTCGTTGGTATGGTCACTTCTTTAATAACCCCTTTGATAGTCAAATCGCCAACAATGTCCGTAGCGGTAATTTTCTTACTGACAAAAGTAATAGTAGGAAATTTAGCTGTATCAAAAAAATCAGGGCTTTGTAGATGCTCATCGCGCTGAGCGTTTCGAGTATTGATACTAGCCGTTTGAATAATAATATCAATTTTAGAATTAGCTAAATCTTTGGGGTCATAAACAACCTGGCCGTCAAATTTGTCAAATGTACCCGGAACATTGCTAATCATCATGTGTTTGACTGAGAACCCAAAACTGGAATGATTAGGATCGATCTTATAACTCTGTACTGCCCAAGCCGGAGCAGATAAGAGGCCTATACTAAATACTAAAGCTAAGATTAGTTGACGCATACATCCTCCTTAATGAGCCTATAACTTACGGAGCCCTTGCGACGTAAGTTATTTGGGCGAATTAATCCCGATCCCGCCAACGGCGGGAGAGGGATCTCCATCAATTCTTAATACCGATTCCTTTTTTTAACAACCATATATTAACCTGCCAAAGGACAACCGTCAAAACAATCAGAAGCGCTGTGCTGAAAGGCACGCTCACATCAGAAAAACCAAAAAATCCATAACGGAACCCATTGACCATATACAGCAATGGGTTCAATTTCGAAAAATTTTGCCAAGTCGGCGGCAAACTCAAAATAGAATAGAAAACTCCTCCCAAATAAATAAGAGGGACCAAAATAAAATTCTGAAAAATGGCTACCTCATCAAAATTCCTGGCAAAAATTCCGTTGATCAAAGCCGCCAAAGAAAAAACCGCAGCTGTCAAAATCATAAACACCATCACAATACTTATCTGATACACCGTTGGGTGGGTAAAAAAACAAGACATCAAGAACACTAGAGCTCCCACCACCAGTCCGCGGATGATTCCGCCGCAGATAAAGCCGGCCACGATCACCCATTCTTTCATCGGCGCCACCAACATCTCTTCAATATTACGTTGGAATTTAGCCCCGAAAAAAGAGCTGACCACATTGCCGTAGGCGCTGTTAATCACCGCCATCATCACAATACCAGGGACGATAAAAGACATATAACTGACCCCGTGGATAGCTTTGACCTGAGATCCGATAAATTTTCCAAAAATAATAAAGTACAAAGCCTGTGTGACCAAAGGCGGCAAAAGCGTTTGAGTCCAAATCCTTAAGATACGGATGATTTCTTTACGCACCAAAGTTTGAAAGGCAATCCACTGTTCTTTCATAATAGAGACAAAAATAATTTCTCCAAACGCTGCTCTTTAGGATGCACGTCGGTGATATCAAAACCATGTTCCATAAGTTTAATTAACAGGTCATTGAGCTGTTCATCACGGTTTAAATTCACCTCAAAGGTATGCTCATCAACCACCACTGGATGATAGGATTCGATGCCTGACAGCGGCTGCATCTTTTTGACCGCAATCACGTAGGTTTCTTGCTTAATGAGTTTGTTTAAATTCCGCACACTATCTAAACGCACGATCTCGCCCTCCTTAATAATGGCGGCGTTGCGGCACATCTGTTGAACCTCTTCCAGATAATGCGTGGTCAAAAGAACCGTCACTCCTTGGGAGTTTAGCTCGCGCAAATAATCCCACATACCAAAACGCAACTGCACATCCACCCCGGCGGTGGGCTCATCGAGAATGAGCATTCTAGGTTTATGTACTAAAGCCCGTGCAATCATCAAGCGCCGCTTCATGCCGCCTGAAAGTGTGCGGGCCATGGCCGTACGTTTTTCCCATAAACCCACTTTTTTTAAAACCTCCTCAGAACTCTTAAGCGCGTTCGTCCTGTCTATACCAAAAAACCCCGCCTGGATGGTCACAATATCCCCAACCCTTTCGAACATATTAAAATTAAACTCTTGAGGGACAACGCCCATAAGTCTCTTAGCCTGATCAAATTCGCGGTCAATGTCATGTCCAAAAATCTTGACTGTTCCGGAAGTTTTATTGACCAAGCCGATGAGAATACTAATGATAGTTGTTTTACCTGCCCCGTTGGCTCCCAGCAAAGCAAAAAAATCACCTTGGGCTACGGTTAAATCCACGCCCTTGACCGCCTTGGTGCCGGTTTTATAAGTTTTAACTAAGTTATTGATTTCTATAGCGACCATAAATTTTATTTCTTAATCACAATCACTTCTTCAATCTGGGACAGATCAACCGCAGGCTCGACCAGACACTCTACCGTATGACTGTTTTCGCTGGCTTGCACATCCGAGACTTGACCAATCAAAATCCCTTCAGGAAAGGCTGAGCTAAGCTTGGACGTAACCACTCTATCCCCGACCTTCACATCCGCTTTATCCGTCAAATATTCCAACCGGCAAAGTCCCTGCAAAGAGCCGGTTAGAAGTCCGCTTTCACGCGTACGCTGCACTAAGGCAGCCACACTAAAGCTGGGATCAGAAACCAAAATCACTTTGGCCGTGTTGTTGCCAATTTCAAAAATGCGCCCCACTACCCCGAGCGGGGACACCACCGACATGCCCACTTTAAGACCATCTTTTTGTCCGCGGTTGATAATCAAAGACGCATTCCAATTGGAAGGATCGCGGCCGACGACACTAGCAACAACCGACACATAGTCCTGTGTACGACGGAATTCTGACATTGTCTCATAACGTTTATTTTGTTCAATGGTTTCTTGCAGATAGACCAGACGTGCTCTGAGTGCCTCCGCTTGTTTTTTAAGTTTCAAATATTCATCGTAAGTTTCACGAAAGTAAAATAATTTCTTGAGCTCAAAGACAGGCGCTTCAAACCACTGAATCGGTTTAGCGGTTACATCCAACAAAAACGTGGGTCTTAAAGATTTGGGATGTAAAAGAAGAATCAAAAGAGGGACAGCGAGGATGCTAATATAGATGGCTTTTTTGAGGTATTTGCGAAACACATTAGTTTACTAGAAGTCTAATTTAGTATGCTGGGTAAAACGCCGGCGCAAGGCTGGAGACATATTGAGCGTCTCGCCGGTACCGTTGACCACCGCCGTTAAAGGATCATCCGCCACATGCACCGGCAAACCGGTTTCCTCAGCGATACGTTTATCCAAACCACGAAGCAAAGAACCGCCGCCGGCCATGACAATGCCGCGGTCGATCAAATCCGCCGCCAATTCCGGAGGCGTATGTTCCAGCGTCGATTTGGAGGCATCCACAATCGCCTGCACCGGATCCGCCAATGCTTCACGAATTTCCACGGAAGTCACATTAATGGTTTTAGGCAAACCCGCAATCAAGTCGCGACCGCGCACATCCATGTTTAACTCTTCTTCCAAAGGATAGGCCGAACCTAAACGGATTTTGACCTCCTCCGCGGTACGTTCACCGATCATCAAATTGTAAGTCTTACGTAAATATTCGATAATGGCCATATCCATTTCATCACCCGCAATGCGTATGGATTTGGCATACACCATGCCGCCTAAGGAAATCACCGCGAATTCCGTTGTGCCGCCGCCGATATCAATAATCATGTTGCCGGCCGGCTCATACACAGGAAGACCCACGCCAATGGCCGCGGCTTTGGGCTCTTCAATCAAAATCACATGGCGAGCGCCGGCGTGTTCGGCGGAATCAATGACCGCACGTTTTTCCACTTCCGTAATGCCTGATGGAATGGCAATGACAATCGTCGGACTAAAAAAACGACGGGGTTGCACTTTTCTGATGAAATATTTCAACATGGCTTCTGTTACTTCAAAATCCGAAATAACGCCGTCTTTCATCGGACGAATGGCCACAATACTGCCTGGGGTACGGCCCAACATGCGCTTGGCCTCTTCCCCCACCGCCAGCACGTGGTTGGTGTCTTTTTCAATAGCCACGACCGATGGCTCGCACAACACCACCCCTTCGCCCTTGACATACACCAGGGTGGTGGCTGTTCCTAAATCAATCCCCATATCTTTGGAGAATAAACCTAGAACATAATCGGAAACTTTGCGGAAAATTTTCTGAATTCGGGAAATCATAATGGCAACATATTAACCAAAAGCCCTTAGGGTGTCAAACAATTTTACTACGGAACTCTTAAACCTAATGATTTCATATCGTTAACAAACGCGGGATAAGATTTACGGCAGGATTCGATGTCTTTGACCCGAGCGCCGATTTTCATACCTAACACGGTCCAGGCCATGGCCAAACGATGGTCATGATGGCTGTCTAAAAGTCGACTGGTTTGATAAGAGCTTTTGGGCGTGATGATTAAACCATTGGCCGTTTCCTTAACATTCGCACCTACCTTAAACAATTCCTTGCGCACATCGCTGATGCGGTTGGACTCTTTGACGCGAACATGATAAACATCCACCAATTTAGTCTGACCCTTGGCAAAAAGGGCTAGAACCGTCATGATAGGCACCAGATCCGGACAATTCTTTAAAGAAAAAGTTCCGCCTTTTAAAACAAAAGGCCCTTGCATCGAAATCGCAGAATCTGTTTTTTGAAAAACCACTCCCATCTTTTTTAAAAATTCTAAAATATGCCCATCGGATTGCATCAAATCATCTTTTAAATAGCCTGTAAGCACAACTTGAGACGGTAAAATCGCAGCCGCCCCCATCGCAAAAGCGGCCAATCCGTAATCCGAAGGAACCAAAAAATTCTTTAGCCCCTTAAAATTTTGATGACCTTTAATAACATATGCCCGGTTACCCATAGCCTTACAGCTAATACCTGCTTTAGCCAGGATCTGACGGGTCATCATAATATAATCCGTGGATACCATCCTTGCGCCAATAATGACCATACGGCTTTCAACGGCCAGTCGAGGCAGGGCAATCAAAAGCGCAGAGATAAACTGTGAACTTAAACTGCCATCAATCTCAATCGTACCGCCTTTGAGACATCCTCCCTCATACACCATCGGTACGGACTCTTTAGGGCCACTACCTTTAATGTTCATACCACAGGCGCGAAGGCTCTGGCATAAATGCGCATTCGGCCGGCCAATCAACGTGCCTTTGCCCTTAACTATTGCTTTTCGGGTGTGCAGGGACAATAACGGCAGTAAAAATCTTAAACTGGTGCCTGATTCGCCCACCGAAAAAGTCTTGAAAGAAAAAACTTTTGAGCGGGCTTCAATGGCATATCCGTCTTTTTGACGATGCACTTTAGCCCCCAGACTTTTGGCTAAATTCCGAGCCACCACGGCATCGTCGCAATCCGAGGGATGAATGATCTTCGATAAACCACCGCAGGCCGCGATGATAAAACTACGGATCGAATAAGATTTTGAGGCGGGCAGTTGAATCCGGCCTTTTAAAAATGGAACCGGCCTAACGTTAAGAATCATGATTGCTTGAAGACCACAATGTCATTCTTACGAACTTTATGGCTGGAAAACGGTGGAATAAAATCTGCGGCGCACATTTCATCCTGAACACGAGAAACCTTAACATCGCCCACGTACTTATCTCCCCGATAAACGGAAAGCACATCACCGGACTTAACCCCCTGATTGCTCCCCAAACTGCAGATGACAAATTCTGTTTCTCTATCCACGCTCAAAATTCGTCCTTTAGTCCCCTCCTGTTGGCCAACCACAATCTTATCTAATTCCATTTTATTTTGATTTTGAGAAGAAACATGAATCGGCTCACTGGGAATCTGCTCATCAGACGTCACGGGAGCGGAGGATATCACCGTCTGGGGCTTGGGCTCTTCTACTTTGGTGTCCGCTTGCTGCTTGGCTTGCTCTAAATCCTGTATCTTGGTTTGTAAGTCTTTGGTTTTATCTTGCTCCGCTTTTAATAATTCCTGGGTTTCCTGAAATTTTTTGGCCGTTTCATCCAAATCCGAACGAACTTTATCTTTTTCCTTCTTGGCCGCTTCAACGGTATCTTTGAGCGAAGTATTCTCTTTCTTTAATTCATTGCGCAGGCCTTCATTAAGCTCTATCTCATCCATCAAACTATTAATCTTGTTATCCGCCTCTTTATTTTTATCCTGTAAAAGAACCACTTGTTTTCTGGCATCTTTCAGATCGGCCTGAAGCTTTTCCTGCTGCTGATGACTTTCCTCCAGCTGAGCTTCCAGGCCTTTACGCATCTGATTTTCCTGGTTGTATAAAAAGAAGCCTATGGCCGTTGAAGAAACCAACAGCACTAAAATCAAAATGACAAAAATAATAGATGTTTTCCCGCTGGAGTGACTCATGGTCTTTATTATAAGAAAAATCTGCCTGTAGTAAAGAGTAAATTCCTAATTCTCCTGCAAAAACTCCGCAGGCGGCGGGCAGGAAAATTCAACAGGTTGTCTGGTGATCGGATGCTCAAAGGCAATGCTTTGTGCGTGCAAGGCCAGCCGCGGGAAACTATCTTTGCGACCGTATTTTTCATCGCCTAAAATAGGATGTCCTAAATGCTTCATGTGCACTCTTAGCTGATGCGTACGTCCGGTTTGAGGATAAAGCGCCACCAGGGTCGATTTTTTAAAACGCCTGATCACCCGATAAAGAGTAACGGCTTCTTTGCCTTCGCCTTCTTCTACAATGCGGCGCTGATCATGATATTTTTGATGGCGTCCGATTTGGGCATTGACGACCCCCTGATCAAACTGGACCACACCCTGCACGCGAGCCACATAACGCTTCATCACGGTATGTTTTTCAAACTGACGTGCCAGACGCGCATGGGACACATTGGTTTTAGCAATCACGATCAGGCCGGAGGTGTCGCGGTCGAGTCTATGCACAATACCCGGACGCACCGGGCCATTGACATCGGAGAGTTCCTCAAACCGCCCCAGCAAAGCATTGACCAAAGTCCCGCTACGACCCCCTACCGCCGGATGCACGGTTAAGTCCACGGGTTTATTGACCACCACAATATCCGGGTCTTCGTAAAAAATATCCAAGTCTATTTTCTGAGCTAGTAAATCTTGGGGACCCCAGGCCGCGGGGTCTATATTCACCTCAACACGATCCCCGATGGTGACTTTATATTTGGTTTTAGCGCCTTTGCCGTTGACAGTAACTAATGCGGTGTCGATTAGTTTCTTGACAAAACTGCGCGAAGGGATACTTTCAATCACATGAGTCAGATACACATCCAGGCGTAAATCCTGATACGCCTCTTGCACAAAAAAGGTCTGTTTCATTTTTTAAACCGTCTAAGCAAAACGATCCCGACAACAAAAATCCCCAGGGCGATGTACTGGAATAAATTTAAACCCATCCAATGATGATCATGGTCCGCACGGAAAAATTCCACCACAAAACGCTCCATCGCTCCTAACCATAAATACAAAACAAAAATCATTCCCTGCCGATGGGATTTGGTTTGCGCGTATTTCAAAATGAGAAAAGCTAAAAAAAGCCCTGCGCTTTCATAGAGCTGGGTAGGATGAAGCCGTGCCTCATGAATAGGAAAATAAATTCCCCAGGCCACCGGTTTGCCGTAACAACAGCCATTAAAAAAACAGCCGATACGGCCGATGGATTGCCCTAAAGCAATGTAGGGCGCACCCAAATCCAAAAATAATCTCAGTGGCAGTTTTTGACGACGCACAAACCAGATACCCGCTAATAAACCGCCACCGAGCCCTCCCTGCCAGGCTAACCCGCCGTGTTGAATCATGATCATCTCCAGCGGATTCTGCCTAAAATAATCCCACATTAAAAAAATATAAAAGATCCGCCCTGCGAGAATACCTCCACCTACACTCCAGAACATAAAATCATAAATCACATCAGAGGGAATTTTATAAACCTTCGCGTCTCTATTTAACAACCAGGTACAAACAACCACGGCCAGGGCGATCATGACGCCATAAGAATAAATCATGACAGAACCTATTTTGAAGAGGATGGGATGCATTTTTAGTTAATAGTTAATGGTACATGGTTAACGGTTGAACTATTCACCATTAACGATCAACCATTAACTCTTTGATGATGGTATACATTTAAAAAGTATAATGACTGCCCCCATGGTGATGGCACTATCCGCCATATTAAACACCGGCCAAATACGAAAATCAATAAAATCAATAACGTAACCAAAAACCATCCGGTCAATCAAATTACCGATGGCCCCTCCTAATATTAAGGAAAAGGCCACAATGTAAGTGCGGCTTAATTGTTGGCTGTGACGGTAATAGTAAACATTATAGATAAGAAGGCCGGTGAGAATAAGCGGAATAATGATAAAAACAAAACCGCAGTCTTTGAGCAAACCAAAGGCAATGCCGCTGTTATGCACGAGGGTAAAATGCAGGACATTTTTAATAAGGATGACGGATTCGTTTAAATCCAAAAGATGGGAAAAGAAGATTTTGCTGAGCCTGTCGAAAACAATGATACCCAAAACGCCGCAGAGAAAAATAATAATATCAATCTTGGGACGTTTTAAATCACTCATGAGGCCTATCTGCGTCGGGATTCAAGCTTCTGCTGGCATTTCAAACAGGTTCTAGCATGCGGCAAGGCTTTTAAACGGGTGGCGGTAATGGACTTTTTGCACTCCAAACAAATCCCGTAAGTGCCCTCTTCGATACGGGCCATGGCCTGATTAATGCGGGATAAAAGATCACGGTCATTGGCGGCTAAACCTAAAGCGAATTCGCGGTCGTACATATCGGTAGCCACATCCGCCATATGCAAAGCATGGCCCGAGACATCGCCACCGCGGTCATTGGCGCTGCCGGCATTTTCATCCGCAAGATGATGAATATCGCCTAAAATCTGCTCTTTGGTTTTCAAAAGCAGTTTTCTATAAATTTCAAACTTGGGATTGATTTTTTTCTTTTTTACTTTTGCAGGCATGAAATATTTCTCCTTGTGTACGGGTCCCGCCATGGCGGGACCCCTACGCTAAACTCTCGACTACCTCGGCACAACGTGAACACAAACTCGGATGTTTGGGATGTTTTCCTACTTCCGTGCGCCAATTCCAACAGCGGCTGCATTTGGTACCATCGGCAGGGTGAATTTCAATAGCAAACGCCTGGGCTTTCTGCAGCGACACTTGTGAAACAATAAAATAAAAAGCTAAATCATCGCCGAAACTTTTGAGATAATCAAAATCGCGCTGGCTGGCGGTCTTGATAATCACTTTGGCTTGCAAACCGCTGCCGATAGCCCCCTGCTTTCTTTGTTCATCCAGGGCTTTGAGCACCAACGGACGTAAATCCAAAAGAACCTTAAACTTCTGCTCAATTTCTTTAGAAACCCAGGCGCCCTCAATCGTTGGCCAGGTTAATAAATGTACACTCGATTCTTTGGAAGTCTCTTTGCTTTTGGGGCTGATGGCAAAAATCTCCTCGGCGGTAACGACCATTACGGGAGCAATGATACGCGTGAGACAATCGAGAATATGGTAAAGAACCGTCTGTGCTGACTTTCTTTGGACCGATAAAGCGGGGCAAGTATACAATCGGTCTTTGAGGATGTCAAGATAAATGCTGGATAGATCTTCATTGCAAAAGCTGTAAATGGTCTTGTACACTTTAACAAAATCGTAGGCCGCATAAGCTTCATCTGAGGTTTGAATCACCTGGGCCAAACGGTTTAAAGCCCAGCGGTCCAAATCCAGAAGCTTGACATAGGCCAGACAATCTTTGTCCGGATTAAAATCGTTTAAATTGCCCAATAAATAACGCACGGTGTTGCGGATTTTGCGGTAGGCATCCACCAGGCGATCGATAATCTCCTTGGATATCCTCACATCATCGTTATAAGAACTGGAAGCCACCCACAAACGCAAAATTTCCGCGCCGTTTTGATTGATCATGTCCTGGGGGGAAATCACATTGCCTAAGGATTTAGACATTTTTCTTCCCTGGCCGTCAACCACAAAACCATGGGTCAACACTTGACGGTAAGGAGCTTTATCGTCGATGGCGATGGATGGAATCAGAGACGACTGAAACCACCCGCGGTGCTGATCCGAACCTTCCAAATACAAATCCGCCGGCAAAGGAATGTTGATAAGGGTACGAAACACCGCCTGATGGCTGACCCCGGAATCAAACCACACGTCGAGAATATCATATGTTTTCTCAAAAGTATTCCCGCCACAAGCCGGACATTTAAATCCTGGCGGTAGCAGCTTCTTAAGGTCTTTTTCAAACCACACGTCGCTGCCGTGTGTCTTAACCAGTTGGGCAAAATGTTCAATGACCTCAACAAATAATTTATGTGCTCCCTTGCAACTAGTACACACCAGCGCTGGGATTGGCACTCCCCACATCCGCTGACGGGACAAACACCAGTCTGGACGGGTAGACACCATCCCTAAAATGCGCTCGCGGCCCGTCGGTGGAAACCATTGCACCTCGTTTTCAATGGCAATTTCAAGCCGTTTTCTTAAATTCTTATGCTCCACGTTTAAAAACCACTGCTCGGTGGCACGAAAAATGATCGGGCTTTTACAGCGCCAGCAATGGGGATAAGAATGTTGGATATTCTCCATCAAAAATAAAAGCCCCCTGGCCTTAAGATCCTCAACGATGGCTTCATTGGCTTTAAAAACATGTTGGCCTGTAAACGGGGCGCCGTCCTTATTGAAAACACCTTTACTAGTGACCGGCATAAGTACTGGTAAATGATGAGTCAAACCAACTTGATAGTCTTCTTGACCATGCCCCGGGGCTATATGCACTATACCTGTACCGTCTTGTTTGGTGACATAATCGGCATTAAAGACGGGACAATTCTGTAATTTATCAAAAGGATGGCTGTAAACGACCTTGGTCAAATCTTTTCCCCTGACTTCTTTAATCACCTTGAATGTAGTTTTAGTTAAAATTTTCTCGGATAAAGTTTTTTCCAAAATAAAAATTTCCTGGCCCAAATCCGCCAGCACATAAGTAAAATCTGCATGAGAAGCCACCGCCACGTTGGCTAATAATGTCCACGGCGTGGTTGTCCAAATTAACATCGACACTTTCTTGCCCGCAGGAAGCCCAAGCACATCGGGATTATTCACCGGAAAGCGCACAAATACCGTCGGTGAGCTGCGGTCTTCATACTCCACCTCAGCCTCGGCCAAGGCGGTTTCACAGCTAAAACACCAGTTCACCGGTTTTAAACTGCGGTAAACATAGCCCTGACGGGTGAGCGCCGCTAAAGATTTGAGAATCCAGTATTCATAACCGGGGTCCAGCGTCAGATAAGGCTTGTCCCAATCCCCCCAAATTCCTAGACGTTTAAACTCCTCGCGCTGAATGTCGACGAACTTCATGGCGTATTCATGGGCTTTCTTGCGAAACACAACCGTATCGAAATCGCTTTTTTGAGCTTTTAACTCTTTGAGCAGTTGATGCTCGATAGGCAGGCCGTGGCAGTCCCAGCCGGGCACGTAAAGGGCGTCAAAGCCTTTCATGGTTTTATAACGGACAATGATGTCTTTGAGAATTTTATTGAGCGCGTGGCCGATGTGAATATGGCCATTGGCATACGGCGGCCCATCGTGCAGAATGAAAGGTTTTTTACCTTTGGCTTTAGCACGCAGATGCTCGTAAATTTTATCCTTCTGCCACTGCGCCAAACACTGCGGCTCTTTTTGCACCAGATTCGCCTTCATGGCAAAATCGGTCTTGGGTAAATTTAATGTTTTTTGATAATCCATAAAATTAGGTGTCATTACGAGGAGCGTAGCGACGAAGTAATCTTTTTAAAAAAGATTGCTTCGCTACGCTCGCAATGACACTATTTAATATACTTGCCAATAATAATATCCAATTCCTTCTTCTTTTTCGCGGAAATTTTGTCACGGCTGGTCATGATAGCAAATTTTAAAGCTTGCGAGGCTGAAAATTTCTTTAATTTCCCCACTTGAGGAATAGCTGTTTTCAAAATCTTTTTGGCATTGTCGACATTTTTATTTAAACAATTGATGACCATTTCCGCTGTCACGGAACCATGAGTCGAATGCCAGCAATCGTAGTCGGTGACCGCTGCCAGGGTCGCATAAGAAATCTCTGCCTCACGGGCTAGCTTTGCTTCAGTCAAATTCGTCATGCCAATAATGTCCATGCCCCAGCTGCGATATAAATTGGACTCCGCCTTCGTCGAGAACTGCGGGCCTTCCATATTGACATAGGTGCCGCCGCGGTGGGCTTTGATATTTAATTTCTTGGCCGCTTGTTCAATGATGTCCGCGATTTCCTTGGCTATAGGATCGGCAAATGCCACGTGCGCCACAATCCCGTCGGTAAAAAAGGTGTCGATGCGGCCTTTGCGCGTGCGGTCCAAAAACTGATCTGGGATCACAAAATCCATCGGTTGATATTCTTCTTTAAGAGAACCGCAGGCGGAAACGGAAATAATCGCCTGTACCCCTAATTTCTTCATGCCATAAATATTGGCGCGGTAATTGATTTCCGACGGGCTGATACGATGGCCGCGGCCATGACGCGGCAAGAATACAACGGGCGTATTTTCAAGCTTGCCGGTGATGAACTTATCCGACGGCGCGCCGAAAGGGGTCTTAACCGCAACTTCCTTGACGTTCCCTATCCCCTCAATCTCATACAACCCGCTGCCGCCAATAATACCAACCGTTGCCATAGTTTTTCTTTCTGTCATTCCCAAATATTTCTATCGGGAATCCAAATATCCTTTAAAAATCTAACAATTATTCCACTCGTCTTTGTTCATTTATAGAACTTGAAGTGATAAAAATATTTATGCAGCGATTTCCAAATTTACTTAACTGCTCATAAATAAAATTCCCTTCAGGTGCATCCCAAATATATCTTTTAGATAAAAATGGATGTTCGCTATATTTGCCCATTTGTTCTACTAAGTAATTGAGAGTGGTTTTAAAAACGCTTTTTGCTAAGTTTTCATTTTGAGTAATGAATTGTAAATGAATTTTGTAAATTTTGTTATTTGTAGAACCAATAGTTGTTTCGTCCCATGTAATCTTAGCAAATTTAACATTTTTGCCTTTAAAGATTTTTTCATTCTCTAACATTCTTTTGTATCCAGCCATTTCAAACATCTGATATTCTTCTTCGGTGTATTCTTTCAAGTCCGGAACCTCTCCAATGGTTTGATTCAAATAATAATTTTCTATTTTAGTAATCATAAATTTATTTTCTTAAAACCTTTTATATCTGAGGACACTGCCCACTTAATTAAAATCCTCAGAAACATCTCGAATCATATAAACCCAGCTCCATATAGTGATAAGAATGGAAGTCAAAGTAATAGAAAGCCATAGCAAATTCGGTTCAATCACAGTACGGATACTTATAAAGATGGACAGAATCGTTAACACTGAAAAAGAAAGCCCTCGTAAAACATAAAAATTAGTAGGTTTGAGTCGTAAATAACGAGGTAGGGTTTTTAAATGAATTGGGGCCATCCATAAGGAAATACCTAATAGAATTATTGCTAACATATATGCAATAGTTTTTATCATTTATTTATGGGGGATGCGATATTTATTTCCAAATTAAGCATGTCCCTTTATTGCCAAAACAAGCTGAAATATAGCCGTCAAAGTCATAACAATTGTTAACCAAAAAAGCCACCTAGTATAAGTAACTAGCAAAGCATTTTGTTTAGATGTTAATGAATTATTTTCTTCAATAACACTGTTCAACTTTTCCAATAATCTTTCTTTAACCTCTTTGCCATCTATGGTGGTACTCATATAATCACTCCTTATTTTGCCAATTTCCATGCCAGGAATTACCCAGGCCAAATTCGCTATCTTAATTTCCTTAAAACCTTTAAAACCTAATAATTAGGGACAGCGCCCGATTCCTTTCAAACGTAGATCTTTTCTTATTTAGCTAATTCCTTGGCGCGCTTCTTGGCTGCTAATAGCGCGTCCTTCATCATTTGGTCAAATTTGCGGCCCAAAAACACCTCCATCGCCGCCTGGGTGGTGCCGCCTTTGGAAATCACCTTCGCACGTAAAGTTGTCAACTCTTCAAATTCAGAAGATCTTAATTGTTTTAATAACCCAGCGCTTCCTATGAGAGTCTCACATACTAAAACTCTTGCATCCTTTTCACTTAATCCTAAAGTCATGGCAGCTTTTATCCATTCTTCGACGAAGAAAAACACGTAGGCAGGACCACTGCCAGAGACAGCAGTAACTGCATCCATTTGAGACTCTTCAAATGGAATCACCGAACCAAAACCCTTACCTAATGCTTCTAAAATCAATGTTGTATTACCTTTATCCCCCTCATTCACAAAACGTCCTGCACAAAATCCTGTAATTCCTTCAAGATTCAAAGCTGGTAAATTCGGCATAGCGCGTATCACCCTTGCCTGTTCACCCAATCGATCTTCAAAATATTTGGTCGTTAAGCCAGCAGCTATTGAGATAAAAAGTTTATCCTTTGAAGATTTTAGTTGACCTAAAACTGATTCCATTTCCTGTGGTTTTACAGCCAAAATTATTATATTTACTTTAGCAACAAGAGAACTTATATCCTGTTCATAAAAAGCCTTATATCTATTTTTAAGAAAATTGACACGCTCAGGATTAACTTCACATACATGCACATTATGAGACTTATGTAGGCCCTTGATGAGAGCTTCCCCCATGTTGCCGCCGCCGATAATTCCGATATTTTTCATATTTCTCCTGATTTAAAAATTGCTGAGCCCACCCGCACCATCGTGGAGCCTTCCTCGATGGCAATTTTATAATCACCGCTCATGCCCATGGATAAAATCCCCATCTCAACTTTGGTGTGCCCCATAAAACGAGACCTTACCTGATCACGGATAGCACGCAAATCCGCAAAAGCTTTACGGATCACTCCTTCGTTGTCGGTATAAGGGGCCATACACATCAATCCTTTAATCTGAATATGGGCTAACTGGCTGATGCTCTCCATTAAACCTAACGCTTCTTGCGGCGCTGCGCCGAATTTCTGCGCTTCACGGGCAGCATTAAACTGCACTAAAATCTCCACCGTCTTACCTAGTTTGGCCGCCTGTTTTTCAATCTCATGGGCTAATTTTAAACCGTCCACCGACTGAATGAACGAACAGACTTCGATCGTGTCCTTGACCTTATTAGTCTGCAAATGGCCTATGAGATGCGAACGCACTTGCGGATTTTTAGCCAACAGCGGCGGAAATTTCTTTTGGGCTTCCTGCACTCTATTTTCGGCGATATGAGAAATACCCGCATCAATGGCTTCTTGAATGGCCTCTGGTGGCGCAAATTTAGTCACCGCCACCAAAGTCACTTCCTTCGACTTACGTCCCAGACGATGGCAAATCTCCTCAATTTGACTTCGAACCTTTAACACATTATCTTTGACCATAAGGCCACTAAAGTAACATAAAAGGTCGGGAGCGTCAAAAATTTTATACCCCAAGAACAGACTGCACTTTTTCTAACAATTCCTGGAGTTTGAGGGGTTTTAACAGGTAGGCTTTAACTCCGTGGCGTTTAAAAAGCGGCTCCATTTCCCCGTAGGCGGTTAAAACCACCACCGGTATAGAGTCATATTCGGGCACTTTCGCTTTTTCCATAAGAAACGTATAACCGTTCATCTTGGGCATTTGAATATCCAGTAGAATTAAATCGGGAATTTTTTTCTTAAGCGCTTCCAGCGCCTCTTCTCCATCTTGAGCCGTCATGACCTGGTAGTGGAGATCCTCCAGCTTACGTTTGGCGATTTCCACCACAATCGGTTCGTCATCCACAATTAATACACATTTAGACATGGGTGTATTTTACTCCAAGAAACCTGCCCTGCAACTGGATTTTTACAATTCACGGTGAGCAGGATCATCCACCAAAGGCACTTTAGAATCAAGAATTTCATTGATGATAAAATTTAATGCTCTTAAGCCAACCGTGATGCCCTTTTGATAGTCCTCTCTGTGTCCGTCTTTAACAAACTTCTCGATTGTATTAGTCCTTAAATGATACAACGCAGCATTGACCGCGGTCTTGGGATAAGATTGACGTAAATAATAAAGGTATAGGGGCATTTGAAACGATATTAATTGATCCCGTATCACTTCCCTGGTTAATGTACCCTCGATGAGCTCATCAAAATCTTTAGGGATAAGTTCGCTGCCCCCGGTTTTATAATCCAACACCAAGATGCCCCCGTCACACAGACGCTCCACCCTGTCCATGCGATAGGTCAGCTTAATATGTTTTGCGTTGAGTTCAATGGTGTCCTCAAATTTACGCTCAAGGACTAAAATAGTCTCGACATCTCGAGCACAGCGTTTGGCCTCAACCTCAAGAAAACGCTCGAATCTGGTCTCTAAAACAGTCTTCATGAGAAATGCGTCCGTTCTTTGATGACGGCCAAAGGTTTCTTCAAAACGGCTCTCCAAAACCTTAAAAAAATACCGTTTAAATTCATCGTTGATCACAGGCTTTTTGTTAAGAAATGTTTTGAAGGTATGCTCTAAAAGGCTGTGCACGAAGGTTCCCATATGTTTGGCCTGCGGTTCGTCCAAAAGATTGTCTTGCTCTTTAAGGCCCAGCACATAATTTTCATAAAATTCATAAGGGTTGCGCAAATAAGTATTAAGGCTGGAGGCTGAATAGGTCATGTTCTTTAAAAATTCAATCATCGCCGGCGTCTTTAGAATAACTCTTTGGGTTTGAGACAACCGGGCTTGAAAACGGCCGCGCTCAATGGGTAAAGCCTCCAGTTTCTGATTCTTTTTTTCTTGTTGCCAGATGAGTTCCTCAATCAAACGGCTGCGCTCCCTCTCCGGCCTTTGCTGATAAATCAAATGCACGTTTTTCGCCGAGGAAATCAACCGCATAAACCCGTAGCGCTGGATCTCTTCCTCCAATTCCAGACGATCCAGATTCAATTTGATCATGATATCCCGAGGGACCAGAGGCTCATAAATATTTAAATTGGGCAAAATGCTTTCGTTAACGTCCACCACAATCACATGTTCAAAACTTAAAGCGCGCGTTTCAAAAAGACCTAAAATTTGTAAACCCCTCAAAGGCGAGCCCGCAAAAGCCACCATTTGGCGGCTTAAAGTGTCTTCTAAGATACGAAACATTTCCGACGGCAAAAAACTTTGCCCGGAAAACTGACTGGCACTTAACTGTTGACTTAACGCCTCCAGAAAAACGGCGATACGTTCATTAAAAGGATATTGCGCCAGGGGGCTTTGAGCCCGCATCAAAGCCGTAAAATCCCCTAAAACAGCGGCTAGATCTTTAAAAGTTTTGGCCTTTTGCCATCGGCCAAACAAAATATCATGCAAAAATTCTACTGTCTTTTTAAGCTCCTTTGGTGTTGTAGAAATATTCATGGCCGTAAGGGATGCGCGAGCTTCCTTAAGAATCCTATCCTCTTTGGAAAAAGCATCGATATCCAAAAAAATCTGGCCGGAGAATAGCGACGGAATCTGGCCGGTTAAAATCTCTTCCATTTTATGAATTAAGACTCTCACCAGTGGTGGCTGAGGAGTCGTCAAATTCTTAACCAGCGGATGACGCAAAACACGCAGATAATCACGAGTGTAGTATAAATGCTCCTGACGGGATTTTTGCGCAGCAAAAATCCTCTCGAGCAAGGCATACAAAGCACTTCGGCGCAAAGGATAGCCCATGGAAATATTAAACTCTTGTCCCTGCGATGATATGGCGGATAAAAGCGGCAGGATAAAATCTGCCTGCGGCAACACAATGACCGTTTTATTAAGATCAGGAATATTTTTAAGAACATTAGCAACCATGACCGCCTGCGAATGAGTATCAAAAGCTGCGTAAAGCTTTAGATTAAAGCGGCCTTCCATGACTTCTTTGCCCTCCACAATCTTTTGACCTAACAAAGCCGAAATGCGTTTAAGCGCCGGCCATCGACGCTCGTCCCCTTGCATCAAGAGTGTGGTAGGGGTATGTTTAAAACAATGTTCGATGAGCTTCATTTCACTGCGGTGCAGATAAAAGAAATTACAAAACAATATTTCCTGCCAGCCGCTTAAATCCACCGACGGGATCACACGAGAAGCCAGATCATATTGATAGCCGCGCGCGGCGATACCTTCCTTCTCTAGTTTTTGATGATACGCCCGGCGCAAAACAAACAGCCCCTCCAGCAAACGGCTGATATCCGCAGGAACATCCAAACCTATTTGCGCCTGGGCTTTGAGATTCTTTAAAACATCCTCGTGGGTTGACTCTAAATCCAAGTGCTCAATAAGAGCCAGAATTTCACGGGCCCAAGGTAAAAAAGACGCAAAACGCTTGCGACCCTCCAGCAAATAGGGAGTGTGTTGGCTGGCTAATTGATAAATCAAATAGCAATGGTCGAGTTCTGATAACGGCTGAAACTTCCTTTGCGTTTGAACAATATGGTTGATCCATTCATCGATGGAAAAAAACTGCGGCGGATAAAACGGACCTTTCATCCGATGGGCCAGGGCGCGTTTAAGAAACAAAAAAGGCCTGCGCCCGCCAAAGATGACGGCCAGAGAACGCAAATCTTTGCCTTTGAGCGCATGCTCCTGGTGGATATAATCCGCCAGGCGTTCGATAAAATCATCGGTAAAGGGAATAGTAATAATTTTACTCATAGTCCAAATAAACAATAAAACTCTCAAGGCGGTATTTAGGATAGAGCTGTCCCACTAATTGCTCATACTCTTTCATTTGTTTGTGATATTTCTCTCCTTCGGCACGGCCGGTTTTAAAATCAATAATCCAAATCTTGTTTTTAAAAATCATCAGCCGGTCAATACGTTTGGTATCGCCGAATCGATTGACAATCTCCTGCTCACAAAAAACCTCCGTATCGTCTTTGATCTCAAAAAACTTGCCCACATCCTTGCGAGATAGAAAACGCAGCAGTCCTCCTCGATACATATCCTCATCCATCATCAAACCGAAAACCGCTTTGGCCGCCTCGATGGCCCTATCAACAGCAAGATGGACATTTTTATCCGTACGCAGAATTTGTGACAGACAAAAATGCATCAGCGCCCCCTGCTGACGCCCTTTGGCCTGCCAATTGTCTTCTTCGGGGAATTCTTCTTTTAATTGAGACACCCACTGGCGGTTGAAGCTGGTCTTTAAAAGCGGCAAAGATTCAACGGAGCGTGAGAGCGTTTGGACAGATACTTTCTCTCCCATGGACACTACACCATCGGGAATTAAAAATTGTGCGGGATTGATGCTGTTTCCCGTTCGTTCGGGAATCATCACATAAAGTTCCCAGACGGCTCGGGTCAAAGCCACGTACACATTATTAAGTTCCGCCGCAAAAGAATCTTTATATTCCTCTTCATACCGTTTTTGTAAAGATTCGCTAAAGCGGCCATAGGTCTTTTTAAGACGCTGCATGCGCAAACCATCATCAGCCACATCCAGCACATAGGACAACGCCCCTTGAGCACCCTTGGATGTCTGCACCGTCATTTCCAAAAAAGGAATCATGACGACCGCAAATTCCAGCCCCTTGGCTTTATGCACCGTCAAAACCTGCACGGCATCCTGCGCGGGGATGGGCACGAAACGCTCGTCGGTCTGTAAATGATCAAAATAGTCAATGAAACTTTCCACGTCACAGCTAAACTCCTCGCGGCGTTTGATCAGTTCCAAAAAATGCATCAAAAACCCTTGCGCGTCTTGAAATGCCTGCAGACCAAAACGGCCATAAATGCTCACGACCAGCTCATAGACCGGATAAATGCCGGCCTGATTAAAAAAGTCCTCCACATACTCCTGCCAAATGTCACCGTACCGCTGACGAAATTCTTTGTACAGGTAAAACTCCCCCCGGGTGTCTTTTTTTTGCCGGCATTCGAACAAAAAGCCTCGCAACTCTTCTTGAGTCAGGTTAGACGCTTTAGACAAAATGTCTCCCAATAAAAATCGGGCAAAGGCGACATTATCAATCGGCGAATGGAGAAAACGCAAGAAATCCATGAGCTCGGCGATCAAAGGATGATTTTTGATGTCGCTGGTACGCTCCGACTGTGCGTAAATACCTTCGCTTAAAAGCCATTGAGTCACCTGTTGGACCTGTGCATTGCTGCGGGTTAAAATAGCCATATCCTTAAGCGCAAAACGACAGCGTACATCGGCAATAGTTTCAAGTAAACGGCCTTTGATGATCGCCTCACGGTCCTGCTTTCTTTTGCCTTTGATAGGCCAAACCTGCACAAAGCCATGCGGCAAATCTTCTCGAATGTCCTGATGCGCGTGTTGGAAGGTGTCCTCGAGGACTTTGACATCTTCTCCAAAATAATGATCTTCGCGCCTGGCTAAAAACGCTCTCAAATTTTGCGGCGCAAAAAGCAAGTTATTAAATTCAACAATCGCCCGGTGGCTGCGCCAATTTTTCGTTAAATAATCTCGGCGCACAGGCGCGTTGGGAAAATGCGTGGTTAACTCATCGAATAAACGGCTTTCCCCGCCGCGAAACGAATAAATGGCCTGTTTCTTGTCCCCGACTAAAAATAGTGTCCCGCCGCTGGAAAGAGCCTCGTGCACCATTAAGGATAGATTCTGCCACTGCGAAAGGCTGGTGTCTTGAAACTCATCGATCAAATAATGATGAAAACGCACGGCCAGACGATAATAAAGCTCGCTGACGCTAATGCCCTCCTCGATGAGCATGGCGGCTTTTTTATTGAGCTCTTCCAAAAACAAAATATCTTCCTGGGCGCACAAAGCAGCAAAAACCTGATGCACGTTTTGAAAAATCATCACATAAGGATTAAACACGCCGTAGCTTTCCGCCAAACATAAATCGCGCGCCGCCGCGTGTGCTTTTTTCCATACAAGTTCTAGATCCCGACTGACCTCGACCCCTTTATTGGCCGGAAACTCAGGGTAAGAAAAATAAGTGCTTAAATCATCCAAATCAAAAGATACCGGATGATCGTCTAAAAATTGTGACAGTTTCTCCAAAAAACGTTTATTCATCGAGGGTTGGGCCAGGGCATGGATTTTTTGGGCAAGCTCTAGAAATCTTTTTTTGGCCAAATACAAATCGCCGCTTTCCAGGGGGAATGTCAAAAAAGGTTTTTGATAGGTGTTAAACTCGCTAAAAAGAACTTTGAGAACTTCCAACAAATCTTGTTTGGGAAACCAGCCGCTGCGATTTTCCAAAAATAAATACTGATGCACAAAATCATCCAGAAGCCGATAGACTTTTTTATCGTGATGGCCCAAGACCATCCATTGATCCAGGCTTTGCTCGAGATAGTCCGCCGCATTGCGTTGAATTTTAAACCGCGCCGAAAGATTGATTTTAAAAGCGCAGCCGACTAAAAGGGTGTTGATGAAACTATCGATGGTCTTGACGGAGAAAAAATGGTAGTGGCGGATCAGCGACTCCATCAGTGCATAGGCCAGCGTCGCGGCCTTTTCAGGGACAAGTCCCAGTGGCCCCAAAAGCTCTTTTTCTTCCTGCGGCGAAAGCTTGCGGAGTGCTGTTTTCTTTAAAAAAAACAGAATCCTCGTCTTCATTTCCAGCGAAGCTTTGTTGGTGAAGGTGATGGCAAGAATATTTTTATACGCCTGGGGATTGTCGTGTGCCGTGTGCAACAATAACTGCACGTAGCGTTTAGCCAGCGCATACGTTTTGCCGCTGCCGGCAGAGGCTTCGGTGATACAGATTTCGGGGAATTGAAACAATGATGACATGAAAAGCTTATTTATGGGAAATCCAAACGGAATCTTCTAACACTTCACGTATGACGGCAATGGACGCTTCAAGAGTGGTCTGCCCGTCTTTAAGACCCCAATCCGAAACCAAACGGCCAAAACGATCCAGATGATCCACTAATTGATTACGCTCTTTAGAGGTGATCGCCAAGCGATGTCCCTTTTCGTCGGGATTATCCTGGCTTAACAAAACCCTGGTCATCAAAATCGAAGCCTCGATAATAGATTTATCTGATTCTTTGCGCTTGTGCTCCAGCGCTTCTTGAGCCTTGATAAAAGCTCTTTCGTCTTGGTTGATCGCCAGCCGCAAAAATTTTTTATCCAGCCAATCCTGCCACAACCGTTTTTCCTGATTATTCAAAGCAATGTCTCGATAGCAGGCCGCGATCATCATGTCAGAAGCTTTCCGCATGAGGGCATTGGGCACATACAAATATTTAACCATATAATTTTTAGCTATCCTTAAATCCGCGTTATCCCAAACTAAATACTCCATGCTACGGCGAATGATTTTTAAATCCTGACCGGCAAATTTTTTCTTGGGAGGATTTTGAGTCCAACGTTGATCGATAGCATAGAAATAACTTAAAGCGGAAATATAGCTGCGGGCAAATTCGTATTTACCTGGGTCGGGATTATCCTTTTTAAATGCGCCCTCGGCATAAGCAGGGGCACTCAAGATCCCTGCCAAAACAAAAACTCCTAGATAAAGAAACCTGGTCGGTTTGCTCATACAACAAAACTACTCTTCGTGGATATCGGCAATCATGGCTTCCAGCTGGCCGAAACGTTCGGTGTAATCCGCGCGGGAACGGCGGATGACCTCCATGGCTTCCTCGCGTCCGTAAACGTGGGTGATTTCGCAAACGCGGTCATCGGAACCGGGAAGGTCTTTGTAGGTCAGAAAATAATGTTTGAGCCGGTCGACGAAAGCGCGCGGACAGTCTTCGATATTATTCCACTGGCTGTAAAGGCCGTCGCCCTGCATCACCGCGATGATTTTATCATCCGCCTGTCCCCCGTCGATCATGCGAAAGCCGCCGATGGGCATGGCGCGCACGATAATATCTCCGTGGCTGATCACCTTTTCGGTCAAGACGCAAATGTCCATAGGGTCATCATCCCCGATGACATAATCGCGGCCCGTGCGTTCGCGGCAGAGTTGAGCCACATTTTTGGAACAGTAAGTTTGCGGGATAAACCCGTATAGTGTCGGACAAATACTGGAATATTTCTGTGGACGGTCGACTTTTAAAAACCCACTTTTTTTATCCATTTCATATTTGACCGTATCTGAAGGAACCGTTTCAATATAAGTATTCACCAATTTAGGCGCATCCTCACCGATGGGAATACCGTGCCACGGATGAGAACGCAGCAAAAGTGCCAGTGACTGCCACAAAGAATTAAAATCGTCGTTCATAACCAATTTCCTCACTGTAAGTTAAGGATTAAAACCTGTTCAAATCTGCCCTGTAGTATAACTAAGTATTAAATAATTTCAACAACATATTTCTTGCTTTCCAGCCCCTATGGTTTATACTATAAACATGTTGAAAGTACCCCCTATTCACAGTTTCCATATTCCGGTCATGGGCACGGGGTTTTCGATTGATACCCCTATTAAAGTGGCCAAGTACGGCATTCACTCCGTCATTTCCCTGGTGGATGATACGCTCATTGAGCAGATGCGCAAATTTTACTGCGAAAAATACCAGCAAGCCTATACGCCCATCACCAAACACGATGAGGATTGGCGCGCCCGGCGCATCACCACCTATCTGGATTTGGTGCACTGGATTGTGGAGAAAGAATTTGAGGCTGTCAAAAATTCTGAATTTGAGCCCGGCTCAGAAATCACCAAATATTTTGAGATGCTGCCGGAAGACTCCGTACTCAAGGCCGCTTACCAGCACATGCTTTCCTGCACGGATCATAAACTCAAAATAGCCCTGCAAAAAAGTTTACGGGAGTCCATGAGACCGGGGGATATCAACGTCAATATTATGACCAAACTCGACCGCGACAATTATGACGTTCAAGGCAACCTCTTGCCCCCGGAATTTTCGGATGCGCTCTCCGCCCTGCGCGGCTACGCCCAGAGTAAACTGAAATCAGCCATCGTCTTCTCAGCCGGGTTTAACCGCCGCCTGTACGCCTACGCCGAGCAGTTTAAAGATTTTTATGCCGATACAAAAGGTGAAATCAAAAAGAAAATTATCCTTAAAGTCAGCGATTTTCGTTCCACCCTCATTCAGGGTAAATTCTTTGCCAAAAAGGGCCTGTGGGTCTCCGAATACCGTATTGAATCCGGCCTTAACTGCGGCGGACACCTTTTTGCCACCGACGGATTTTTAATGGGGCCTATCCTGGAAGAATTCCGCGCCAAACGCCAGCAGCTGGTGGACGAATTGCACAAAATTTGTAATGAAGCGTTAAAGCTCAAAAATAAAATTTGCTCTAACCAGCCGCACGAGGTCAGAATCACGGCCCAGGGCGGCATCGGTAACGTCAGAGAAGATGAATTTCTGCGCAAACGCTATGACCTCGACGGCACCGGCTGGGCCACGCCGTTTCTGCTCTGCCCCGAAGCCACCAATGTGGATGTAGTGACCTTAAACAAATTGGCCAAAGCCACGGAAAAAGATTTGTATGTGAGCGATGTTTCGCCGCTGGGTATCCCCTTTAACAATCTGCGCGATTCCTTAAGCGATATGGAAAAAGACATGAAAGTCGTGCGCGGCCGTCCGGGCAGCGCCTGCCCCAAAGGGCATCTGGTCTCCAACAGGGAGTTTACCGCGCAGCCGATTTGCGTCGCCAGCCGCCAGTATCAAAAATCAAAAATCGAACAGTTGGGCACCCAAAATTTAGACGAGATGGAATACAAAAAACGTTTTGATGCGATCGTCTCCAAGGCCTGCATTTGCCATGATCTAGGTGAGGTCGCTCTTATGAAAAACGATATTTCCACCAATGTGCCGCGCTTCAGTGCTATTTGTCCGGGGCCGAATATCGCTCACTTTTCTAAAATCGTTGCCCTGCGCCAGATGGTGGACCACATCTACGGGCGCATCAATCTTTTAAACGATACTTACCGGCCGCATATGTTTATTAAAGAGTTGCGGATGTATGTGGATTATCTCAAAGGCGACATCCAGAAATCCCTCGATTCCTTAAACGAACACAAGGCCAAGTATTTTACGGAATTCAAAAACAATCTGTTGGAAGGCATTGAGTATTACCGGGGGCTTTTCCCGCAAATGGTAGAAGAAACAGTTGAACTGCGCACCAAAATGCTCAATGAACTGGAAGAATGCCGAATGAATTTACTGCGAATTTGTGAAGACCACGCCCACGCCTTTAGCCCCTCTTTGACGTTAGCGACAGCGTAAATCTCAAATCTATAAATAAATTTGTCCACCGCGAAAGCGGAATTCTTTGGCTTTTTCCTGCAGGCCAGCTTCGGCGAAATCACGTACTTCCTGGGTGATGTTCATGGAGCAGAAATGCGGGCCGCACATGGAGCAGAAATGCGCGAGCTTGGCCCCTTCGGCAGGCAGGGTCTCATCGTGAAACGCCTGGGCGGTTTCGGGGTCCAACGACAGATGGAATTGGTCCTTCCAGCGGAATTCAAAACGAGCCTTGGATAAAGCATTGTCCCACTCTTGCGCGCCGGGATGGCCTTTGGCCAAATCCGCCGCGTGCGCGGCAATCTTGTAAGCAATAATTCCATCCTTCACATCCTTTTTATTGGGCAGGCCCAAATGTTCTTTGGGGGTCACATAACAGAGCATCGCCGTACCGAACCAGCCGATCATCGCAGCGCCGATGGCCGAGGTAATATGGTCGTAACCGGGCGCAATGTCCGTCGTCAAAGGTCCCAAAGTATAAAACGGCGCTTCGTGGCAAATCGTCAACTGTTTCTCCATATTTTCCTTGATCAAATGCATGGGCACGTGGCCAGGACCTTCAATCATGGTTTGCACGTCATGTTTCCAGGCGATTTTGGTTAACTCCCCGAGCGTCTCAAGCTCCGCGAACTGAGCCTCGTCGTTGGCATCGGCAATACTTCCCGGACGCAAGCCGTCACCCAGCGAGAAAGAAACGTCATATTGCTTCATAATTGCACAGATGTCTTCAAAATGGGTGTACAGGAAACTTTCCTTATGATGGCTCAGGCACCATTTGGCCATAATAGATCCGCCGCGCGAGACAATACCCGTCATGCGCTTGGCTGTCAAAGGAATGTAACGCAAAAGCACACCGGCATGGACGGTAAAATAATCCACTCCCTGCTCGGCCTGCTCGATCAGCGTATCGCGGTAAATTGCCCAGGTTAATTCCTCGGCCTTGCCACCGACTTTCTCCAGCGCCTGATAAATCGGTACGGTACCGATAGGCACCGGACAATTACGTAGAATCCATTCGCGGGTTTCGTGAATGTTCTTTCCCGTTGAGAGATCCATCACCGTATCCCCGCCCCAGCGAATGGCCCAGGTCATTTTTTCCACTTCCTCGGCGATGCTGGAGGAAATGGCGGAATTGCCGATATTCGCATTGATTTTCACCAAAAAATTGCGGCCGATAATCATGGGCTCGATTTCCGGGTGATTGATATTCGAAGGAATGATGGCACGGCCACAAGCCGCCTCCTGACGCACAAATTCCGGCGAGCAGTTCTCACGAATAGCGATAAACTCCATCTCCGGGGTGATGATGCCACGACGGGCATAATGCATTTGCGTCACATTGCATCCGCTTTTGGCCCGCAGGGATTTTCTGACCAACGGAAATCGTATGAGCGCCACTTCTAAATCATTATCTCTTGTGCGGCGATACTCTGAGGTGGGCTCTTGCAAATATTCCACATCCCCGCGACTAAAAATCCAATTTTCTCTTAATGGCGGCAGTCCGTGAGTGATATCTACTTTGACGTTCTTATCAGTATAAGGGCCAGACGTATCATAAACACAAAGCGGCTCATTGACCGTGATGGTTTGGTTAGCTTCTTTCGTCGGTGAAAGACTAATTTGACGAAACGGCACACGGATATCTGGATGGATAAGGCCGGATTTATAAATCTTTTTCGAACCCGGCAAAGGCTCATGGCTTAAATGATGAGGGTCAGGTAAGATTTCTTTTTTAGCAGACAAAATCTGGGTAGACATAAATCTTCCTTAACTAAAAGACGTACCGCAGCCGCAACTGGACTTGGCACCGGGGTTGCTGTATTTAAAACCACTTTCGCGCAGGGTATCGACATAATCGATTTCAACACCTTTGACAAACTCAACGCTTTCCTGGTTAATAATAATCTTCAAACCCTTTTGTTCAAAAGCAATGTCATTCTCATACGGATTTTTCTGAAATTTCATCTCATACGAAAGTCCCGCACACCCGCCGGTGACAACACCAAAACGCAAGGCATAGCCTTCCTTGCCCTCTTTGGTCATCATGGACTTGACTTTCTCGACGGCAGAATCCGTTAACGTCACTAAAGGTTGATTCACTGTTTCCATACTTAAAATATAACACAATTGCTTTGTTTAGACAATCCCCACGATTTTAGCCAGCGCCCGTTCCCGGTATTTATCCAAAGGCCCAATTAAACTGACGTTCAGACCCGACGGTGCCAAAATTTCCTCGGCCACCCGCTTTATATCACCTAAACTGACCGCGTTAATTTTAAATATGACGTCCTGGCTGGTTTTGGTTTGATCACGGCTGATGAGTACTCCCCCTAACCAGATCATATGCTCCATAGTGTCTTCTAAGCCCAAAAGAAACTGGCCTAAAAAATATTCTTTGGCCCGTTTAAGCTCATCTTGGCCAGCGCCTTCACGGCTGATTTTACGCAAAACTTTCAGGATCAGCTCCAGAGCATCGACGATCTTGTGATTATCAACCCCGGCACGAATCATCAACATACCGGTATCATCCAAACTTTTGACCGAACTGCCGATCGAATAGGCCAGCCCTCTTTGCTCACGCACTTCATTAAACAAACGGCTGGACATATTCCCCCCTAAAATGACACTTAACAAAGCCAGCACGTAATAGTCTTTGTGATTGATTTCATAGGCTAAAAACCCCAGGGCCAAATGCATCTGTTCGGTCGTTTTAGTAAAAAATTTGGCTGAGGGATTATGCTGCCCGCGTCGGGCCGCCACATACTGATCTTGTTTACACCCTTTTAAACGACCCAATTTCTGGGCCACGGTTTTGATCAAATCCTCGTGATCCATGGCGCCGCAGGCGGCAATCACCACATTATCCGGCACATAAAAACGCTGTTGAAAATTTTTTAAATCTTTGGTCTTCATCGCAGAAACGGCTTGCCTGGTCCCTGCTAAACTTTCCCCTAACGGATGATGAGGCCACAAAAGCTCTTCTAAAAGCTCCACCACGTAATACTGCGGCAGATCATGGTACATTTTAATCTCTTCTAAAATCACGGTACGTTCTTTTTCCAAATCGCTTTTGGCAATTTTAGGAAAAAAACTGATATCCGCCAGAATATCAAAAGTTTGATGGAGGTGTTGGCGGGGAACTTTGGCATAATAACAGGTTTCTTCCTCACCGGTAAAAGCATTGAGGTTGCCGCCCACCCCTTCGATCAGCTGTTTGATTTCATCGCACGAATAGTGTTGGCTGCCTTTGAAAGCCATATGCTCCATAAAATGAGCCAGGCCTTTATGGCGTGAGTTTTCATAACGGCCGCCGACCCCAAACCAGATCCCCACCGCAGTACTGTCGCGGTCTTTTAAGGTTTGGGTGACAATGCGGATTTTATTATCAAGAGTGGTTAGACGGCGCATGAATTATATAGTGTCATTGCGAGGAGTCCCGCTGATGCGGGGCGACGAAGCAATCTTTTTTAAGAGATTGCTTCAGTCACTTCGTTCCTTCGCAATGACACAAAGTGACCAAAGATTTTACGTATTTTGCAACATTTTCAATCAAACAATTCCTTGAAGAATTTTCTTCAATTTTCCTTACAATGGCGCTGCCGACAATGACCCCGTCAGCCACCCGGTTGATGGCTTTCACTTGGAGCGAGGTAGAAACTCCAAAGCCCACACATACGGGCTTATCGGTTACCTTTTTAATACGTTTTAAATCAGCGGTAATCGTTGATGGCAAAGACTGCCGCGCACCCGTCACTCCGGTTAAGGATATATAATAAATAAAACCTTTGGAGGCTTGGGCAATCGGCTTGATACGCTTATTGCTGGTCGTCGGTGCCACAAAAAAAATCGTAGCTAAATTAGCTATTTGAGCAGCCTTTCTTAAAGTTTTAGCTTCTTGCGCAGGCAAATCCGGAACAATGACCCCATCGACACCGCAGGCCTTGGCATCTTGCACAAATTTTTTTTCGCCATGATGAAAGATAATATTGTAATACGTCATTAAACATAAAGAAATTTGGGTTTTCAGGCGCAAACGTTTGACCAAATCCAAAATCTTTTTTAAAGATGCCCCTTTGTGCAAAGCCCGCATGGAAGAGGCCTGGATGGTCGGGCCATCCGCCATGGGATCGGAAAAAGGCACTCCCAATTCAATGATATCCGCCCCTGCCTTTTCCAAAGCCAGCACCAGATCATAGGTGGTTTTTAAATCCGGATCACCGGCGCTGATAAAAGCGATAAACGCTTTCTTTTTTTGTCGACGTAATTGTTGAAATGTTTGATCAATGCGGTTCATATGAGCTGTGAAATTTGTCCCATGTCCTTGTCGCCTCGGCCGGATAAACAGACAATCACGGAAGCTTTGCCCCTAACCCGTCGGGCTAATTTTTCTAAATAGGCAATGGCGTGCGCGGTTTCCAGCGCTGGAATAATACCTTCCGTACGGGCCAATAACTTCAAACCAGCAATAGCCTGTTTGTCATCGATGGCCACATATTGGGCGCGGCCAATTTTTTGATAATACGCATGTTCAGGTCCCACCCCGGGATAATCCAAACCCGCCGCCACCGAATGCGCCATCTGCACCTGACCATCCTTGTCCTGCAGCAGCATACTTTTACTGCCGTGCAAAACACCCACCTGACCTTTCATGAGCGTCGCGGCATGCGCATGCGTATGAAGACCGTGGCCAGCCGCTTCTACCCCGATCATCTTCACGGATTGATCCTTATAAAACGCATGGAACAGCCCCATGGCATTGCTGCCTCCGCCGACACAGGCCACCAAATAATTCGGCAGGCGGCCTTCTTTGCTCAAAAATTGCCGACGAGCTTCCTGTCCGATGACCGATTGAAAGGTGCGGACCATGACCGGATACGGATGAAACCCGGCCACAGAGCCGATGATGTAAAACGTATCGCGCACATTGGTCACCCAATCGCGCACCGCTTCATTCATGGCGTCTTTAAGCGTCCGGGAGCCGCTCTCGACGGGGATTACCTCGGCTCCCAAAAGTTTCATGCGAAAAACGTTTAAGGATTGACGGCGCACGTCTTTCGATCCCATGTAAATAACGCATTTAAGTCCAAATAAAGCCGCGGCCGTGGCGGTCGCCACTCCGTGCTGACCGGCGCCGGTCTCAGCGATAATACGCGTCTTGCCCATGCGTCTGGCCACGAGAATCTGCCCTAAGGTATTATTGATTTTGTGCGCGCCGGTATGCAATAAATCCTCACGCTTCAAATACACCTTGAGCGTTTTTAAATACGCGCTTAAACGTTTAGCCAGATATAAATTCGTGGGCCGCCCGGCGTATTCCTTCAGGTAGAATTCAAATTCCCGTCGGAATTTTTGATCCCTGCGGATTTTATGAAACTCTTTCTCAAGATCCAGCAAAAGGCCCATCAAAGTCTCGGGCGCATAACAGCCGCCGAAGGGGCCAAAATGACCACCTTTATCGGGCAATTGTGTTTTCATATCCTGTCATCACCATCACGGTATTGGCGAGTCCTATAGCACCGCTGATGCGAAGCGGTATTTTCTGACTTGAGGCATCAAACCAAATTTTGTATTTGGCCGGTTTGCTTTGCATAAAAAAACTGTCATATTCTTTACCAGCGGCACGCACAGACATACGTTTGACTAATTCAATCTTTAAATCTTTGGTTGGTAAATTCACATCCAGCATATCACCGATTTTAAATGAACCGCTTTTGCGGTAACGGTAAATGAAGGCGTAAATATTGTCCAAAGGCGTCCTTTTAACAATGCGCTGTTCCGTTACTTTTTCATTGACTATCTTCATAACGCGAACCCGTCCCTCTTTTTGGATATATTCTTCGATAATCCTTTCCTTATGACCAAAAATATTCAAATTACGATCCACCATCAACGGCAGGTAGTCTTGAGGGTTTAAATAAATTTTCTCTTCATCCAAAAAATTAAAACCCTCGGCCTTAAAAATAACCAAAAATAAATCTTGACCCATGTACGGGAAGAGTCCCACAAAATTGAGTGTCGCCTCGCCGACTTTAAGCCCCATCTGCACGATATTATAATGAACCTTCTCCCCAGAGGCAAAAGGATCAGCGTAGACGGCATTCTGAAAAAGAGCAAATAAAATAAGTGTCAATGACATGAAACTTTTAATGCTTATCATACTCCTTTAAAAAAGCCTCCAGTACCCTGGCTCCGTTATAAAGTGTTTTGATAGAGGCGTATTCATCGTTGGCGTGAATCACCCCATGAGCGCCCCAGCCCGTTGAAAAAGCCGGAATCCCATAATCCTGAAAAAAGGTAATCACCGTTGCCCCCTGGCTTCCTTTTAACCGCGCCTTCAAACCCATGTTGCGGCACACATCCACATAGGTTTTCACAAAAGGATGTCTGGAATTAAGTTCATAAGGCTTTTGGGTGTCGTCGATGATCACTTTAAAATTTTTGCTCTCCCAAGCGATGATTTTCTTAATTTCTTTTAAAACACCCTGGACCCTCATGCCCGGCATAAAACGAATATCGATGGCAAACTCGCAAAAATCCGCCACCATATTGACCTTATCCCCACCGCGGATCGTTCCGATATTTTTCGTCGGCGGCACCAGCAGCGGATGTTTTTTGAATTTAAACTGATGCTCCTTAAGACGATTGATCACGCGGGAGGCGATTTCAATGGCATTAACCCCCAGCCAGTTGTAAGCGCCGTGGGCTTTTTTACCAAAAATCTGTACCCGGCCATGAACCAGGCCTTTTTGGGCGATGATGCAGTCAAACTCCTCGGAATCCGTAATCAAAGCAACTTTAGGGCGCAAAATGCCCTTCTCTAATAAAGGCCTGATGCCCTGATGGCTGCCGGTTTCTTCATCGACGGTGGCTGCAAAAATGATATCGCGTTTAAGCCGTGTACCGTCTTCTACCAAAGAACACAAGGCCTCCATGCCTACGGCCGCATTGCCTTTATCATCGCTGGCACCCCGTCCGTAAATGCGGCCTTGGTTAATAGTGGCGCCTAAAGGATTAAATTTCCACCCCCGTCCAAAAGGCACGGTATCCATGTGCGGTGTGATCAATACCGCTTCTTTGGCTGCCTGCTGACGCGGCCAGGTTCCTTTAAGGGTAGCAATCACATTGGGACGGTTCTTTTGAAAACTATAAGTTTTGACATCAAGCCCCAGCGAACGCAAATCTTTCTCAATAAAACGCGCTACCTGCAACTCATTGCCCGGCGGATTCACTGAATTAAACTGCAATAGTCTTTGGGTTAATTTAATCAGTCTATTTTTATTAATCATTTTAAAATATCTTTGGCCCTCAATTCGCCTTCTGACTTCTTAAAATCATCATAATCCATAAAAATCACATCAGTGCGCTCCTGGGCTATCTTAAGCATTTTAGGCCAATGATCCCGTGGATTCATAAAGGCAATGTATTTAAACGCATTCTTGCAGGAAGGGCACTGCGGGCTATCAAGCTTAATGTCCATAGTTTTGCAATTCGCGCAGCTTCCAGAAAGAACGCCATACAAAAGCGTGTGGGCTTTGACTTCATCAAAATAGAATTTCTTATAAATACGCAGGAAACGTTCGAAAGACATGAGGGGCATTATAACATAAAAGCCAATCGTGTCATCTGTCTTTATCTCTTGTCTGGTGTGCCCCCCTGCATCTGCGGGCCTGTAGACCATTGATGATCACAATCGGCTTTCTATTAAAAATATAGCATCCCTGAAGCTAAAAATCAAATCCTAAAATCGTAATTATTTCGCATAAAACAAGGCCATGCTATTGGTAAAGCCGTGCAGAAAATTCACGCCCCCCACAGGGCCGATTTCACCGGCGCAAAAAAATCCGGCGGCCGGCACAGGGCCTAAATGCTGTTGAATAATACGGATATCATGGTTAAATTCTTTAAACAAATTAAGCCCCCGGCCATTGCAGGAAAACACCAGGGCTCCCTTAAGGTTTTGAGTCGCTTTTGTTCTTTGTAATTTTAAAAGCTCATGCAAATCTTCATGGGCGGTCTTGGCATCGCGTAAATGAAACTGAACGGTCTGCCCAACGCTAACATAATCACCAATGGCCCCGGCCCCCGTGGCCGGGTCAATGGCCATCACCGGACGGATCAAAAAATCTCCGCGTTTAAACTCCTGTTGATACTCATTGATGGCGATCCCCACAAAAATCGCTTCGCGGGCCAAATGCCGGTCATAATCCGTGCCTGCCTTTAAAACGCTCTCCAGCACTTTATAAAACGACTGGCCGGCTAATTCATAAATGATGTTATCTTTGGCTTTGGTAACAATAAAGGTCTGTCCAAAAGGACGGCACCCTTGAGAGACCACGGCCTCTATTTTAAGAGAACCGCTTAAAACCACCCCCATCAGACCTTCTTGATAGGACTGGCCATTGATGATCAAGACGTTCTCTTGAGGCCCCGAAGCCGCACTGGCGAGTCCACCGATAATGGCGGCTCCCTTATAGGCCTGATTCAAAACTCTTAAAAAACGATTGGTATCAATGGCAAAAGGATCGGGTAGTACCAGAAAGGAAGGCGATTCATTGGGATAAATTTCAAAAAAATCGTATAAGGCCTCCGGTGTTTGCAAGCCTTCTAATTGTACCTGATTCAAATAAAAAGGATTGACCGCAACTCCTGGTAGCCTGGCTAACATCAAAGACGCGGCCGGCCTGCCCTCAATTTCCCGTTGGGTGCCGATAATGCCAGCACAGGTGCAGCAAAAAAAATGTTTAATACCCACGCGCCCAGCCAGCGCCTGATAAAGTTCGATGGGCTCATACGGCCGCCAGGGTGTCACAAATAAAACACCCCAATCAAAAGGACCGCTGACATTTTCGGTCAAATCTTTTAAAATCTGCTCTTGATCCAGAGCCTCTGTAATACGGTTTATAAATTCTATAGTTTTAGGTTGATGGGTCATTTTAAATGCGAACGGACCATGAGGATGGGAATATCGGTACGGTGTCTTAAATTTTCCGCCACCGAACCTAAAAGCACATCTTTGACAAACTTGTGGCCATGGGTGGCCATGGCAATCAAATCACAGCCTTCGCTGCCAGCAACGTTTAAAATACCCTCCGCAGGTTCTTTGCCTTGCGCCAAGATGGATTTGACCTTAAAACCTTGTTGTGTCAGCTCTTGACAACGGCCATCCAAATATCCCTGATCCTTTTTAATTTCCTCAGAATCCGCCAGATTCAGCTCATCCTGCAGGCGAGCGGCAAAACCATCCGCCACATGAACCAGAACAAGCTCTGCTTTCATTAATCGGGCCAAAGGCCTGATATGCACCAGAATCGTTTCGTCCGTCGGGGAATTGTCTAAGGAAATAAGAATTTTCCGATACATAGGCCTAACCTCCTTTTGCAAAGGGAAGCATGATCTGAATCAACAAACAAACATTCAATAATATTATAACAGCGGTGACCGCCCAGGCCAACACTTTAAGCCACCCACCATTGACAAAACGCCCCATTTTGACGGAGTCATTGGTAAAGAAAACCAAAGGAACCACGGCAAATCCCAATTGTAACGATAAAATAACCTGGCTTAAAATCAAAAGACTGCCCGCACCCTTTTGTCCAAACATGGCCGCCACTATAATAGCGGGAACAATGGCCATCAAACGGGTCATCAAACGCCTCATCCACGGACGAAGGCGGATATCCAAAAATCCTTCCATCACAATCTGTCCTGCCAGAGTCCCTGTTAAAGTGGAGTTCTGACCGGAGGCCAATAAAGCCACCGCAAATAAAAGGGCAGCCAAAGGAGTTCCCAGGATGGGAGTTAAAAGATTGTAGGCATCGTTGATATCTGCGACATTTTCATGGGATGTCCCATGAAAAATGGCCGCGCTTACAATCAAAATGGCGGCATTAATAAAAAAAGCACAAAACAAAGCAAAGGTGGAATCGAAGGTGGCGTAACGAATCGCCATGGCGCGGCCCCGGTCATTGCGCTCAAAGGCCCTGGTCTGGACGATGCTGGAATGTAAATACAAATTATGCGGCATGACGGTGGCGCCTAAAATCCCTATCGAAATATACAGCATCCCTGGATTGACGACAATTTCGGGTCTAGGCAAAAGGTTGCCCACCATCAGACCCCAGGCCGGATGCGAAATCGCCAATTCATAGGCAAAACATCCGCCGATAATGACAATAAGCCCTGTCACCAAACATTCCAAAATCCGAAATCCTTTATTCTGCAGAAATAATACAATCAGCACATCCGCCGCCGTAATCAAAACACCGATGACCAGAGGAATTCCGAATAAAAGATTAAGGGCAATGGCTGAGCCAATGACTTCCGCCAGATCGCAGGCCGTGATGGCGATTTCACAGATGATCCATAAAAAAATGACCATGGGTTTGGAATAATGGTCGCGGCAAGCCTGGGCCAAATCGCGGCCCGTGACAATCCCCAGTTTCAAGGCCAAATACTGTAAAAGGATGGCCATAAAATTAGAGATTAAAATAACCGACAGCAGGGTGTAACCAAATTTAGCCCCCCCGGCCAAATCGGTCGCCCAATTGCCCGGGTCCATGTAACCGACGGCCACCATCAAACCGGGACCAACGAAAGCCAAAAGCTTTCTCCAAAACGAAGCTGTCTGAAGAACAGGTATGGAAGCGTGGACTTCCCTTAATGTAGGCGAGCTTAGATCCCGGCGCCAGGCTGGCATTCTACGTTCTCCATTTAATGGAACAGCCCATCGAGGGCATTTGTTTGGAATCCACCGGACGGCCCGCGGCCATGTTGTTCATTGCTTCTTTGAGTTCCTCACGGGTAACTTTATCTTCTTCTTTCCAATTGTCATCAATACGGCCGTGATAGACCAGCTGACGGTCTTTATTAAACAGATAAATATCCGGCGTGCATTGAGCACGGAAGGCATTGGCCACCTTTTGGGTTTCATCGACCAAATACGGAAATTCAATGGCCAGCTCTTTGATTTTTTCGATCATTTTATCCGGCGCATCGTCGGGATAATCGGGATTGATGTTAGGGTTAATGGCCACCGTAAGAACGCGCATGCCAAGGGCGTATTTAGCCAGACGAATCACCCGCGGCCACACGGCCAACGCATAAGGACAATGGTTGCACGTAAAAATCACCAACAATCCCCGCTCGCCATAAAGCCCACGCCCTTTATACGATTGACCAGACGGATCTTTAAGTTCAAAATCCGGCATCAATGTTCCTAAAGGGATTTTAATTGACTCTAACAAAGCCATTTGATTACCTCCATATTTTATTATGCTATAATATGAGTGTCATTGCGAGGAGGATTGTCTATATAATTTCTACCGACGAAGCAATCCTTTTAAAAGATTGCTTCACTTCGTTCGCAATGACACAAACTTTCAAACTTTTTCATTATAAGAGGATACTTTGCTATGTCAAGTAAGTCGCTAGTCATCAAACAATACGAAATCGGCCCTTTAAATAACTTCCTTTACCTTTTAGGGGATGAGGCTACCAAAGAAATGGCGGTCGTGGACCCGGGGTGGGATGTGCCCTTTTTATGCCGGCAGGCCAAACAACTGGGTTTTAAAATCACCCAGGTGTTCTTGACTCATGCTCACCCGGATCATGTCAACGGACTCGATGAACTTTTAGCCCTGCATGATGTTCCCGTGTATATTTCCAAGCATGAGGCTGTCTTCTTGCGTAAAAATCTTAAAAACCTCGTCAATGTCAAAGATAAAGAAACCTTGAAGCTTGGCCAAACTACTTTTGATGTCCTCCATACCCCTGGCCACACGCCCGGCTGTCAATGCTTCTTATCCCAGGAGCAGCTCATCTGCGGCGATACGCTTTTTGTCGATGGCTGCGGCCGATGTGATTTGCCCGGCTCAGATCCAAAAATTATGTACAATAGCCTCACCAACGTCCTTATGAAACTTCCCGACAACACCGTCATTTACCCAGGCCATAACTACGGCCCCACCCCCACCGATACCTTGAGCCATCAAAAACAAACCAATCCTTATCTACAATGCAAAAATCTGCAGGAATTTTTAAGCGAACGCATGGGCTTGTGATTTGACCCCCGATATAAAACACCTAATGGGTCAATTCAAACGATTCAATCATCTGATTGATAGCAGGCCATAAAACTTTGTACTGGTCAGTCTTGGCAATGAAGGTAAAAATATAGGCGAAAGGGCCTTTGATGGTCCAGACAAAAGTGAGCTTTAAGTTGTCTGGCTGGGGAGCTTCAAGGATCAACCGATGTCCGCCCCGGTGAGCAAAAGTAAAATCTTTATCTTCCAGAATATGGATATTCTTCTTAAAAACCACCGTCATCTGTTTGGTGATGGTCTGGGAAAAACTCAAAAGGGTGGCGATCTTCGCCGGTACTTCCTGCACCGTAATATTCACATTGGGCTCAAATATATCCAGCGCTGTTTGTTTGGGACGCACAAAAATAACAGCTGTCCCCTGCGAACGCTCAATCTTTTCCCAACTTTTAAGGTATTTAACGCTGAATTTATATTCGCTGTCGTGATAAAAAGCAAACTGGCTAAAAAAGAACCACCACCAAAGGACGCCAGCGGCTAAAACTCCGGCAGCGCTCCACCAAAGGGTTATCAATAATGTTCGTTTGGTTTCCTGTTGCATATTTAATTAAAAAATTGCCGGCCCTGCGCTTTTAAATTCAAAAGATACTCGGCTACTTTAAAGCGGCCGTCTTTAAAACGATTCTCTAATTCTTCCAAATCCGACACGATCTGGTCAATGCCTAAGAAGTCCGCGTAACGCAAAAGCCCGCCGCGAAACGCCGGAAAGCCGGTCCCCATAACCATCCCCACATCAACGGTATCAGCCCCCTCGACAATCCCCTCTTGTAAAATGCGCGCGGCTTCATTGATCATCACATGTGTCATACGCGTTAAAGCTTCCCTGTCCGATACCCGACTGCGGCCTTTGACCAAAGCCTGGAGGTGCCTATTGACCTGACGCTCGGCGCCATGAATATAAAAACCTTTGCCAGATTTTTTGCCCAGCAGTTTCAAATGAAAAGCTTCATCAAAAATCGTACAGGATTTAAACCGAGCTCCCAAGCCGGATTCAAGGACATGCAGCACCTTAACGCCTACATCCAAACCCACCTCATCGGATAAGGTGAAGGGCCCCATGGGCATACCAAAATCCGTGGCGATCTTGTCTAAATGCTCGATGGTACCACCCTCTTGTAAAAGGCGCCCGGCTTCATTAATATAAGCCAGCAAAATGCGGTTGACCAAAAATCCCGGTGAGTCTTTAACAATAATCGGTGTCTTGCCCAAACGTTTGGCAAATTCTAAAGTGGCAACCAAAGTCTCTTTCGAGGTTTGGGGCGTCGTGATCACTTCAATCAGCGGCATCCTGTGTACGGGATTAAAAAAATGAAAACCGATCACCCTGGAAGGGTCCCCCATCACGCCGGCCATTTCGGTCACAGACAGCGATGAGGTATTGGAAGCAAAAATAGTTTTAGCCGAAACATTAAGACTCACTTCCGCAAAAACTTTTTTCTTAATCTCCATATTCTCCAGGACAGCTTCAATGACGATATCCGCATTGGCAAACCCGCTGTAATCAAGAGTGCCTGAGATCATCGCCATTTTAGCCGCCGCCTCCGCAGGTCTCATGCGCTTGCGTTTAAGGCTTTGCGCATACACCTCGAAAGCCGCCTTAAGGCCCTTGGCGATGGCATCATAACTAATATCTTTCAGGCGCACCCACACCCCGCGATGGCTCAATAATTGAGCAATGCCTCCGCCCATGATGCCAGCACCCAGCACCCCGGCCTTGGCCACCACCATAGGCGTAATATTCTCTGTGCCAGGCACGGATAATTTTCTAAATTTCTCGGAAAGATAAAAAACCTTCACCAAATTCTTGGAAATCTCAGTCACGACAAGTTGGGCAAAAATGCTAGACTCCATATCCAGCGCTATCGACCGGCCGCAGCGCGAAGTTTTTTGCACAACCTCCAGAGCACGCAACGGTGCCGGATAAAAACCTTTGGTGGCTTTGAGCACCTGCTCTTTGGATTTCTTACACACCACGTTGCGGCCAAAAAAATTATGGTCTAAAAACGCATCGAGTCCTCTTTTGACAATCGCCGGGTATGTACGTTCCCCAGATGCCCGGCTGATTTCATCGACAAATGCCCTTACATGATCGGATAAACCTGCCTGCGGATAGAGACGGTCCACCAAGCCCGTTTTCAGAGCTGTTTTGGAATCGACCGGCGTGCCGGAGAGAATAATTTTAAGCGCCCCCTGCAGACCTAAAAGCCTTGGAAGCCGGTACGTACCGCCAAAACCGGGAATAATGCCCAGATTGACTTCAGGCAGGCCGATGCGTACTTTCTCGTTAAAGGTGGCGATGCGCCAGCGGCAGGCCAAAGCCAGTTCACATCCACCGCCTAAAGCCGCGCCATCTATCACGGCCACCGTCGGAATAGATAAATCTTCTAATTTATCCATGATGCCCTGGCCGGCCTGCGACTTGGCCTTGCCGTCGGTGACGTCGGTGATGTTTTCAATTTCTTTGATGTCCGCCCCGGCGATAAAGATATCTTTTTTGGCGCTGCCAATGACCAGGCCTTTGAGTGAACTGTTGTTTTTCAATTGATCCAGGATTTTTTCAAACTCGAGCAAAGCCGCGGCGTTTAACACATTGACTTTGGAATCAGGCTGGTCAAAGGTAATATAAGCAATATTAAATTCTTCTTTATATTCCATGGTTCGTCGCCTCAAAGAATTAACAATCTCCTCACCATAGTCCCGAGTCCCTCTCATTCTAAAAACAAAAAGTTAGGATGCTCGGGACGAGTGGACATATTTTTATCCTAACAAATCCCTCTCTTAAGTGACAATGAATACTTAAAAAATTCGAGTCGAACCATCAAATGATTCCCAGAGATTGCATGCGCAAAAGCAAATCATAGCTGATAGCTACCGCATTGGCTGAAGAGCCGCCGTGCTCCAAAAATACACAAAAAGCTAAATTATTTTTAGGTGAACGCACGTATCCTACAAACCAGGCGTGGTTAGCTTTAGAAGTTCCCGCCTGAGCTGTTCCGGTTTTACCATAAATAGTCATCCCTTTAAGATTATTAAGCCTATGCGCCGTGCCTTCTTCATCCGTAATAACCGAGCGTAGCCCTTGCTGAATAGTGCGCCAGGTGACATCGTGTAGACGGACAATCGGCAGCTTCGTGATATTGGGCCCGGGTAAATCCCGATGATCCACCGCTTTAACGATGCGCGGACGAAAAATCACGCCGTCATTAGCCACCGCCGCCATCATGACTAGAATCTGCAAGGGTGTGGTCAGAGTATCGCCCTGACCGATGGAAAAATTCAAAGTATTACCCATGTACCACGGCTGTCCTCGACGAGGCCCTGCGATGAGTTGACCGGCGGCTTCAAAAGGCAAGTCCACTCCCGTCGCACGCCCCAAACCGAAAGCCTTCGCATACTGCTGGATGATCCGTGCCGTGACAATTTGTCCAACGTGAAAAAAATAAACGTTGCAGGAATGCGCGATGGCCTGGTTTAAATTCTCTTGGCCGTGGACGTGAGCGCAACTAAACTTAGTAGCGCCGAGCATATAATAACCCGGACAATCGAAGGTTGCTTCTGGAGTAATTTTATGAAGTTCGATGGCGGCCAATGCCACGGAAATCTTAAACACGGAACCCGGCGGATACTGGCCGGCCACGGCGCGATTTAAAAGCGGCGCCGTGGCATCGTGTATATAAGAGATCGCCTGATCCTGACGGTTTCGATCCACGAACGCATTGGGATCAAACGACGGAGAACTAACCAGTCCTAAAAGATCGCCGTTGGTTAAATCCATAACCGCCACCGCCCCTGGTCTTCCCGCTAAAAATTCATCCCCTGCGCTTTGAATACGCTGGTCGATGGTCAACTGAATATCTTTACCCTTGGCTGGTTCTTTAAGCCCCAGCAGTCTGACCTCCTGACCGCGATTGTTGATTTCAATCTGACGGCCGCCGGATTCTCCGCGCAAGAGTGGATCATACGTTTTCTCAACCCCCATTTTCCCGGTGATGCTTAAAAGATTGTACCCATAATCCTGCAAAACTTCGGCTTCATGGAGGTCAATTTTGCCAACATAGCCGATGGCGTGGGCATCGGCCTGTGCAAAAGGATAATGACGCTCATAGGTTTTTTCCACCACCAGCCCCGGATACAAAAAACGATTTTCTTCGACGGCAATAACGGTTTTCTGATCGACGTCTTGCCCTAAGACAATCGCAGCAAAGGGAGTTTTACGTTTACGGATAAACTGCTTTTGTAACAGCCGCGGGTCTTTTTTAAGAACGCCACCTAAGAAATGAAACAGTGATTGGGAGTCTTGTACGTCCTGCGTGATGACGGCCACGTGGTAAGCCGGATGGCTGTCGGCCACCACAATACCATTGCGATCGAGAATCAGACCACGCGGCCCCTCGACGGGGATTACCCGGATGCGGTTGTTAACGCTTTGGTCATAATAATGCTCCCCTCTAATGGTCTGCATATAGATCAAAGCGGCGACAATCAGGCCAAAAGAAAAGAAAATGATATTCTCGGTAATTTTGATACGCATCATGGTAAGGGGGTGACCCCGCCCGTACAGGTTATAATTTCAAAAACATAGCCACGTCGCGCAGACGATAAAAAACAAAAGTTACCACCACCATGGTGGTGACTAGCTCAGGCAAGAAAATATTGATCAATAATTCTGTTAAACGCACATCATGGCGCATGACATACAACATGACCTCAATACAGAAGGCGCCTATGAAAACAAAAAAAGCAACCACCCACCGGGAAAAAGGTGATCCGGGTTGATAAAGATTACGGCGCGCCAGCGTGGTCAAATAAGCCGCTGCCAACAAAACAAATAAATACGTACCGAAAGGTAATATACTCAATGTGTCTTTTAAAAGCCCACCGAGGATAGCAGCGGCAATGCTGTAGCGAATACCGGAATATAGTCCCCAAAAAATAACCAATAACAAAATCAGTTCCGGTTTGCCCCAGACGCCTAATGCATCGTAGAGCACAAATTCTAAAAGGAAGAAAAGGTAAGCCAGCAGGGCAATCACAAGCAGACGTTTGATCATAGAAGGCGTTCTAATAATTTTTTTTCCTTAGCCCGCATGCGTTTGATATCCCCGGGCTTTCGATCGTCGTATCCGGCTAAATGCAAAAGACCGTGGATAACATACAGGATAAGCTCATATTCCGTTGATGTTTTAAACCTCTTGGCATTGGCCGCAGCCACTTTCGGACAGATCATCATTTCGCCAAAATCAAACGTCAAAACATCCGTCGCCTCATCATGCCCCAGATATTTCTTATTGAAACGCCGCATACGCCTGGTGCCTACAAAACACACGGAAATTTCAGACTTGCATAATCTAAGCGTCTGACACGCTGTAAAAACAGTTTTTTTGATTTTGGAATGTGGAATGAATATTTTACTTTGAAGATTTCTGACCGTGATGTCCATTGGTTTTTTCGGGATATTTCACACGGCTGTGGTACATGGCGCTTAAGATACGCACAAAACTGGAGGCAATTGCGTCAATTTCTCTGAGGGTTAAATTACATTCATCCAATTGTCCATCGATAAATTTATTGTTGATGACTTTGCGCACCAGATCCTCAATTTTCTGCGGGGTATGTTCTTCCATGGCGCGCGTGGCGCCTTCCACGGAGTCCGCCAGCATGACAATCGCTGTTTCTTTGCTTTTAGGTTTGGGGCCGGGATAGCGATAATCCTGCTCCCCAATCTCTTGAGATTCCCCTTCGGTCAAAGCCTTTTGATAAAAATAATGAATCAAACTTGTGCCATGATGTTCGGGGATAAAGTCAATGATGCGTTGATTGAGTTTATACTGTTTGGCGAGCTCCACCCCCTCTTTGACGTGATTGAGGATCACCAAACGGCTCATGGAAGGCTCCAGCTCATCATGTTTATTGCCCACTACTATTTGATTCTCGGTAAAATATTGCGGGTTGACCATTTTACCGATATCATGATAATAAGCACCCACACGGGTTAATAAAGCCTGCGCCCCGATGGTATCCGCAGCCGCCTCCGCCAAATTGCTAACGATCAAACTGTGATGATGGGTACCAGGAGCTTCGAGGACCATACGTTTCAAAAGAGGATGCAAGGAATCCGATAATTCCAACAACGTAAAATTCGTAATCTCGCCAAAAATAATTTCAAAAATTTTTAGGCTCACCATGACCAGGATGGCACATAAAATGCCATTGAGAAAAAGCGGTTTGAGCGTGGTGGTAAAATGACCCCAGCTCAAATCCATATTCAGTAACAGAGCACAAATTAACTGGACAAATCCAATTAAAATACCGGCTCTTAAAAATACTCCCCGTGTACGCGCATCCAAAACGGCATAGGCGCCGGACAAACTGCCCATAAAAAAAATCGTCGTCTCGGGCAAACTAAAACCTGCCATTAAACCTATCAAGCTGCTAGCCATAAACGACACGGCTAAAGAAAGCTGGACGTCATTATAAAGAAGTGTGGTGATCATGGCCACATTAGCCACCGGAATATAAAAAAGAGAGATCGCGGCATAAGATTTGAGAATATGCACGCTGAACATTAAGATGACCAGAAGCATGGTCAAATGCAAAAAGACCCGCCAACTGGTTTTGCGGACGTAAAACAAATGCAAGCCAAAAAAGAAAAACAACAGCGGGATCAAAAGAGAAAGGCCTGAAAAATAACAAAAAACCATGGTACCCAAAAGGGTGACGGCCAGCATGACCTTCTGGTCGATGGAAATGGTTTGAGAATTAGCGGGAACCGTTGGTTGATTTGCCATAGGCCTCAATAATTTTCTGCACGAGTTCGTGGCGGACCGTATCGTCGCTGGTCAAATGGATAAACTTAATATCCGGCAGATGACCTAAAACCTTATGCGCCTCGGATAACCCGTTGCCTTCGGTGTTGGGTAAGTCGCTTTGGGTAACATCTCCGATAACAACCACTTTAGAATCAAAACCCATGCGGGTTAAAAACATTTTCATCTGATCGGGCCTGGAGTTCTGCGCTTCATCGAGAATGACAAAGGCTTCATTAAGGGTGCGGCCGCGCATAAATGCCAAGGGTGCCACCTCAATAATACCTTGTTCACCGTACTGCTCAACTTTCTCGGGCTCCATCATGTCGTAGAGCGCATCATACAAAGGCCGCAGATACGGCAGGACTTTCTCTACCATAGACCCCGGCAAAAAACCAAGACTCTCCCCCGCCTCGACGGCAGGACGGGTTAAGATAATACGCCGTACCAGCCCTTTTTTGAGCGCATTGACCGCCATGGCAATGGCTAAATAAGTTTTGCCCGTTCCCGCCGGGCCGATGCAGAAAACCAAATCATGAGTCTTAATCGCCTCGACATACTCAATCTGACCTTTAGTCTTGGGCGTCACCAAACCGCCCTTGACGGAGACTTCAATTTTTTCCTTGGCCAGCCGCTTAAAATCAATACCTTTTTCTTTCTCGACGAGCCTCAAGGCATAAACAATATCCGCTTTTTTGACGTCTTTGCCCTTCTCGACAAAGGTCATCAAATAGTTAAAGAGCTCATGGGCTTTATTGACCTGCGTGTCAGGGCCGGAAATTTTAATCCCGTCGTGCGAACGGACAATTTTAATCCCCAGCTCTTTCTCGATGATTTTCAGGTTTTGATCATAACGGCCAAATAGTAACTGGAGGTCTCGGTTATTATCAAATTGCAGTTGAAAGTCCATGTATTCTATTTCACCGGCGGAATGGTAATGACCATACCCGGTTTTAACAAATTAGGGTCTTTAATTTTATCTTTGTTGGCCTGGTAAATTTTTACCCATTTACCGTAGGAACCATAATGCTTCTTGGCGATTTTCTGCAAAGTGTCGTCTTTTTGAACGGTATAGGCCACCCCCCCGCTTAAGGCCGCCGCCGTCGCTGATGACTTATCTTCATTGGATGGAATCACGGCCTGCTCCAAAGGAGCCGGCGCAGAAGTTGCTGCCTTCGATGGTGCGGCAGCTGTTTCCTGTTCAATTTTTTTAACTTCACTCTCACCAACAGCCTTACTTAACTCAAGCACATAAATCTGACGGGTTTTTTTCGCAGGCTCAATGTATTGAGGCTCACCCGTTAAATACCCGGCATTGCCTGATCCTTTTTCAATACCGACGCGTTCCTTGGTCATTACATACGTCTGGGTTTTAATACCGCAGCCAACCATAAAGGCTAATAATACCAGCAAGCTTAAAAGTCTTGTTAACATGGGGTCATCTCCTTATCATTTTTTAATCCTTCGATTGCACTCAGGATTAACCCTGAACGAAGTCGAAGGGTTAATCGTCATGATTCCTAGTTCTTTCAATTGTTTTCCATCCACCCCTGAGGGGGCTTCCGTCATCAAACATGTTCCCTTTTGGGTTTTTGGAAAAGCGATACAATCGCGGATGGATTCGTTGCCAGTTAAAATCGTCACGATACGGTCAATGCCGTAAGCCGCCCCCGCATGGGGCGGAGCTCCGTATTCAAAGGCACGCAATAAAAATCCAAAACGCTTTAAAGCTTCCTGTGGTTCAATACCAATAATGTCAAAAATCTTCTGCTGGAGCTCTCGTCGGTGAATACGCACCGAACCGCTGCCGATTTCATTACCGTTTAAAACCAGATCATAACAACGTCCGCGGACCTTATCGTATTGGCCAGCCTCCAACAGCGGCAAATCATCGGGATGAATCCCGGTAAAGGGGTGATGCTCGCTTTCCCAACGCTTTTCTTGGGGATTATACTTCAATAACGGGAAATCCACAACCCACAAAAATGCAAATTCTTTGAGGTTGTTTTTATCCTTGCGGATATCAGGTTTGTCGCTGTTGTGTTTTGCCATGGCCTCGGCGTGGGTCATCCTCGCAAAAGGGATCGCCAGGTCGATGCTAAGCACTTCCTTAAATACCTGCTTGTACATACGCTCGGTCAAATCGAAAATGAAATCTTGATCCACAAACGACATTTCCATATCCAGCTGGGTAAATTCCGGCTGGCGGTCAGCACGCAAATCCTCGTCGCGAAAACACTTGACGATCTGGTAGTACCGATCCATGCCTGAGACCATCAAAATCTGTTTGAATAATTGCGGCGACTGCGGCAGGGCGTAAAACGTCCCCGGCGTCAAACGCGAAGGCACCAGAAAGTCGCGTGCCCCCTCGGGGGTAGATTTGGTTAATACGGGAGTTTCCACTTCCACAAAATTTTGGGTGTTCAAAAAAGACCGGATACTGGCGCACAGCCTGTGGCGCAAAAGTAAAGACTCGCGCACTTTTCTGCGACGGATGTCCAGGTAGCGGTAAGTCAAACGAACGTCTTCGGACGCCTCCAGCGTATCTTCGATTTCAAACACCGGCACCTTGGCTGTATTGAGAATTTCCAGCTCTTTGGCTAAAAGCTCTATTTCTCCCGTTGCCAGTTCAGTATTGGCGTTTTTGGGCGGACGGACATTGATCGTTCCTTTGATCTTAACCACAAACTCCGGTCCTAATTTCTGCGCCTCTGCGTAGGCTTGGGGGCTCACTGAAGGGACAAAAACTACTTGAGTTAAGCCATAACGGTCTCTGATATCAATAAAGATCAATTTGCCGTGATCACGCCGACGGTGGACCCAACCGCAGAGTATCGCTGCTTGGTCTTTATGGGTTTTATTAAGCTCACCGCAGGTATGCGTACGCATTACTTCAACCTTTCTACCACTTGTCCCCAGGGTATTTGCTCTTGAGTGCTTGTCTGCATATTCTTCACAGAGACCGTTTTGGTCTTCATTTCCTCTTCCCCTAAAATAACGGCAAAACGCGCATTGGCTTTGTTGGCTTTATTCATCTGCGATTTGATGGAGCCGCCGGTATAATTCATATCCGCCGACAAACCAACGCCACGCAACTGCTGAACCAGTAAAAAAGCTTGGGGCTGATACGCCTCATCCATGGCAACCACAAAAGCATCCACCCCCGCGCCTTGTCCCACCATAGGCGGGACAGCGCTGGTAGCCAATAAAATCCGCTCAATCCCTAACGCAAAACCAATAGCCCCGTAATCAATCTTTTCATTGCCGCCTAATTCATGCATTAAACCGCTGTAGCGTCCGCCGGCACCGACGGCATCCTGACTGCCCAGACCGTCGGTGGTGATTTCAAAAACCGTATGCGTATAATAATCCAGACCTCTGACTAAATGCGGAGCAATTTCAAAATCAATACCAGCGCCTTTTAAAGCCCCCTGCACCTGCTGGAAATAAGTTTGACTTGTCCCGGATAATGGTAAATCTTTCACTAAGGCATCGACCAGACGACGGCAGGATTCGTTTTTGCAATCCAGCACCCGAAAGACATTGTGTTCATAACGGCTATGGCACTCTTTGCATAAATCATTGACCCTCGATGCTAATTTCTCTCTAAGCCAGCTGGAGATATGTGCTTTATCATCTTTGGAACCTAAACTATTAATCTTAAGATGATGACCTTTAACACCAAATTCTCGAAGCAAATGAATGCTTAAAGCAATAGCCTCCGCGTCTAAATAGGGCGAAGTGGAATTGGGGCCAATGGCCTCCACCCCGATTTGATGAAACTGACGCAGGCGGCCTTTCTGCGGACGCTCACCGCGAAACATGGGGCCGATGTAAAAAAGTTTAGATAAACCTTCTCTGGAATCCAAACTATTCTCAATGTAAGAACGCACCACCGAAGCCGTGCCTTCCGGACGCAGGGTATAGGAATCTTCTCCGGAAGTTTTTAATTCCAAAAGCTGTTTATTGATGATGTCGCTAGTTGACCCCAAGGAACGCTTGAACAAAGCTGTTGCTTCGTAAATGGGGGTACGAATTTCACGGTAGCCGTAGGATTGACAAACCTTACGGGCTTTGGATTCCAGTTCTTCCCAGAGAAGAACAGTATCGGGGAGTATATCGGATGTCCCACGAGGGACGGCAATTTTACGAATCATTTGACCTTCTGCTTCATCTCCAGACCGGATTTGAAGACAACCACTTTCCGAGGAGGGACAGGAACGCTTTGTCCTGTGCGGGGATTGCGGCCAAAACGGGCGCGGCGTTCTTTGATTTTAAACACACCGAAATTACGCAACTCCACTTTTTCGCCCTTCATCAAAGCATCGATGATCACATCAAAGGTCTTCTGCACGATTTTTTTCACGTCCACCTGCTTGATGCCGGTAGCATCGGTAATTCTTAATACAATGTCTTTTTTAGTCATAAATTTTTTCTCCCTGAACTCTTTTAAAAAATCATAACCATAGTACCAACAAGGACTTAGAGTGTCAATAAAAAAACTAAACCTGAAACTGGGTTTCGTAGAGGCGGCGGTACAACGGACAGGTAAAAAGAAGTTCATCGTGCTTGCCTAAACCAACTGTACGGCCGGCTTCCAGCACCACAATCTTATCCGCCCGCATAATCGTGGAAAGCCGGTGGGCAATGGCAATGACCGTACGGTCTTTCATCAAAGAATCCAGGGCTTCCTGAACGAATTTTTCGGATTCGGAGTCTAATTGAGAGGTGGCTTCATCTAATATAAGAATCGGGGGATTTCTTAAAATAGCCCGGGCAATGGTCAAACGCTGCTTCTCGCCTCCGGACAATCTGAAGCCGCGGTCTCCGATGATGGTCTCATAGCCTAAAGGCATTTTTTCAATGAAATGATCGGCAAAGGCCATTTGTGCAGCTTTCCGAACCTGATCCATGGTCACCTCAAAAGTCCCATAGGCAACATTATTGCGCACCGTATCATTAAATAAAATCGCCTCCTGGGTGACAATGGCCACCTGACCTCTTAAAGACTTAAAAGAAACGTCTCTGACATCCACCCCGTCAAACGTCACCCGGCCAGCGGTGGCATCGTAAAACCGAGGAATTAAATTGACCAGCGTTGACTTGCCGCTTCCTGTAGGTCCGACAATGGCCACCAGCTCACCTTTTTTAATCGTCAGGTTAATCTCCTGCAAAACATTACCGGAGACCGTCTCATAACTAAAACACACGTTCTCCAGTTGAATTTTCTGCTGCAAGGCCCCAAGCTCCAGAGGCGAAGGTTTCTCTACCACCGTAGGCTTGGTTTCTAAAACATCATAGATGCGCTCATTGGCTACCAAAGCCTGCTGCAAAATGGCCTGCACATTGGCCATTCTCTTGATGGGGCGAATGACCTGTAAAATGGAAACAATCGACAGAGAAAACACGCCAAAAGATAATTGGCCGTTCAATACATCTTTACCTAACATCAAGATAGCAGCCACCCCGCAGATAGCCCCGACCATCTCGGTAATGGGCCCTAGCAGCATCAAATTTTTTAAACCCTTCATACGCAGCCTGTAAAAGTCCTGATTCTGCTGATTAAACCGTTTGATCTCATAACGCTCGGTGCCAAAGGCTTTGAGAATGCGCACCCCGGAGATCGTCTCTAGCAGAAGCGAATTGATATCTGCCATTTTTTCCTGTTGACCTCTAGAAAGTTTACGTAATTTTTTACCGATAATAGTCATGGGAATCGCAATAAAAGGCACCATCAAAAAAATCAACAAGGTCCCGCGGACATTAAAAGTAAAAGCCAACGCCAGAAAGATAAGGACCAATACCGGCTGTTTCAAAAGATCAGTCACCGCGTAAGAGACCGCGTTTTCAATGACGGCCACATCGTTGGTGATGCGGGCAATCAGCTCTCCTGTTCTTTTTTTACTGAAGTAATCCAGAGAAAGGGTTTGAATACGCTCAAAAAGCCTGGAGCGCACATCGCGCATTACGCGCTGGGCCACATCGTTCATAAAATAATCCGACCAGAAATTGACCACCTGTTTGATGACAAAAAGTACCAAAAAAGTCAGCGGAATGATCCAAAAAAGCGTGTGGTTGTCCACGGAATTTAAATAGTTGACTATATTCGTCACCAATTCCGGGACTTGGTTGGGGATGATAATTTTTTTATTGGTAAAAATGCGGTCGATGACCGGCAGCATGAGGGTTAATTGCACCCCTTCAAATACCGATGAGAGCAAAATAAAAGAAATGGCCCAAATAAAACGCTTTATATGGCCTTTGAGAAATTGCAGGAGTTTTAAATAATTTTTCATCATTAAGGCACAAAGATACCATGAGGTTTGACTTTTGTCGAGCGCTTTGTTACTATCCTTATCATGCAAAAAATAAACTTGGTCCTTATTGGCTGCGGTCATTTAGGCGCACGCCATTTAAAAACGTTTCAGGCTCTGCGTCCAAAAGTCAATATCACCGCCGTCTGTGACATCGACCCCGAAAAGGGTAAGCCTCTGGCCAGACAATATCATGTCCCCTACTATCAAAATTATCGAGAACTCTTAGGAAAGGCCGAAGCCGTTAGCATTTGTACTCCCACGATCACCCATGCGGCCATAGCGCAATTTTTTTTAGAGCATCAAATCCACACCTTTATCGAAAAACCCATTAGCTATACTTTAGAAGAAGCCGATATTCTGATTGATTCTGCCGACAGAAACCGTGTCAAATTACAAGTCGGCCATGTGGAGCGTTTTAACAGTGCTTTTGTGGCCATTGCTCCTTTGGCGGCCAATCCTCTGTTTGTCGAATGCCACCGGCTCAATCTTTTCCCTAATCGGTCGCTGGATATCGGTGTGGTGATGGATCTGATGATCCACGATATTGATATCATTTTGGGCCTGGTGCGCTCGAGTGTCAAAGATATTCAAGCGGTCGGGATCAATGTCTTAACCGACAAAGAAGACATTGCCAACGCACGCCTGAGCTTTACCAACGGCTGCGTGTGCAATATTACCGCCAGCCGTATCTCGCCGGAGGTGACCCGTAAAATCCGTATGTTTATCCAAAACGCCTACATTTCCCTCGACTATGCCAAACAGGAGGCGTTTATCTACACCAAGGACAGCCACGGCATTCATAGAAAATCCCTGCCCATTGAAAAGGAAGAGCCGCTCCAAAAAGAACTGGAACATTTTATCGACTGCATTCGCGAAGACAAAAAGCCTTTAGTCTCCGGTGTGGAAGCCAGGGAAGCCCTCAAGGTCGCCTTAGAAATCACACACAAAATATGGGAACACAAAAAAAGCATCTTATCATCATAGCCGGCGAAGCCTCGGGCGATACCCGTGCGGGAAAGCTCGTTAATGCCATCAAAGCCTTATCTTCTGAAATTACATTCTCTGGAGTAGGCGGCGATTGTATGCAGGAGGCGGGGGTTGAACTTTTTGATAACATCACATCGCTGGCCGTCATTGGCATAGCGGAAGTTCTCAAAAATTTGGGCCGAATTAAAAAAGTCTTTGACCGTATCTTGAGCGAAGTCGACAAACAAAAACCCGATGCGGTGGTTCTGGTGGACTATCCGGGTTTTAATTTACGCCTGGCCGCCCAACTGAAAAAACGTTTTGCTAGTGGTGAGCAAAATCGAACCGTCAAAGTGATTTACTATATCAGCCCTCAAGTCTGGGCCTGGCGGGAAAAACGTATTAAACAAATCAAGACAGTCGTCGATCGGATGATTGTCCTTTTCGTTTTCGAAAAGGACCTCTATGCCCTCTATGGCATGAACGTGGATTATGTGGGCCACCCTTTGGTGGATGAAATCAAAATTGAGCAATCCCCTGCAGATGTTCTTCAATCCGTCGGACTGCAAACAGGACGCGTGACCATTGGTCTGATGCCCGGCTCGCGCCAAAAAGAAATTGAGCGGCATTTGCCGGTCATGTTAGAGGCTGCCCAAAAACTCTATAACCTTGATCATCGTCGACAATTTCTGCTATTAAAAGCGCCCACGATTAACAAAGATAGCCTAAAGCGGTATATTCAAACATCTTTACCGATTAAAATTTACGAAGGTACCCCCTACGATGGCATCAACGCCATGGATGCGGCGATCGTCGCCTCAGGAACTGCGACTTTGGAAACCGCGCTTTTGAATAAACCCATGGTCATTATTTATAAAACGTCCTGGCTTACCTATGCGATTGCCAAAGCCGTGGTGAAAATTCCTTATATCGGTTTAGTGAATGTGGTGGCCGGACGAAAAATCGTGGATGAACTGATTCAAAATGAGGCCAATGCAGAACAAATTGCCAGCTCTATCAATACTCTTCTTAAAGATCAAACCAGACAACAGCTGCTCAAAGTAGAACTCGCCAAAATCAAAACCTCTTTAGGTGCCCCCGGCGCCAGCCGTCGCGCGGCAGAAATAATTTTGGAAGAAATTTAATTTACTTCAGGGCTCTCAAAGCGCGATGACCTTTGATTTTCAGAGTCTTCGCGGAGACCTCGACTTTATTTTTTAAAATCTTTTTATATCCGCTTAATTTCCGGCTTAAAGACCGATCATAAGTACCAATGATTTGGGCGGCCAAAAGTCCGGCGTTTTGAGCGCCGTTAATGGCCATCGTCGCTACCGGCACGCCGGGAGGCATTTGTGCGATAGATAATAAAGAATCTAAGCCCTCTATAGAATGAGAAGACCTGATCGGAACCCCAATCGTCGGCAAGGTCGTTAAAGCCGCCACCACCCCTGGCAAATGAGCGGCCCCACCGGCCCCGGCGATAATGACCTTCAATCCGCGGCTCAGGGCACTTTGAGCATAATCAAACGTACGCTTGGGAGCACGGTGAGCAGAAATAATGGTGATTTCATAAGACACGCCCAGCTCCTGGAGAATATCCGCTGCCGCACCCATAATTTTTAAATCCGATGGACTGCCCATGATAATGCCTACTAAAGGTTTTTTCATTGTCCAATCCCCTCCTAACAAGATTATATTTCAAACGTAAGACGACATATTACTCAAGAATAATATCAATTCGCTGCAAGCGTCCCTGACGAACATCCTGGGCTAAAGCGCCGGTAATGACGCTGCCAGTCTGCTCCAGTTTAGGGCGTTTATCCGGATAGGTCAAAATCATTTTGGAAGCAACCGCTGCTTTGGGGCCAAACGTATCTTGACGCAGAGGATTATGATACACCACCAAAGTTTTGGCTAAAAATTTAAAAGCATACGTATTGGCCGGCAAATCCCCTTTTTCTTGGACACTAAACAACCAGCCGGCAAGCAGCGGCGCAAACGTTAGTGTCAGCTGGCCGTCTTTGACGGCAAAAGGCTTAAGGCCCACATTCATCATAAGCCATATATGCAAAAATTCCGCCGTGCTGCCCGATAAACGTGCCACAAAACCTTGGCCCCACAAATTCTTATCCTCATGCGCCGAACTGACAATAAACGAAGAATTCTCAAGGATACTTCGACCGTAACAGGCAGGATCCAGAAAAGGAACGAGGCTGGTTTTGATTTCTTCAAAAAATTCTCCTGTCAGGCCGTGACGTAAAAGCTCCAGAAAATATTTGTACTCCATATGCAGCCACACGGATTCATTCTCCAGCCATCCCGACGGAAAAACGCGGGCGCGTCCGATTTCTTCGGTTTCTTTGGAAAGATCCGCATTGACTTTATACATGCCGAGTTTGCGGTCATACAAGGGGCTCTTTTTGAGGGCCCGAAACAACCCCCGGGCTTGGATATCATCACCAACGCGCAGCGCATGCACGAAGCCTTCCAAAAACAGCGGCAAATCATGACGCTGGAATTTCAAAGGCTTCACATGATGCCCGCCTTGATGGGCCTTATCTAAGATTTCATATTCGCTGACTTCATGATAAAAGTAGGATGCAAACAGACCGTTGTCATAGCGGGCTTTGGAGACCGCCGCATTCACCCTGGCGATGGTCACTTCCAAAAACTTCTTGAGCTCTGCGATCGTCATGGTCTTTTGGCTGCCGCTGATGCCATAGCGTACGTTTTGACGATAAAGCTCTTTGAGATCATTGGCTTTCTGCCAGTACTTTAAACTGTCTTTTTCCGTCGATAAAAGATGCGTTAAACCGGTTAAGAAATCCGCCAGCTCTTCAAAAACTTCCACTTTTTGCTCAGGGGCTTTTTTTAGCTCATCCAAACTATTTTGCACAAACAAAGCCCAGCGTTTAAGCTCGAAGGTCTCACAGATGGAAGAGCCCAATAACCCAGGCAAACCGTTTAAAGCATCATACCAATTGGGTTTATTGGCCTCCATTTCAATACCGATACCCGACGGATCAAGGCTGGCGGCTTTATTGGCCAAAAGGCATATGATTTTGACCAAAAGGTTAGTTTGATAAACATCCCCCCCACCGGCTTTGACGCGCAATTGATAACCTTTTTCTTTGGCTTTGACTTCTCTGTCATGTTCGGCCAGCGCATGGTATTGCCGCACGCCACGGTCCGTTAAAACATACCTCTTGTGACGCGGCAGAACGTAAGTTTCACTGAGATGGAAACTAAAAACATTCTTCTCGATGAGAATATCCTGCAATTTCTCAGGATATAGACTTAAATAGCTTTCCATCAAATCCAAATTATAAGTCCAATGGTCACTCCAGAAACCTTCGCCGAAATCTGCCTGTTCCCTTTTTTGGCTGAAAGAAAGCACTTTAGCTAAAAAGTCTTTGGGGTTGCCTTTAATCAAACCCCGACGTATAACCAATTTCAACAAATCCCCTGGCATAAAGCCTTTTTTCAACAGCTCTTTGACTGGTGGAGCGTCATCGCTGATGACGAATTCTTTAATAACACCCTCCATGGCGCTCTCATCGCTGATATCAAAGGCTGATCCTTTGACCACCAGAGGATTGTAGCCGTCGGCCTGGATGAGATTCATGAAATTCACAATCGCACTATCCACCACGTCGCGATTAAACCACCCGTCGTGGCGGCGGTTTTGATTAACGTCACGGTAATTGCCGTTGCCCTGCGACAAAAACGTCGGCGCCAGGTTAAAGAAATTGTAATCGCGCTCCAAATCCCCGTGCTTGCGGCTGTACACATTAAAAGAGACGGCGCCTTTGGCTGTGCTCAAAGAAATCGGCAGTCCCCCGCGCAAAATATTATCAAGAAAATTTTGGCCGCAATACTCATCAAAAGCCTTCGATGAGCTTCTGGTGAAACAATACCCTTTGATGTCGTCAATAATCTCACGGTTTTGCTGAGCTTTCTCATCCGTGTATCCTTTGCGTAAGGACTTTTTAACTACGCTATTAAGCTCCATTAGATCATGCGCGAAGCCTGCCATCGCTGTCCATGTGTAGCTCTGTTGAGATTTTAACGACAGGCGGCTAAAACTAAACGCGCACGGCGTGCGGTTGGATGTTTGCTGAAGGGCGCTAAGCTCAAATTTTGGACTAACCATAAAAGCTTCCGGCACCAAAAAATCACTCGACTGCCCGAAGATGCAAGCAGCTTCCACGATCATATCCAATAATTGATGGGAAGACTCCTCAAAAGCAAAATAGAAATGACCCTCTTGAATGGGCGTGACTTGCGGGGTATCCGCCACTTCCGCTTTCAATTGATAGAAGGGGGCTTTTTTGGATAAATTACGCACCTCCATCCACGCCTCGACGGTACGGGACATGTGTTTGCCCAGCCAGTCCTTCAGCCCGTAAGGATTAATCGCCGGCAAACCATCCATTACTTCCAGATGAATTTCTTTCTTGGAGATATTCTCTAAAGTGACCCGGCGCACCAAAGCGGCGAAAGGCTCTTGAGGCAGGGTAAAATAATTCACCTGAATTTTAAGCCCCAACGTTTGGTTGACGTCTTCGATAGTCAAATCATGACTTTTGATCGTCATGCGCTGGCTGATCTTATAAGGACTGCCCAGGCTATTGGCAAAAGGCTCATAGAATTTCTGTCTTCTGCCGTCGAGGATTTTCAAAAAGGTGCGAAAGCCTTGCAGGGAGGTTAACCGATAGGCGCGATTAGCCGGCTGAAATTCTAAAATGGCTTTATCTTTGGATTCAATGCCAAAAGAACTCATGGCTTGGCCGCGATTGACGTAAAAGGCCCACATGGGGATACCCCAGAGGCCGGCCACCCCCGGGAAAAAATTAGAAAAAACTTTCTGGTGCTGATAATCTTCAATCACAAAAGAGCCGTCATCACACAAACGGTACTGCTTGAGCATACATCCCTTTCTTTATTCCCCATCTTTGCTCTTCCTAAATAAGTTATAATAACCAGATAATTTAAACCACATAATGATGCTGCCAAAACGACTGTCCCTGTCATTGATACGGATTCGTTTCAATTCATATAAATCTTCATTATATCTGTCTTTACCTCGATTGGTTGTGACCGCCGCTTGAAAACCGGCTTCTTTAGCAATTTGTTTGGCCGGTACATTAAAACCACCCGAAGGATAAGCAAAATAATCGATGGAATGCCCTAAATGTTGCTCAATAATTTTCTTACTGCCCACAATTTCATCCCGCATCTTCTGTGGGGATAAATCCGGCAGATAGGCATGCGTACGCGTGTGGGCCCCCATGACAAAATTATTTTCCTCCATTTCTTTCACTTGATCCCAGGTCAGAAACCCTCTCTTGCCAATCAAATCAGAAATTAAAAATTCCATGGCTGGAAACCCGTATTTCTTAAGAATGGGCAAAGCATTGACATAATTATCTTCATAGCCGTCGTCGAATTGAATGAGCACGGTATCACGCCTGAACAAAAATCCTCGGTGGATCCCTTTAACCAAACTATCAAAACTGATGATCTCGAAACCGTTTCTTTTCAGAAACTGCATCTGGCGTTCAAACGATTCTGCGCTGACGGTATTAAGAAACAAGGAGCGGTCGGAAGGAACACCAACATGATGATAGGTGATGATGGGCACTACATAACGATCACGCAGCCAAAAGGTAAAACCAACACCTACCGTGGCAATCGTAATACCAACTATTAAAAAAAACCGTACCAATATCCTTCTCATGTCATTCTCCCTAGACGCTCCTTGACAAGAGCGCTGACGACCTGATGGTCTGCTTGGGCCCCCAGTTTAGCTAAAACCTCTTTCATGACCTTACCCATATCTTTGATCGAGGAGGCTGACGTCGAGCTCATCGCTTCCTCGACGGCCGCTTGAATCACCTCATGCGAAGCCTGGGCGGGTAAATAACCTTGTAGCACGGCGGCTTCCTTCTCTTCTTTTTCCGCCAAATCCATGCGTTGGCCGGCTTTAAACTGCGCTATCGAGTCTTGACGCTGTTTAAGCTGTTTCCTAATGACCACGACCACCTCTTGGTCAGAAATTTTTTCCACACGTTTGTCGATTTTGACGTTTTTGATCTGCGCGCGTAAGAAACTTAATACCGAGGAGAGAAACGTATCCCTCTGTTTCATGGCCGCTACATAATCTTGCACAATTTTGTCTTCTAATGACATACCCTAGCCTCCTTACCTTAAATGCCTTCTATACTAACGATTTTCTGACGAGATTTCAATGCTTTTAGAAAAACAAAAGGCGTATGATATGCTCATACGCCCTCTTTATTCACCTTCCATGTTATCTTATTGCACCATTCTTACATCAATGAAAAAGTTTTTATTAGTACCACGAGGCTTTTGAAACTCACCGTTGCGAAACACAAAACCGCTATTGCCGTTGAGCGTAGCAATGCGGTCGCGTTCTTTTTGAGCGGCGACTTTCGCCAAATAAGCCTCCCTCTCTAAATAACGCATACGGTTTTTGACCAATCTAATTTTATTCTGAAATAGACGGATTAAGGAACGGCCCTGTTCCAGGGTTGAAAAATCAGCCTGAAAAGTGCGTAATTGTGTTTTTAGATCACTGAGCTCGATATCGGTTTGAGCATTTTTTGCTTTAAGGGCGGAAATTCTAGCTTCCAAGTTAGAGGTATTTTGCACATTCTCGCTGGAGCGAAGACCATCTAAACTTTGCAAATCTTCCTTTAATTTGGCATTCTCAAGCTGGGTTTGAGCGAGCATGGCTTGAGTTTGAGCCAGCATGCCTTTGGTAGTATCCAACTGTACGGTGACATTATTGAGTTGACTGGTTACTGCTTCCAATTTACGGGTAGTTTCTTCCAACTGGGCTCTGGTATCTTTATATTGCTGAACATAAGAGCGATAATTGGCCGCCTGAGCTCCCCCCGCGCTTAAAGCCAAATCACTGGACTGCGCAAAAATCTGAGTATTGTCATGCTGTAATTTTAACACATACGCTGTGACACCGATCACCACCAGGAGTACAACAATGCCTAAAACAGGGTTATTAAGGTGAAAAAAGCCACGGCCTTGTTTAAGTTTCCTGTTTTTTTTGTTGACATCCATGTTTTGTTCTTCTTGATTCAAAACTGTTTCTGCCACGTTAGACTCCTTTGTGTTCTAAGCCACATAATTATTAAGAATATTGACATTCATGGTTTGAGCTAACTGGGTGGTTTTAGTTTCAAGCCAATCGCTTAAGGTTTGATCAAAAATATGTTCCTTTAAAAACTCCAGACCGCACTGGTAACTGTAATGAGGGCTTTGGATTTTACGAAACCAGACAACCCGGCCTTTTTTGGTCAAAAAAGGTGGTTTTTCTTGGCTGATTTCAGGATCAATGGACAAAACACATTTATCCAACGGCCTGAAACTACTATCGATCTGCAGAAAAATACCAGAGGCGCTGATGTTGATGATCTGGCCCTGCCCGGCAAGGTCTTCCCCGGGCATGTTCCAGGTGACGTCCATGAGCTGTCGAATACGCAAATGTCGTCGGTTTTCCAACATGACCTCTCCTTAAATTAAAGTATCTTAAGTATATCCTCCGGAGGAAAAAATGACAAGCAAAATTATGGCAGGCGCCCTGAAAAAAATTCAGCTAAAATCTGAAATGAACGAAAACCCGGCCAAAATTCTTATCATCTTTTTCAAGCCGGTGGTACAGCGCTTTGATATGCTTTTGCTGTAAAAAACGCAAAACGCTCTTTTTCAGCTGGCCGCTGCCTTTACCGGGGATGATTTCCACCAAAGAAATCTTTTTAGCCACAGCTTCCTGGATGAGGCGGTTTAGCTCTGATTCAATGGCTTTGCCGTTGCTGAAGATATCATGCAGATCTAATTTTAATTTAGCCATACTGGTGGTGACCCCTAGACACGGATAGGCATGACCATGAAGGGAATGCCGTAATTGTACAAACGCCTCTGCAAAGAAAACACGGTATAGTTATGCAGCCATCTGGTCAAAAAGGTTTCCTTTTCAAAGACGATTTGTCCGCCGAAAAATACCACTCCCGGCAGGCGTTGCACGAGGCTGGGGCTTATCTTCTCCACCTCATCGATCACATCCGTACCGGTCAAAGTCAAACTTTCCGCGTAACAGTTTTGCGCATTCATAAAACGCACGTAACGCTCAATATCCTGGCTGACCTTTTGCTGAAGACTTTTGACATCCTCCGCCCCCTTATAGTTACCGGCATCAACAACTCCCACCTGAACAAAAACAAAATTCTTAAACTCTTTGCTAAAAAGACGAATCACGTTAAAGAGCGTGTGAAGCCCCAGCCCATTAAAACCATTGACCACCAAAACCGCTGTCTTTGAATTGGAATCCAGAGACGGTTTAACCGGCGCAGGCTGACCATTGTCCTGCACAGAAACATAAGCCGCCTGCACCAGATTATTCAAACGCCTCAATTGTTTGGCTGTTTCCAGATAATGCCGCTTGATCACAACCGCCAGAACAATCAGCGAGCCGGTAATAAGCATGGTCACCCAGCCGCCTTCATGGAATTTTAAAATAACCACCGCCACCAGAATAAAGGTGGTTAACACCAGACTGATGCTATTGATTGAAATCCTTCCCAACCAATCCCGCATCTCACGACGCACCCCCCACCAATAGCGCACCATCCCTAACTGCGACAGAGAAAAGGTCACAAACACATTGATACTGTAAAGCACCACCAAGTATTTGACCGAAGCTTGGGTGGCCAGCACGGTGATTAAAGCGCCCGCTCCCATCAAAAGCACGCCTTTTTGAGTCACTAAACGGTCGCTCAGAGAAGCAAACCTGGTCGGAAACCAGCGGTCAATGGCCATATTCGCCAGAACTCTTGGCCCCCCTAAAAATCCGCTTTGGGCAGCCACAAAAAGGATAAAAGCCTCGGCCAAAAGGCTTACATACACAAAGGCTTGCCCGCCGCCCCCCCAATGACCGGAGATCGTTTCAAACAAAACCGCGTTAAGGGTTTTACCCGGCTGTGAGCCGACATCATAAATCAAATAGGCCAGCATCAGCCCTAAAACAGTAAAGGCCAGAGATACCGACATATACAGCATGGTACGCTTGCCGGTTTTCACCCTTGGTTCGCGCAAAATCGGCAAACCATTGCTGACCGCTTCAATACCCGTATAAGTTCCGGCGCCGATGCTGTAGGATTTTAAAATCAGAAAGATCATGCCGGCTAAACCAATTTGCTGATAGGTCTGATGAATGTCGTTTTGGGTCGAGGCGATCAGGGCAGGGACGGTGTTGATATGGATATAGATAGCATAAATGATCATGAACACATGGGTGATAATAAATATCAGAAAGATCGGCACCAGGGGCAAAACAGATTCCTTAACTCCGCGCATGTTCAAGAAAGTCAAAAGTAAAATACTTCCCGCACAAAAGGCGACCTTATGACTCTGCCATTCTAAAGGAAGAAAGCTAAACAGAGCATCGGTGCCGCTGGCCAAGGAAATCGCGATGGTTAAAAGATAATCAATTAAAAGGGCGCATCCGGAGACCATGCCCACATTAGGCGACAGCAGGCGGCTGGCGACCAGATACCCCCCGCCGCCTTGAGGAAACAGTTCGATGATCTGACTATAGCTGGCGGAGATGATAAAAACCGTCAAAGCCGAGGCAATCGCTACGAAAATGCTCAAATGACTATGCCCCTGTAAGGCCAAATAGGCTTGTTCCGGACCATAACAGGAAGATGACATCCCGTCTGCCCCTAAGCCAACCCAGGCAAAAAAGGCAATCAGGGACATCCGCTGGGCCAGACCCTGGTCTTGCAGGCTTAAAGCCTTACCCATGAGGATATTTTTAATTTTATTGAATACCATAAAGGTTAAGTATAGCAGAAAACAATTAAACTGCCAGAAAACAACTATTTCTTTAATTTATTATAGGGGATGCTGCAACATTGAGAACCAGCCAAGGAAGAAAAACCCTCTACATAATGACTCTTTAATGCGAAATTTCTTAAAAATCCTCCAGCGCCACTGCCACTTTTGGAAAAGCATTCAACAAATATTTATCGTTGGTTACTAACTTTACACCCATCATCTGCGCCAGAGCAATATATTCTGCATCATATGCTGAACATCCAGAGTCGCAGGCTAAATCCATCACTTGAGCCGATGAACCCCCTTTTGTTCGCTGGCTAAAAATAAGCTCCACTCTGACAGCAAGCTCAATAGCATCCTTCTTATGAAGTTGCTTGCCTCTAACAAAACCAAGAAGGATATTGCGAAACTCCAACACTAGAATTGGTGGAACAAACCAAACAGGATCTTTCTGTATGATTCTTTGAGCTAGTGGTTGAAAAGGTCCCGGTAGATAATAATAGGCAACTAAATTTGCGTCCGCTACGATCATGCCCTGCCTTCTTTTTTGAAGCGGTCAATTTCCTTGGGCATTGCCTCGCCCTTAAAAACTTTATGCATCAATGTTGCATCAAAGGCCATCTGGTTGACATCCAACGGAGCAAGGCCAGCCGCCACCTCTAAACTTGCGATGATTTCATTGTTTAGGCTCCGATGCGCCATAGTAGCCCTACGCTTTAAAGTCTCGTGAAGTCTGCGGGATATATTCTTTACGGTAATGGTTAGCATAACATTCTCCTTTCATAACAACCATAACACAACCATTATGGTTTGTCAACCCTTCGATACTTCGACTTCGCTCAGTATGGTTTTCGACGAAGTATGGTGAGCCTGTCGAACCATTACACTCGGGGTTGACCCTGAGCTTGTCGAAGAGTCAAGAAGATTCCGATAACTATTTCTTTAATGTGGGGTGGCGGACATGGCTTGAATCACCTCTTGGCTGACGCCATGTTCTTTAAGATAACTAATATCTTCTGCCTGTAAGCTATAAGTGGAGTGGCTGGTTTTAATGCGCTTGATAATCTCTTGGTTTGACATCCCCTGTTTGGTCCAATCCATAATCTGCTCTATACCCACCTGGGAAGTAGTTTCTATCCTGGTGTCATTGCGAGGAGTGTTTTCCAACGACGAAGCAATCTGTTCTTTATGAGATTGCTTCACTTCGTTCGCAATGACACTAGAAAGTTCTGCCCTGGCCTTGCCCAATTGCTCCTGTAGGGCCCTGTTTTGCTCTTCTAATTGGCTAACCTTCTGCTGTAAGCTTTGGATTTCTTGGGTACTGGCTTGGAGCTGCTGTTCTAAACTACTCCTCTGCCCTTGTTCCTGCGTTAACTGTTGCTCTTTACTATTGAACTGCTCTTTGGTCTTATCTAATTCACTTTGACTGCTCGATAGCTGTTCTTTGGTTTGGCTTAAATCCGTTTGATGACTGGCCAGTTGATCTTTCATCTGACTGAACTGATTCTGACTGTCAGCGAGTTGGTCTTTAGTTTTAGTTAATTCATCCTGACTGGTACTTAATTGTTCTTGAAGCCGGGCCAGTATAAGGCCTTCTGAGTCTGTACGCAACTGGCTTGATTGGTTTTGATGGGAATTAAAATGATACTTATGAGTGACAATCACGTACATAAGACCAGCTATCAAGATTAAACCAGCGATTTTAACCCAACGCATACGTTTGGAACCAGTGCCAGTTGCCCAAACACTTAAGAAACATAAAACCAGTACTATCCCGCTGTAGAGACTGGCTAAAAGCTTCTTTTTGGCACTCTTTGTTCTAGGGCTTAAGCCTGGGATGAAGCCTCTGACAGCTTCATATCTGGCAGTAACTACCGCAGGATCTAGGCCAAACTTCTGGCACCAGTTGGGTAGAAGTTCTTGGCCGAGAGTTTCCACCGGATTGGGAGCTGGTTTTGGTGTCTTGACTGGCTGGGGTTGAGTGATGATGACGACTTCCTGGGCAGGGACTGGACCCGCCAAAGGCGGGTCTGGTGTAGAGGCTTGCGGGGTTGGTTGAGCGCTAGTCACTGGCTGGGCTAGAGCGATTTGTGGCTGTTGGGTGCTTAAGGTATAGGCAATGTCAGGATGTTTACCAGTTTTCATAAGCTTACCGCTGACTACTAGCAGGGCAAGGTAATGGCTCAAGGTCCTAGAAGGTATGCCTAGATAATCCAGCAATTCCTTACGGCTGGCCTTTCCCTTCTGAGCGATGTATTCAAGGATTTTCTGTTGGGTATCCATAAGCTTATGGCAAAAAGATTGCCATATGGCAAACATAGGGCAATATGGCAAGCATTCATATGGCAAATGCTATATAGCAAATACAAACTATCACTTCTTTTGCCATATGGCAATATTTTCTTGCCACATGGCCATATGGGGTAATTGATATGGCAAACAGGGGTTTTGGCATATGGCAGACTTATTAGGTACGATTCTCTCAGCAGTGCCGAGAGTTTTTGATTTTCTTAATACTGTCAGGTGATGACAGGCTCTCGGGCATGATGCCGCCCAGTTCCTTGATTGTTTGGCGCACTTTCTTGCCGACTTCATAATGGGTCTGATTGGCTTTATCTTTTCCCTTGGTCTGTTCCCGTTGAATTTTTTCTTCTGTCTGGGTGGCCCTGAATAAATTGGCCGCCAATTCCGTGCTTCCCATGTGATCCAAAATCTGCTCTCCCTTGTTAAGCTGCTTTTTGGCATGCAGCTCTTTCGCGCCTAAACCTCCATAAAGACCTTTATACCCATGATCTTGAAAAATAGCGTAATCGAGCGGTGTGATAACCCCGGCCTCTTTAGCTACTCCTGCCAATCTGCTGTTGTGGACTTTCAATTGATTACGCAAGAACAGCCGTTTCTCATCCTCTGTTTTCAGGGCCGCGTATGCAGCCTGTTGGAGCAGTTCCTGCTTGCGGGTTTGAACGGCAAAATAGGTCTGGCCTAAAGCGACAACGGGCTTGGAGGGATCAGAATTTTGAACAATAAGGTAACAGGCATATCTTGATAATTGGTAATCTTCTATAGGCCGCTGGGTATCTGATCCAATCTGGACCATTTTGTCCACTTGGACAAAATGGTCAGCAATTTTTTGTCCGGAATTAGCGCAAGCTTCTTTGGCCTTTTCTATAACGCCTAAAAATTTACGCCATTCTTTATATTGCAAAATAATCTGAAAATCACGCGCAAACCAAAACTCTTGTCCTTCCGGATTCAACTGCTTGATCGTCTCAAATACAGATTTTTGACCGCTGATTTTCTGCTGAATCATGTGTTTTTCCATGTTTCCCTCCTGGTTTAGTTTTTCTTTTTGTCAAAACTTTTAGCTTTTAATCTTCTTATCTTCTGTGTTTACAGAGAGTTTTGATTTTTGAACTTGCCTCCCCTCAAAGAAACGATTATTCTATTTTTAATGGAGGCATAAAACTATGAATCAAATCTCTCGT
>JACQCF010000017.1 GCA_016201795.1 Candidatus Omnitrophota bacterium | reverse complement strand
TCTTTGAGGGGAGGCAAGTTCAAAAATCAAAACTCTCTGTAAACACAGAAGATAAGAAGATTAAAAGCTAAAAGTTTTGACAAAAAGGACATTTTTTCAAGGAGGGGTTTATGAAAATCACTAAGATCATCGGCAAAGCAAAAACAACCACCAGAAAAGTCGTTGCCCAAGCAATGGCCAAGCAGGAGAGGGAGATCCAGTTAACCGACGAAAGAATTCAGGAAGCCATTCGTCTGAAAGCCTACGATCTTTATCTGCAGCGCGGCGGGCAGCATGGCAATGATTTTGAAGATTGGTTGACTGCCGAAAAGATGGTTTCACAACAATTCTGACCAAAAAGTCTTTCCTGAAATCCTACGCGTTTTCTTTCATCCTGTTGGTTGCCATCAGCATTGGGTCTATCATCGGCGTCTTTCTTAAAAAAGACGCGGTGATGCTTAAACCCTTTGGCGACGTTTTTCTGAATTTGCTTTTTACAGTGGTCGTGCCGCTGGTCTTTTTTTCATTATCCTCTGCGGTGGCTCAAATGAAAGACATAGCCCGTTTGGGAAAAATTATGGGCTGGATGCTGGTGGTGTTTACGGCCACAGGGATCGTGGCGTCTTTGGTGATGGTGACGGCGGTGGTGTGGTATCCGCCGGCGCAAGGCGTGCACATTGCGCTCCCCGCAGGTTTTCACGCAGATCAAGTAAAAGTTTCCGAACAAATCGTCAAAGCCCTGACCGTTTCAGATTTTTCTGATCTTTGGTCTAAGAAAAATATGCTGGCTTTGATTATCTTTGCTATTCTCATAGGACTTTGCGCCTTGCTGACGGGGGAGAAAGGAAAACCTTTCACAGCGTTTTTAGTCAGTGCCAATGAAGTGATGACCAAAGCGGTGTCTTTGATTATGTTTTACGCGCCCGTCGGGCTGGGGGCTTATTTTGCTTATCTGGTGGGAGTTTTTGGTCCGCAGCTTTTGGGGACTTACGCGCGGGCCGTGACCGTATATTATCCTGTTGCTTTATTGTATTTTTTTGCCGCGTTTTCTTTTTATGCTTATTTGGCCGCGGGTTTTGTCGGTATCAAAACGTTTTGGCGTAACATTATTCCGGTATCTTTAACCGCGTGGGCCACGGGAAGTTCGCTGGCCGCTATTCCCTCCAATCTTGAGGCCGCCGACAAATCAGGCGTACCTCAGGATATCCGTGAGATTATTATTCCGATGGGAGCCACCATCCATATGGAAGGCTCTTGTCTATCGGCCATTTTAAAAATTGTTTTGTTATTCGGGCTGTTTCATATGAACTTTGGTGGTGTGGCAACCATTACTCTTGCTGTGGGTATCGCTTTGTTAAGCGGTACTGTGATGGCCGGTATTCCCGGGGGAGGTTTTTTAGGGGAGCTTTTGATTGTTATGTTATATGGCTTTCCTATAGAAGCTTTGCCGATTATCTCCATGGTGGGGACTTTGGTTGATCCACCCGCTACCATGGTCAATGCGGTAGGGGATAATGTTTCTTGCATGATGGTTTCAAGAATTTTAGGAGGTCAACATTGGATAAAAATGGTACATTAACATCATGGTTCGTTCTTTTGTGATTAGTCCTAAACAAGTTATCAGCGCATCCATTCTGATTGCCGCTTTAGGATATTTCGTCGACATTTATGACTTAATCCTTTTTAGCATTGTGCGGATCAAGAGCCTCAAAGGCCTTGGTTTGCCCGATGACCAATTGCTGCCTCAAGGAGTCTTCCTTATTAATATGCAAATGGGCGGCATGCTCTTAGGAGGTATCCTCTGGGGTATTTTAGGAGATAAAAAGGGGAGGTTATCGGTTCTTTTAGGATCAATCTTTCTGTATTCTATCGCTAATATAGCCAACGGCCTGGTGCATAGCGTCGGTAGTTATGCTTTTTGCCGTCTGATAGCCGGTATCGGCTTGGCCGGCGAGCTGGGGGCTGGCATTACCCTGGTCTCGGAGGTGATGTCTAAAGAAGCCCGCGGCTACGGGACCATGATGGTGGCCGTGATTGGCATTTTAGGGGCAGTGCTGGCGGCCTTGATCGGGGATCTGTTTGACTGGCGCCTGGCTTATTTTGTCGGCGGCATCATGGGCTTAGGGCTTTTGCTGCTGCGCATCAGAGCTTCGGAATCCGGCATGTTTAAAGGGATGAAACACACCAAAGTCAAACGAGGGGCTTTGGGTTTAATTTTTAAATCCTCCGGCAACACCATCCGATATTTATGTTGTATTTTTATCGGTGTGCCGTTGTGGTTTGTGATTGGTATTTTAGTGACATTTTCCCCGGAATTCGGCAAGGCTTTGGGGATGATAGAAATCCCCAAAGCGTCCACGGCGGTCATGTGTTCCTATATTGGCTTGTCTTTGGGCGGTTTAGCCAGCGGTTGTTTGTCGCAAATTTTAAAAAATCGCCGCGGCGTCACGGCTGTTTTCATGGCCCTGAATGCGGCCTTCATGCTGTTTTATCTGTTTTATCGTTCTCCTAGTTCAGGCATTTTTTACATGAGTTGTTTGGGGCTGGGCTTTGCCAGCGGCTACTGGGCACTTTTTGTGACCATCGCCGCCGAGCAATTCGGCACCAATATCCGCTCCACGGTGGCCACCACGGTTCCCAATTTCGTGCGCGGGGCCGTAGTGCCGTTGACGATGAGCTTTCAGTTTTTGAAAAATCAATTCGGGATTATCGAAGGGGCCCTGATCGTGGCGAGCGTTTGTGTGGTCATGGCCTTTGCGGCTTTATTCGGCCTACAAGAAACATATGGCAAACAATTGGATTATGTGGAACTGGATTAGATTAGAGGAATTTTTCTTTGATTTTTTAATCGAAAAGACAATTGACATTGCTTAAATCAAAGGTAAGATAAAAAAAGATAAGGTTTTATTAACATTTTTAATCCATAAGGGGAAGGTATGAAAAAAATTGTTTTACTGATGGTAGTGATTTTTGCAGTGACAACATTAATTGGCTGCAGTAAGAAAAAGAAAGCTGAAGAAACGGCAGATAATATGGCCAATGGCGTGACTTCAGAAAATGTGGTTTCAGTGACCGATGCTTCTAATGCGAATGCCATACCGGTGGTCGTGGATAATGCCGAAGCGGTGCCGCAAACAACCGGTGATATGGCCGCGGGTGCGGCAGCGGCCACGGATAAACCGACCCCTCAACAAATCCAGCAGGCTTTAAAGAATGCCGGATTTTATACAGGTAAGATCGACGGCAATATCGGTCCTAAAACCAAAAAAGCCATCGAAGAATTTCAGGCTCAAAACGGCCTCAAAGCCGATGGCAAAGTGGGAGCTAAAACCTGGAAGGCCCTTTCCGCTCATTTAAATCGGGCGGCGGAGGTAGCTAATCCTACAGCCCAGGCCCAGACGGTTAATCCGTAATGGGTTTGGTTAAAATATTTGACAAATTTATGAAAGTAAGGCATACTTTGCAAGCAAGGGGTGAATGGTTGAAATGTACTAAACAAGGAGGAAGTTAGTAATGGCAAAAGGTAAAGTGAAGTGGTTCAATAATCAAAAAGGTTATGGTTTTATTACTCCTGAAGACGGCAAAGATGTTTTTGTGCATCACACCGCCATCAAGAGCGACGGCTACAGAACCTTAGAAGAAGGCCAGGCTGTTGAATTTGATATTCAACAGGGCCCTAAGGGTGAACAAGCCATCAACGTAGTGAAAGTGTAATAAAAGTCTAGTGGAAGTTTAGCGAAGACCTTAAAAGGCTCGGCATAAAAGCCGGGCCTTTTCTATCCCGATTGGATCAAAATGACTTGTCTGCAAAGACCAACGTTAGAAGTTCCCGGCGGCGAAAAAAAAGTATTGTTGCATTCTTGCTGCGCTCCCTGTTCGGGGGAGCTTATGGAGGCTATGGTCGCCTCTGGCATTGAATTGACCATTTTCTTTTATAATCCCAACATTCACCCTCGACGGGAATATGAAATTCGCAAAAATGAAAACATCCGTTTTGCACAGAAGATGAAAATTCCTTTGGTGGACGCAGATTATGATACGTCCAATTGGTTTGGGCGCATCAAAGGCCTGGAGTGGGAGCCAGAGCGAGGGGCGCGATGCACGGCGTGTTTTGATATGCGTTTTGAACGCACAGCTTTGTATGCACACGAACATGGTTTTAAAGTCATCACTTCTTCCCTGGGGCTTTCGCGTTGGAAAGACATGAATCAAATCAATGGTTGCGGTGTACGAGCAGCCAACCGTTATCCGGGTATGGTGTATTGGACCTATAATTGGCGCAAAGGCGGCGGTTCCCAGCGTATGTACCAGATTGCCAAACGCGAAAATTTTTATCAGCAGGAATATTGCGGCTGTGTGTATTCACTCAGAGACACGAATTTGCATCGGGTGGCCAAAGGCCAGGGCCGCATTGAAATGGGGCAGAAATTCTATGGTAATGGAACAAAACAAGACTGAAAGCGCCGGGGGCGTGGTGATCAGCAAAAAAGGCAAGGTGCTGGTGGTTAATCAACGGGGACTTTCCTGGTCTTTGCCCAAAGGCCATATGGAAGAAGGCGAAGATGCCACCACCGCGGCGATCCGTGAAATTGAGGAAGAGACGGGCATCACGCGTCTGAATCTCGTGAAAGAACTGGGCTCCTACCTGCGCTATAAAATTGGTTTAGATGGACGTGATGATAGCCGTGAATTAAAACACATCCACATGTTTTTATTTACCACCGATGAATTAAAACTATGCCCGCAAGATGCTCATCATCCGCAGGCCCGCTGGGTTCATCCGGATGATGTCGAAGGGCTGTTGACCCATCCTAAAGATAAAGCATTTTTCAAAAGTATTCGTCGCCAGATTCCGTAAATTTTTATAATATTTTTGTAAACCCCTATGGCTAAAAAAAGAATTCTGGTGGTTGAAGATGACCGTGATATTCATGAGCTGATCCGCTATAACCTCGAACGCGAGGGGTTTGAGGTGCTTTCGCTTTATGACGGCGCTTTGGCCGTAGATGTGGCCGCCACCAGAAAACCGGATTTAGTTTTGTTGGATTTGATGCTTCCGGAATATGATGGTTTAGACATTTGTCGTCAGCTCAAAAATGAGGGCCATACCAAACATATCCCCATCATCATGATTACGGCTAAAGGCACGGAATCCGACGTGGTGGCGGGGCTTTCCATGGGCGCCGATGATTATATTCCCAAACCTTTTAGCCCGCAGGTGCTTTTGGCCCGTATTAAAGCGGTTTTTCGCCGTGGCAGTACTCCTCAGGAGGCTTTGGACACCCAGGGTGTTCGAGGATGGGGTGATTTAGTTTTGGATTTGCCCAAACACAAGGTCTCTTTTAAAAATCATGCCGTGGCGCTGACTAGCATTGAATTTGCCATTTTAGAATTTCTTTCCAGAAGTCCGGGCCGTGTGTTTAGCCGCGAACAGATTCTCGATAGTGTCTGGAAAGAAGGAAAGTTTATCATTGACCGGGCGGTGGATGTGCATATCCGCGGCCTGCGCAAAAAATTAGGTCCTGCCCAAGATTATATCGAAACCGTCCGTGGGGTTGGTTATCGTTTCAAGGAAACAGAATAATGCTTATCTTACTTCTCTTCTTAAGCCTTCTGGCAGCGGCGGTCTTGAGTTTTAAGTGTTACCGCTATCGGCAACGCACCCAGGAAATCCGTCGGGTGATTGGCGCTATGGCGCAGGGGGATTTTTCTTTGCGTATGGTGTTGGGCCCTTCGGATAAGCTCGGGGATGTGGCCCGTCATCTCAATGAACTTTCCCGGGGAATTCAAAAGAAACTTCAAGAAATGACCAATGAAAAAGAAAAACTGGAGGCTATTCTCTCTTGCATGGCGGAGGGAGTTTTGGTGATCTCGACGCAGTCGCGTTTATTGCATTTATCCCCAAGTTTTTTGGATATGTTTGAGGTGCGTTCGCGCGAGTGGCCCAACAAATATTATTGGGAAATTATCTCCAACCAGAATATCAATGAATCCATTCGTGAAGCGATGGTGCACAGAAAAGTTTTACGCAAAGATATCATGATCATGCATCCCAAGGAGATGTTTTTTAGCATGCAGATCTCACCGATGACAGATTCTTCAGGGGAATTGATCAGTTTGGTGGTGGTTTTTCACGATATTACGGAACTCAAAAAATATGAACGTTTGCGCACGGAATTTGTGGCCAATGTTTCTCACGAATTAAAAACACCCCTGACTTCCATCAAAGGCTTTGTCGAGACCCTCCAGGGAGGGGCTATGGAAGATAAAGCCTATGCCATGCGTTTTTTGGATATTATGGCCAGGCAAACTCAGAGGCTTGAGAATTTGGTCAATGACCTTTTGATTCTTTCCTCTTTGGAGTCTAAAGATGTGAAGATGAACTTCACGAAAGCGGATATAGCCTCGGTTATTCATGCGGTTGTTTTAATGAAAAATAAGCAAATAGAAGAGTTGCATCATACCTTGATTTTGGATATTCCTTCCCCTTTGCCTTTGGTCATGATGGATACCCAGCGTATGGAAGGGGTGTTTTTGAATTTATTGGATAATGCGGTGAAATTCACTCCCGCCGGCGGTAAGATTCATATCAAAGCCGCTGTGGAAGGAGGATATGTACGGGTGGATGTGATCGATAATGGCCCCGGTATTTCTTTGGAACATTTAGCTCGTATTTTTGAACGTTTTTGGCGGGTGGATAAATCACGCCATCAAGACACCGGCGGTACGGGTTTAGGGCTTGCTATCGTCAAACATATTGTGGATGCCCACCTGGGCAAAGTCAGCGTGGAGAGTACCCTGGGGCAGGGAGCCCGTTTTACTGTGTTTTTGCCTTTGCATATGGTATAATTTTAATGTGAAAGCTATAAAATTATTTTTTTTAGGTCTTATTTTATTCTCGGGCATCGCTTTTGCTTCCGACGTGGACTTATCCGAGCATGGCAAGGATTTAATGAAAGCGCCTTTTGCCGCGCGTCATCATTTTTATAACACGTACTATAAAAATTGGGCGGACTCCACTTATAGTGAACGCAAAAATTTTTTGACCAAATGGCATCAACAGCAAGCGCAGGAAGCCAAAGAAGCTCAAGCCAAAGCCAAAGAAGAAGCCAGCCTTGAACGTGACAAAGCCATGGAAAAAAAAGCAGAACAAAAAGCACAGGCTGACAAAGTAAAAGCCAGAGCTCTTCAAAAGCAAGAAGAAGAAAAAGAAGACCAGGCCAGAGGAAAAGAATTTAATCATAAGGTTAAAGACGAGGAGCGTTCGATTCAAGACATGCGTCGCGAGCAGCGGGTATCCCGTCGGTAATTTTATCTCCATGAAAAAACATTTTAAGGCAGTTATTTTTGACATGGACGGTGTCATCACCGATACCATGCGCTATCATTTTCGCGCTTGGAAAACTATTTTTGCCACCTGCGGCATCGATGTGGATCACAAAGACGTTTATCAACGCGAAGGGCAAAAAGGGATTGATAGCGTACGCGAAATTTTTATACAAAAAGCTAAACCCTTCCGTCAGACTTTAGCCAAAAAACTTTTAAGAGATAAAGAAAAGCTTTTTAAAAAGATTTTCAAGCCCCGGTTTATTCAGGGCAGCCGATCTGTTATCAAGGGTTTGCGCCGTCAGGGGTATCGGCTGGCTCTCGTTACCGGCACCTCCCGCCATGAAGCGCAAAGACTATTACCCAAAGATCTTTGGGATTGTTTCGAAGTGACGGTGTGCGGCTCTGATGTGCAAAACGGCAAACCCCATCCGCAGCCATACCTTATGGCATTGTCTCAACTGGAGCTTCGGGCTTGCGACGCTTTAGTGATTGAAAATGCCCCTTTTGGCATCGCTTCCGCCAAGGCCGCGGGTTTACAATGTATGGCGCTTGAGACTTCCTTGCCCAGGAACTATTTAAAACAGGCCGATAAGATTTTTAGTTCCTATAAGGATTTAAAGAATGCTATCCAAACCTAAGATTTTATTGTTGTATAAGAACAGCACCTATGCCAGTTATTTTTTGAGCAGCCGTCGGCGTTTTGCCCCATTGCAGGGGCTGTTTAATTCCCGGGAGATTCAAAGGTTCCGTCAAACCCACCAGAATCATTTTGAGGGGTTGTCTTATGTGGAAGCTGTTTTAAAAAGCCAGCAGTTAAAATTTGCCAAAATCTGCCGGGGCTCATCCGTTGATTATAGCCGATTTGATTTAGTGATTAGCTTTGGCGGAGACGGTACTTTTTTGGAAGCGGCGCGCAATATCAAAGGTCAGCTCATCTGGGGGGTTAATTCGGACCCCCATTGGAGCGTGGGCCGGTTCTGCTGCGGTACTGTTGAAAATTTTGAACCTGTGCTAAAGAGCGTTTTAAAGGGTAAGTTTGTTTCCAAAACATTTCATCGCCTGCGCTTGACATTCAACGATGGGGCGCAGCGTATGCACGCACTCAATGACATACTGATCTGTCATCAAAATCCCGCGGCCATGAGCCGTTATTATGTAAAGCTGGGGCATACAAAAGAAGAACAAAGGTCCTCCGGGATGTGGATTTCCACGGCCGCAGGGTCTTCCGGCGGCATTCACTCTGCCGGCGGCAGGATTTTACCGGATAAGAGCCCATGGATTCAATACCGCCCGCGCGAGCTTCACCGCGGCCGCGGCGTTTCCTATCAACTTAAAGGGGCAGTCCTAAAGTCCACCCAAGGTTTGTCCGTCACCTCCCTGATGCGCGAGGGAGCGGTCTTTGTCGACGGTTCTCATGTGCGCCTGCCTTTTTCTTTCGGTGCAACCGTTAAGATTAACCGATCCTTTTATCCTCTCAAGGTTGTTTGGTCATGAAAGCTGTATTACTCGTCAGTCACGGCAGCCGTTCGTCTAAAACTAAAGAAGAGGTGGCTGATTTGGCGCGAATTTTAAAACTTAAAACAGGCGTTAAGATTTTCGAGTTTGCTTTTTTGGAAATTGAAAAACCCACCATCCCCGATGGGCTTGATCTGTGTGTTCGAAAAGGAGCCACCGAAGTTATGGTTTTGTTGAATTTTTTAAATTCCGGCCGTCATGTCAATGACGACATCCCCGCGATTGTCAGGGGGGCACAGAGCAGATATCCCCAAGTGCGTTTTGCCATCAGTCCACCTATTGGCCAGCATGAAAGAATTGCTGATCTTTTTGTTGATTTAATCCAGCATGCCTAGATCTTTTGCCTTAAATCTTCTTACTTGGTATAACAAACATAAACGGGACCTGCCCTGGCGCCGCACCAAAGACCCCTATCATATCTGGGTTTCAGAAATTATGCTCCAGCAGACGACCGTTAATGCGGTCATTCCTTATTATCAGGGCTGGATTAAAACCTATCCGACGGTATTTGATTTAGCCAGAGCACCTTTGCAGAAGGTATTAAAATCCTGGCAGGGGTTAGGTTATTACAACCGTGCCAAGAATTTGCATAAAGCCGCCGCTATAGTCGCTTCCAATTATCAAGGTCAATTGCCTCAAGAGGCTCATTTGGTCCGCCACTTGCCGGGATTCGGCCCTTATACCACGGGTTCTGTATTAAGCATTGCTTATGATAAGCCCTTGGTGATTATCGATGCCAATGTCCGCAGGCTAGTGATGAGATTACTGGCCGTTAAAGCCCGGGCCGATACCAGGCAGGATAAAACCATCGAGCATTTTCTAAATAAAGTTTTGCCGTCACAAAGAGCAGGAGATTTTAACCAGGCTTTGATGGAAATCGGGGCTTTGGTCTGCCGTCATAAGGAGCCTTTATGCAGTCTGTGTCCTTTAAAGAAATTTTGCAAAGCCTATGCACTGGGTTTGCAGGAGATTATTCCCACACCCCAAAAGAAAATTATCCAGGATATTCATGGGGTGATTGCTATTATCGAAAGGCAAGGGAAATATCTGATTCAAAAACGTCCCTCCAGCGGCTTGCTGGCGGATTTATGGGAATTCCCCGGAGGTAAAATAAAGCCCGGGGAAAATAAGACCAGGGCTTTAGCGCGGGAGTTGAAAGAAGAATTAAATGTGGAATTAAAACGCGTTAAACATTTATTTGATTTAAAACATTTTTATACCCAGTTTCGCGTGAATTTGTCTGTTTTTGCCTGCCAGCTTAAAAGCTATCCAGCTGCACAAACAAAAAAGAAATGGGTTAAAAGCAGTGATTTTGCCCAATATCCTATGCCCTCGGGCAGTGCCAAGATTGTGGATCGTTTGTTTAATCCTTCGCCTTCAGGCTTCAGGATGACTCTGGGGGCAAGGAATTCTAAAAAATTGGCCACCAAGAGTCAAAAAACTTGACAAAAAGTTTTTTTGTGGTATATTTACTTACATGATTAAGTTAGTAATGATTAAACAGTGTGAGGGATAGGTATGCCAAATAACTTTATGATCAAAGAGAAGCAGTGGCGGAGTATAGCCAAAGCGGTTTCCTGGCGTATTACAGGAACTATAGACACGATCATTATTGCCTGGATCATCACGCATAAACTGCATATCGCTCTTTCCATCGGAGGTATAGAGGTTTTTACAAAGATCATAATCTATTATTTCCATGAGCGGGCCTGGAATCGTGTGAAAGTTGGCCGTGTTGCAACAGATTATGAAATATAAATAACCCCGCTAAGGTGGGGAGTAAAAGGTTTTATGAAAGTTTCTGCCAAAATGGATTATGCGGTCAGGGCTCTTTTAGAGTTGGCTTTGCATTGGCCAGATACGAATCCTCGTCACATTCGCGATATCAGCCGCAAAGCTGCTGTACCGCAGAAATTTTTGATCCATATTCTGATTGTTTTAAAAAGTTTAGGTTATGTGCACAGCATCCGCGGTAAAACCGGGGGCTATACCCTGGCTTTGGAGCCGCGGCAAATTCGTCTGGTGGATGTGGTGAAACAATGGGGGGGCTTAGGATCTTTCGACGAGCAAAAGCGCAAGATGAAAAAGGATGATGCCATAAGTCTGCTGTGGCAACAGATTGATAAGGACATTATCCAGACATTAAAAGGAGTTAGCCTAGAAGACCTTTGCAATCGCCAGCGTCAGCAAGGTAAAATATTAAGTTATGATATCTAAGAAGACCCTCGCCGTAGGCTTGGGGTTAAATTAAGGAGCATTATGAATACTAAAGAACGCATTACAAAATTGCTGCAGAAATCTCAAGGCCTCGATGCCGAGGGCATTATCCGATTGACCTACCAGGAGTTCGGCGAAAGGATCACTTTTGCCACCAGCCTGGGGGAGGAGGATCAGGTGATTACCGATATGATCGCCCGGGTGGCACCGGATATTGACATTTTTACTTTGGACACGGGGCGCTTGTTCCAGGAAACTTATGTGCTTCTGGATAAAACCCAGAAAAAATATTCCAAATTAAAATTCAAAATTTATTACCCTAATACCCAGGCCGTCGAAACCATGGTGCAGGAGAAAGGAATCAATTTATTTTATGAAAGCATTGAAAACCGTAAACTTTGCTGTCATGTACGTAAAGTGGAACCTTTGTGTCGGGCATTATCCAATGTGGATGCGTGGATTGTCGGCTTGCGACGCGAGCAGGGGGTGACACGTTCCCATGTGGAAATCTTCGAATGGGACGAGGCCAACGGTAAGGTGAAAGTCAATCCCCTGGTGGATTGGTCGCTCAAGGATGTGCATCGCTATATTAAAGAACATAACGTGGATGTGAATCCTTTGCACGCGCAAGGTTTTATATCGATTGGTTGCGCGTCGTGCACGCGGGCGGTAAAACCCGGAGAAGATATCCGTGCGGGGCGCTGGTGGTGGGAGAGGCCGGAACAAAAGGAATGCGGATTACATGATAATCCCAAGCGGAAGGGGAATAAAAAATGATATTCCCCTCCCTTGATGGGAGGGGTAAGGGGAGGGTGATAGAAGTGGACTATGCTCCTTATGCCCCCTCCCTAACCCTCCCCACAAAGGGGGAGGGAACAAGGATTGATTATATGAATAAATCAATGGACAAATTAGATCAACTGGAATCGCAGAGCGTTTATATTTTACGCGAGGCTTACCGCGAGTTTAAATCGCTGGTGATGCTCTGGTCCATTGGCAAAGACTCGACAGTGCTCTTGTGGCTGGCGCGCAAAGCCTTTTTCGGCCATGTGCCGTTTCCTTTGGTGCATATTGATACCAGCTACAAAATTCCGGAAATGATCAAATATCGTGATGATCTGGCGATGAAGTTCAAACTCAATATCATCGTGGGGAAAAATACGCAGGCGCTTAAAGAAAAACGTACGTTTCCCGATGGTGCTCTTGACCGTATTGCCTGCTGCAAAGCGCTTAAAACCGATGCCTTGAAAAATACTCTCTCCGGCGAATGGCCGCGTTGGCGGCTGAATCACAAAACCGGCGAATATGAGCTAGATGTCAATACCGAACCTTATACCGGTGTTATCGTCGGTGCCAGGGCCGATGAAGAAGGCTCACGCTCCAAAGAGCGTTACTTTTCGCCCCGTGACAGAAACAGCGATTGGGATGTGGGGGATCAGCCGCCGGAGCTGTGGAACCAGTTTAAAACGGATTTTGCTCCAGGCACGCATATTCGTATTCATCCTTTATTGGACTGGACGGAGCTCAATATCTGGGAATATATCGAGCGGGAAAATATTCCTGTCACGCCTTTGTATTTTGATCAGGGTAACGGCAAACGTTATCGTTCCCTGGGTTGCTATCCCTGCACGTTTCCGGTTGATTCCACGGCAAAGACGGTGAGTGATATTGTTCAAGAGTTAAGGGGAGGGAAGTTTAAAAATATTGCCGAGCGTTCCGGCCGCGCGCAAGACAAGGAAGACGGCGGCGGGTTGGAGACGCTTCGTAGGGAAGGATATATGTAATTCCCCTCCCTTGACCCGCCTACGGCGGGTCTTGATGGGAGGGGTTAGGGGAGGGTGACAGAAAATTATTTATCCTGTTTTTCCCCCACCCTAGCCCTCCCCACAAGGGGGAGGGAATCCAGGAATCAAAATTATGAATCAACGTCAACAAATGAACGTGGTTATCGTCGGGCATGTGGACCACGGCAAAAGCACTTTGGTAGGGCGTCTTTTGGTGGACACGGGTTCTTTGCCCCAGGGAAAATTAGAGGCCGTTAAGAAACAATGCGAGCGCAATGCCAAGCCCTTTGAATATGCGTTTTTGTTGGATGCGCTCAAAGACGAGCAGGCGCAGGGGATTACCATTGATACAGCCCGTTCGTTTTTTAAGTCGTCCAAGCGCGATTACATCATTATCGATGCGCCGGGGCATATTGAGTTCTTAAAGAATATGATTTCCGGTGCCGCGCGGGCTGAGGCCGCCTTGCTTTTGATTGATGCCCACGAGGGTATTCAGGAGAATTCCAAACGCCACGGCTACATGATGCGGTTTTTGGGAATTAAAAACGTGGCTGTCTGCGTCAATAAAATGGATTTGGTGGGCTACGGCCAGAAAGTATTTGAACAGATTAAAGCTGATTATACCCGATTCCTTAACCAGATCGATTTAACACCTAAATGTTTTATCCCCATTGCGGCTTTCCATGGCGACAACATCGTAGGGCTTTCGAAAAATATGCCCTGGTATAAGGGGCCATCGATCCTTGATGTGCTCGACTCCTTTGAAAAGGCGGCGCCTAAAGACGCCCAGGTCTTTCGCATGCCGGTGCAGGATATTTATAAATTCACCAAAGAAGGCGATGAGCGCCGTATCGTCGCTGGCCGCGTTGAAACAGGAACGGTCAAAGTTGGCGATGAAATTGTCTTTCTGCCGTCGGCCAAAAAGAACCGCGTCAAAACAGTTGAGTATTTCAATGGCCCTGCGCGCCAGGAGGCTTTGGCCGGGCAAAGCATCGGTTTTACCATGGAGACGGAAATTTATATCCGCCCCGGGGAGATGATGGTGAAACCCGGCGAAAAAATGCCGCAGGTGGCGACCAAATTCAAAGCCAATGTGTTTTGGATGGGCAAACAACCACTGATCAAAGGCAAAACCTATAAATTAAAAATCACCACCCAAGAGGTGCCGGTGGCGGCGGCGGAAATTATTCAAGTGTTAAACGCGGCAGAGTTGGCCTCCAGCCACAAACCTCATGTGGATCGTCATGAAGTAGGCGAAGTCATTTTTGAAACGATGAAGCCGGTGGCTTTTGACATCATCGGTGACATTGCCGAAACGGGCCGTTTTGTCATCGTTGATAATTATGAAATCGCCGGCGGGGGTATTATTTTAGCGCCGGTGTTTGAAGGCGGCAGCATGCTGGGTACTCATATCAAAAAACGTGAGTACGATTGGGAACGTTCGCACATCACGCCGGACAACCGGGCCCAGAAATATCAGCATAAGTCCGCTTTGATCGTCATTACGGGAAAAGTTGACACCGGCAAACAGCGCATTGCCAAATCCCTCGAGGAGGAATTGTTTAATCTGGGTAAGAACGTGTACTTTTTAGGAATTTCCAATCGTTTGGCGTTAGCGGCTCATGATTCTAAAGATAAGACGCTCGGTAAATATGAAGCTTTAGCACGGTTAGGGGAACTGGCCCATTTGATGACGGATGCAGGGCTCATTTTGATCACCAGCGTGACCGATATTGACCAATATGAGCTGGACATGCTCAAAAAACTCAACAGCCCCAACCGTACCTTTGTCGTGAATGTAGGTGAGAATCGTTTTAGTGACGCAAGCGTAGATTTAAATTTGGTGGAAAACGAAGAATCCGAAGCTGCCGTTGATAAAATCGTCGGACTTTTGACCAAAGCAGTGGTGTTGGATCCGGAGTATATGATTTAATGGTTCGCCAGGCCCCGTATAATAAATCTACGGGGCAGGCTCACCATTGATTGTCAGAGGTTTAAACAAAGGAGGTTATGTGCTTTCTGAAGAAAAAATTCTTGGCGCCAAGATTTTGGCGGTGGACGATGATGTTCTTAGTCTTCAAATCCTCAAGAAAATTCTTTCCTCGGCGGGTTTTATGAATGTCAGTATCATCACTGATGCCGCCGAAGCAGAAGATTTTTATCAAGAAACCAATCCGGATTTATTACTGTTGGATTTATATATGCCGGTGGTGAGCGGTTTCGAAGTGATGGCCCGGTTGACGAAAAGAAACCCCAACGATTATTTACCCATTTTGGTTTTGTCCGCCGCGGATGAAAAAGAACGTTTAAAAGCTTTATCCTGCGGGGCCAAAGATTTTTTACATAAACCTTATCAAGCCAGCGAAGTGATTTTGCGAAGCCGTAATATCATTGAGGTGAGGCTTTTGTATCAGCAGATGAAGAATCAGAATCTTTCTCTGGAAGTGCAGGTTGAGGAAAGAACCAAGGAATTAAAACAGACACGCCTGGATGTGATTCACCGTCTGGCGTCTGCCGCGGAACTTCGAGACACGGACACGGGAGAACACATTATCCGCATGAGCCGTTATTGTGAGCAGTTGGCGTTACAGCTTGGACTTAGCGCCTCTCAAGCAGAGATGATTTTAAATACCAGCCCTTTGCATGATATCGGCAAAATAGCTATCCCCGATTCTATTTTGCTCAAACCCGGTAAATTGGACCCTGTGGAATATGATATTATGAAAACTCATACGACCATTGGCGCTAAAATTCTCTCCGGCAGTAATTCGCCTTTTTTGAAAATGGCGGAAATGATTGCCCTGACTCATCATGAACGTTTCGATGGTAAGGGCTATCCGCGTCGTTTAAAAGGCGAGGATATTCCTTTGGCGGGGCGTATTTGCGCGGTGGCCGACGTGTTTGATGCTTTGACATCCAGGCGGCCTTACAAACAGCCCTGGACATTCAAGGAAGCGGTTATCGAGATTCAAAAAGGCAAATCCGAGAGTTTTGATCCCCAGGTGGTGGATGCTTTTTGCGATATCGAAAAGAAAATTTTTGATATTTATCACCAATACTACTAATCTTCTATGAAAAAAATTGGCGTGTTATTTTTATCTGTTTTGTGCGGTTTTCTTTTCGCAGTGGCGTATGCTCGAGGTGTCTCCAATTCAAATACGCCCCAGGTCAAGAGTTATCAACAACAACGACAGAAGCGTATTATCCGGGAATTAGAAAAACAGGAAAAGCGGTTGGAACAAAAGCGTCTTTTGCAACAGCAACAGAAACGACGCCAACAGTTGCGTCACAGAAAGCTTCATGCCTCTTAATCATTTAGCCGGTCAACAAAGTCCCTATTTACTCCAGCATGCGGATAATCCCGTGGACTGGTATCCATGGGGCCCAGAAGCTTTCCATCAAGCCCATCGCCAGGACAAGCCGATTTTACTTTCCATTGGTTATTCTACCTGTCATTGGTGTCATGTGATGGCGCATGAAAGTTTTGAGAACCAGGATATCGCCAGCATCATCAATGAACATTTTATCGCCATCAAAGTGGATCGGGAAGAACGTCCTGATTTGGACCAGATTTACATGAGGGCCACGACCGCCTTAACCGGTCAGGGCGGCTGGCCTTTGACGGTGTTCTTAACAGCCGAGGGTAAACCTTTTTATGGAGGTACGTATTTCCCACCTTTGGCTAAATGGGGTAGTCCAGGGTTGGTGGATTTGCTTAAAACCATTGCGGGGGCATGGAAGAATGAGCGCGCTCAAATTTTATCTTCCAGTGAAGAGATCACCCAACTATTACGCGAAACAGTGCAAAAAGACACCGTATCATCCGTTCTGTTGGACCACTCCGTGTTAGATACGGCCTATGGTCAAATATCCGGCCAGTTTGACCGTCAATACGGCGGATTCGGCAGCGCGCCTAAATTTCCCATGGGGCATTATTTATCGTTTTTGCTGCGTTATTATAAACGTAAGAATGATCCAAAAGCCCTGAAGATGGTGGAAGCTGCTTTAACAGCGATGGCGCAGGGCGGAATCTACGACCATTTAGGGGGTGGATTTCATCGTTACTCAACGGATGCCAGGTGGCGCATACCGCATTTTGAAAAGATGCTTTATGATCAAGCCCTTTTAGTCAGGGCCTATCTGGAGTGTTATCAGGCCACAGGCAAGAGTGAATATGCCCGTGTGGCCAAAGAGACTTTGGATTATGTTTTAAGAGACATGCAGCAGCCCCAGGGAGGGTTTTATTGCGCCCAGGATGCCGATAGTCTGGCCGTGGGCTCTGCCCATCAAAGTGAGGGAGCTTTTTATATTTGGTCACAGCAGGAAGTTTCCCAACTTTTAACAGAGAAGGAAGCCCAGATTTTTAACTATGCCTTTGGTATTGAGCCTGAAGGTAACGCCGCATTTGATCCCCATGGAGAGTTTGTTGGCAAGAATATTTTATATGCCGCTTATTCCATAGAAGAGGTGGCAGCCCATTTTGAAATAAGTACCACGCAGGCTCAAGAAGTATTGAGTAAAGCAAAAGTTAAGCTTTTGGAGCATCGTCACCGGCGTCCGCAGCCGCATTTGGATGATAAAATTCTGACCGACTGGAATGGTCTCATGTTGGGAACATTGGCCTTGGGCGGGGCGATTCTTCATGAGCCGCGTTATACGGCTGCGGCCAAGAAGGCAGCGGATTTTATTTTGACGCATTTAAAGTCTAAAGGACGCCTCCTGCATCGCTGGCGCCAGGAGCAGGCCGATATTTTAGCCACTTTGGAAGATTATGCATTTTTTATTAACGGTCTTTTGGATTTATATGAGACAGATTTTGAGCCGCAGTATTTAGCCCAAGCTCAAACGTTAGCGGAGGATATGATCCGTTTATTTGAGGATCAAGATCGTGGCGGGTTCTTTTTAACAGCCTGCGATGCACCCCAGCTCATCATCAGACCTAAAGATATTTATGATGGTGCTATTCCCTCGGGGAATTCCGTGGGTGCTTATACTTTGGTAAGACTTCATGTACTAACTTTAGAAGACCGCTGGATTTTGGCCGCGGAAGGTATTTTTAAAGTTTTTGCCGCCTCCATTGAGAAGACGCCTTCAGCCTTTAGTTTTGTCCTTTGTGCTTTGGATTTTTATCTGGGACCTTCTTTGAGTATTGTGCTGGAAGGTCAGCGTGATGATTCAGCCCTTGTGCAAATGTCAAGAGTCGTGTATAAACATTTTATCCCGAATAAGTCGGCGGTGTTGCGATTGTCTCCATTGCCGCTCACGGCACATGTTTGTCGCGGCACATCATGTCAAAAGCCGACACGTGATATGGCTGAATTAGAAAACCAATTGCTTTCCTAACGAAGGGAGATTTTGGTGCGTATTTTATTGATAGGAATGTTTATAATTGCCTTGTTGGCGGGTCTTGCAGCTAAACAATTGAATCAACCATCCTCTGATCAAAGGAGCTGGGCAGGGCATGTGATGAATGCGGTTGGGTTAAAAGATCAAGAAAGGGTTGAAAGAGTTCAGTTTAACGAAATTGTGCACCGTTTTATTGAGCAAAAAACGAAATTTACACAGAACCTTCAAGACCAACAACAATATTTGGAGGGTTCCAGATCACAAATGGCTTCTTTAACACAGATCATCAAAGATCGGACGGATGGGGACAGCAATGTGGATTTATTGCGTCTTAAAGATTTAATGCAGCGATATCAAGATCAGAGCACTTTCTTAATTGAGCATGGTAAGGAATTGATGCAATTAAACGAACAACAGATAAAAATACGTGAGAAGGCCGTCGAAAATGCAGATCTGGCTTCCATCCTCTCTAAAAGCGATCGGGATCAATTTATACAAGGTTTGAGAGGAAAATTGGATCATCAGAATGATTTAATGAAGCAAAGAATGGCGGATAGTGAAGCCTTAAGAGATAAAATGCGGCAGATTAAAGATCAGATTCAAGCCATGCATGACGGTGCGGTTTCTAATAAATCTCAAGCTGCTTTAGATAAGCTGAAAGAAGATCAGGAACATTTGCGGGAGATTAATCAAAAAAATTTAATGGCTCTTGGTGCCATAAAAGAAAAAATAGATGATTTAAAACAGAGAAATGCAGATCAGCTCGCAGGGAGCCGTGAACACACGCGTGATCAACAGCAATTATTAAAAGATCGCCTGCAAGATCAACTGGATAGAATTCGGGATCAACACAACAAGTAAGGTCCGTGGGTAACCGTGAGAATCATTCTTCTTAGTCTTTTCGTTTTTTTTGTTTTAATTTTTGCGGGTTTTTTTGTTTTTTTAAAGACCTTCGATGCGGATCAATACCTGCCGCCAATCACCCAACACATAGCTCAGGCCATCCACAGGCGCGTGAGCATTGCTCATGCAGCTTTAGGCTTTCATTTCGTTAAGGGATTGTCATTGGATTTAAAGACTTTGACAATTGACGATGATCCTTATTTTAGCCGGCAGAATTTTTTGACGGTGGATTCACTGCATTTGGGCCTGGATCTTATGCCTCTATTATTCAAAAGAGAAATTCACGTGACGCATGTTATCATGACAGCCCTCAAGGTTTCTATCATCCGATCCAGAGACGGTCAAATGAATGTGCAGACCATAGGGAGATCTCCTTCAACAGTTTTTGTGTCGCAGAGCTCAAAAGCAGTTATCCCTTCATCAACCTTAGCCTCCGCCGGTGCTTTGCCTGCTTTATTGGTGAAATCTATCTTCATTGATCACGCCCGGGTTTCTTTTGAAGACCAAAATCCGCAGCTGCCGGTGCATATTGTTATTCAAGATATCGAAGCAAAGGTTAATGATTTTTCTTTCACAGAGCCTTTTGATTTTACAGCGACCAGCGCAGGTATCGGATTCAAAGCCCACCTTCGCGATCTTTTAACGGCCCCTAAGTATGATTTTCAATTACAAATTAAAGGCATGAGGTTCGAAGATCTATTCGATGAAAGCGCCTGGCCGGTCGTGCTCAAAGGTCAAATGACAGGTCAGTTTTTGGGATCAGGACAAAGTTTTGAGCCGCAGGCTATGCTCAATAATCTCAAAGGTGAAGGCGAGTTAGCCTTAGCGGATGCCAGGATAGAAAAATTAAACATCCTTCAAATCATTTTAAATAAGTTGAATATTATTCCTGGTTTAGCCGATCAAATCGAGGCGGCTTTATCGTCATCGATTAAGGATAAGTTGGGTAGTGATACGACTGTTTTGGATAAAGCACAGACCAAGGTCAAGGTAGAAAACAAGATCATTTCTATCCAGGATGCAAAGTGTGAGTCCAAGATATTTTCTTTAACAGCCCAGGGAAGCCTTGGTTTTGACTTAGCCGCCAATATAGATGTGAAAACTTATCTGGCTCCTGATTTATCTGATGATTTGGTTCATTCCGTCAAACCATTAAAAGGTCTTTTGGATGATCAAAAGCGGTTATTGATTCCAGGAAGAGTTTCCGGGCAAGGCTCATCCATGGGTTATCAACTGGATGTGGCTTATATCACTAAAAAGGTGGCCCTCAGCGAAGGTGTTGAGCAAATCAATGGGCAATTAGAAAAAGTGCTCAATAAAAACCCAACAGTGAAAAATATTTTGAATGCGGTCCTAGGCGGCCAGAGTCAGCCAGATCATACAGAGGCCGATAATCCTGATTCTTCAGAAAGTCAACCGGCTAACACAGAGGACCAAACCCAAGAACAGCCGACTAAAAAATTACTTAACAATATCCTAAATAACATTCTACGCTGATGAAGTTCCTTTTAACCATTGCTATAGCCTGCGGACTGGCTTTTGCGCCAGGCTCCCAAACTCAGTTTGTCTTGGATGATTATTACACGGTCGTACATAATCCCTTGATTAAACAGCCGGCGTTTTATCCAAAGATTTTCAGCTCGCATTTATTCGATGCGTATCCATCCTCAGGATATATACAGTTTCCCTATTATCGTCCGGTTTTAGAATCTTCCTACATTCTTGATTATCACTTGTTTAAACTTCAACCCACCGGCTATCAATGGGTCAATTGGTTGATTCATCTGATCAATGGTTGGCTTGTTTTCATTTTGATTTTTTGGCTTTTTGAGAATTCGTGGTTGGCCCTTTTGACGGCTTTACTTTTTGTGGTCTTGCCAAGCCATGAATGGGTGGTGCGTTATATCACCGGACGGGGGGATTCCCTGCAGACGTTTTTTGGTTTATTGTCCCTGATCGCCCTGGTTTGGTCTTTAAAGACTAAAAAGATTTTGGGCTATGGGGGGGCTTTCGTGGCGTTCCTATTAAGTCTTCTGACCCGTGAATTTGGTTATTTATTGCCTTTTTATGGAATTCTCGTCGGTTATACCTACGCCCAAGGGCGTCATGTTCTGCGTTTTAGTTGTTGGTGGATGCTCATAGGTGCTTTGTCTTTATTGATTACTTATCATCTACTGGCTAAATTGGGGCCTATTTTGTCTTGGCATTTATGGTATTTTACTTTTGTCGGTCTTTGTTTGGGCGTCAGTTTTTTGCTGCTGCGCTTGCCTTCTGGCCGGGGAATAGGAATTTTTTTGGTATTGACTTTAGCGCTGATGAGTTTATCCCAGAAATCCTATTGGATTGAAGAAGAGGTTTTATTGCGCCATACCCATGCTTTGGAACAAACGCCTTACACCGCTTGTCATCAACAGCTATTGATGAAATATGATTCGGATCCAGCGGCTGTTCAAGAGCTCATTAAACTGGAACATCATCCTATCGTTAAAAGTTTATGGTTTGGACGGCTGGGGAAGATGGCTTTTGACCGCCAACAGCTTGGCCCGGCGCTGGCCTATTTTGATCGATCTCTGAAATATAATCCGTTAAACGTCGATGCTCTGAATGCCAAGGCCATTGTACTTCTGGAATCAGGTAAGCCCAAAGAAGGGTTAGCTCTTTTGTATGAAGCGCTTAAAAGAGATTCTTCTTATGGCCCAACATTAAGAAATTTGGGTGTGTATTATCAATCCCATAACGACTTTTTGAAAGCCCGAATATTCTTTACCCAGGCAAGGTATTATGAAGGGTATTAATGTTGTGAAAAAGGTTGATTTTTTTAGAGGAGCAGTCAGAATAAAGTGATGAATAAATTCATTTATAGATATAAATATGGGATAGTATTTCTAATTTTTTATCTCTTTTTTCCTGGTCAGAGGGTTTGGGCTGATAATCCTCCCGTGGGGCAGGAGCCGGGGGCTCAGGTGGAGCGTATCCAGGAAGAAAGTCAAAAGAGAAAACAACAACTTGAAAAAACAGTCATCAAAACGCCGCCGATCCAACAGGAAAAAGAGCAGGAGGCCGTAGCGAAGACAGGCCTTGCTTTTGTGCTCCAAGAAGTAGACATTACCGGAATGACGCTTTTTAAACCGCAAGATTTTCTTTTTGTTTATAAGCCCTATCTTAATCAAACAGTGACCACCAAGGAAATTAATGCCGTGATTGATAAAATCAAGGGGGCGTATAAGAAGAAAAGTTATTTTACTACGATTGTGCGACTGCCCGAACAGAATATCCAGAATGGCAAACTTGAAATCCGGGTCTTTGAAGGTAAGATGGGGGATTTAAAGATAGAAGGAAATAAATCGGTTTCTGGGAGGTTGCTTGCACGCTATTTTCATGTAAAAAAAAATGAGCTTTTGGATTTCCAGACAATGCAGAGGGATCTGTTACGCCTGGAAGGGAATTCTATCCTGTCAGTCAGGGCGGTTATTAGCGCTGGCGCTTTGCCGCAGACCTCGGATATCACGTTAAAGATTGAGGAAAAACGGCCCGACCATTTGGGTATCAGTTTTGATAATCAAGGAACGCGCCTGACAGGGAAATACCGTGAATCCGTCTGGTGGGGGAATGCCAATGTCACCGGCCGTCTTGATTCTCTTTATATGTACACTATTTTCACTACCTTATCGTTGGGTAAGATGATCAGTTATGAGACCCCGCTCGGCACCTACGGTACCAAGTTTGGTATGAGTATGGTTGATTTCGATATGAAGTCAGGCAAGGAGTTTAAATCGTTTGATATCACGGGACATTCGCAGATTTTTGATCCGCATTTTTCCTGGGAACTGGCCTTGCGTGAGGATTTTCAGGCCAGCGCCCAGAGCGGGATTGAAATCAAATCCATCAAAAAGAAAATTTTGGGCACGACCACGGCGGATGATCAATTGCGGCTTCCTTATGTTGGTTTTCATTTTGTCAAGATTGATTCCTGGCGGGGCAGTACGGAATTTAGTCCGCGCTTCACCTTCGGGACCAGCAATTTTTTAGGAGCGTCCAGTGAGAATCATCCCTCGGCCGGCCGGGCTAAAACAGGCGGAGGTTTTTTTAAATATGAGCAGGGTTTAAACCGTATGCAAAAAATGCCGGTGGGGGCTCTTTCGATACGTTCGCATTTTCAGTTCGCTTCTCATACCCTGACGTCTTCCGAGCAGTTGCAATTGGGAGGAGCGAATTCCATCCGAGGTTATCCGGAAGGTGATTATCTGGCCGATGGCGGAGGTTTTGTTAATTTAGATTGGTATTTCCCAGCCTATTTTATCCCCCAGGATTGGAAGATACTCAAATCCGGAAAAACCTTGCGCTCCCAGATAGAGCCGGTGATTTTTTTTGATGCCGGCGGCGGTCAACTGAAGAAAGTTCTTCCTGGCGAGAAGCATACTAAAACTCTCATGGGGGTGGGGGGAGGGATAGGGTGGCATTTGAGTGACGACATTTATCTCAGGCTTGACTGGGCCAAACATATAGGAGAGAAACCTACCCAGGGCACTGGCCATTCAACTTTTAATCTGACATTTCAATGGAAATTATGGTGATCTCCTGACTTTATTCCTTGTCTTTTATTCCTTCCAATATCCATCTTGACCTTCTCCCAACCAGTGGACAGTTTGTTAAGAAAGATTTTACTGTTTGTTATCTATACGAATACTGGTCATATCATAACCCACAAAGGGTTGTTTAGCACCACCCGGCCATCCACCAATACGTTCGATATTACCAACAATAACATCCCCAACGTGAAGAGGCTTTTTGGGATCAATGAACTCTCGCTGGCGTCGAACGATGGTTAATTCTATCTTATCTCCATTTTTATATTGTCCGTTACAAGTTTCCCGTTGATCATATGCCTTTTGAATTGTACCCAGCACCTGTTGAATCTCAACGGTCATTTTGACCGTGATATCATTTTCATATTCAGTCCCACCTAACCATGTACGTTGAGTCTTTTCGGAAACCTGTAGAACCTTTGCCTTCACACTACAAACCCCCTGAGGAGGCAACGGACTTGTATACGCCGGAATCACAAATGTTATTAGAAAAATGCCCATTAAAATCCGCCGTATTATTCTTTTCATTTTTTATTCCCTCTTTTATTTTGTCTATTTTGTCAAAACAAAACAGCCCCGTCTTTCATACTCAAAAGGGCTCAAATAGCCAAGAGTTGAATGAGCTCTTTTGCGATTATAATACATTTCAACGTATTCAAAGATTTTTATTTTTGCTTCATCCCGAGTTTTGAACTTCATCCGGTGAATCAACTCGAGTTTAAGCGTATGGAAAAATTCGTATTTGTTTAGCGCTTAGAGAGACTCGACGAGATGAATTTTTACTATTCGTTTTCCTCCCCCTTGAGGGGGGAGGTTAGGTGGGGGTGAAAGAAAACAGGATGATTTCCGTCGGTCACCCTCCCCTAGCCCCTCCCATCAAGACCCGCCGTAGGCGGGTCAAGGGAGGGGAATGAAGCAAAATTCTCTCTGACTGCCACAACGTATAACCAGCCTTCAAACGTCCAGACATAGGTTATATCCGATACCTAGACCGCATTGGGCTTCTCAACCGTGAAGTTCCGGTTTAAGACATTGGGCTACTCGGTTGACGGAACAGGGAAGGAGGAATAATGGATATTTATTTTGTTTCCAGAATGAAAATAACATTTCCATACTGAAAATAGTATTTCCAGACTGGAAATAATGATTCAATTAGCATTTTTCCACTCATCACTTCCTAGCTATCTTGCCCATGTTTCCAAGTGAGGCCTGCCCGTCTCCTAAGCGTAACCTCAGTAGAAAGAGGGCATTTATGGAAGATTTTTTAGATATTTCCTTGATAAGGGTATAGAATATGTTATACTATGTATGGAAAAAAAAATTAGATTGTTCTTGATAAAAAACGTAGTAAAGGTAAACTACTCGAAAGGGTAGGGCGCAAAGCCGTGAGCCTCACTCCGCGAAGAATTGCGGATATGGTTGTCCGGTTGCCGTAAGCCTTCTTCAGGCTTTCGTTCAATGATCTTCGCCCTCTCCTCGAGAGTTTTTACCAGCATGATTCGAGCGGCGAAGATGAAAAAAAATCTCTTAAAAAACTTTGTGATTCTCCTGTGGCTGGTGACCATATGCCATCCTGTTTTTGCTTTGCCGCAAGGCCAAAGTGTCGAGGCAGGCTCAGCTTCTTTTGATCAGCCGGACGCCAGCACCCTCAACATCACCGCTGATAACAATACTGTTATTAATTTCAACTCCTTCAACATAGCCGCTAATGAAACCGTCAACTTCATCCAACCTTCCGCTTCCGCCGCACTGTTAAGCCGCGTCATAGGGAATCAGTCTAGCAGCATATTGGGCAGATTTTCTGCCAATGGTACGTTGTTTTTGATAAACCCCAATGGGATCACCTTTGGTAGCACAGCCCAGGTGAATGTTGGCACCTTGGTTGCTTCCACACTGGAAATTTCCACCAATAATTTCCTCAATCATAATTATGTATTTGAGCGTCAGCAGGGATCTAATCCCGGGCAAATTGTTAATCAGGGTACAATCGCTGCGGATAACATCGCTTTGATTTCCAACAGCGTTGATAATTCCGGGATTATCCAGGCGAAGGTGGGCAGTGTTAATCTGGCTTCGGGTAACAAAACCACCGTCAGTTTTGATAACTTAGGATTGATTCAGGTGGAAGTTCCCACCCCCACCAGCGAAAAAGTTTTAAAACAAGATGGGACCGAGGTCAAAGATGCTATTGCTAATTCCGGTACGGTGGAAGCCAAAGCGGTGTATATGACGGTCAATACAGCGCAGGGGATTTTTGAGAACGCGGTCAATCAAACCGGTGTGGTCCAATCCGTCTCTTTAGTGCAGGAAGGCGGTATTATCAAGATTGTGGCCCAGGGCGCTGATATCAAAGTCGCCGCCGCTATGACCGTTGGCAAAGGAGGGACCATCGATGTAAGTACGGACAAAAACATACAGGTCCAGGGTGATTATAAAGCCCCGTCAGGCAAGGTTTCTTTTGAAGCTAAAGGGGATATTGCCCTCACAGGGCCCACGACAACCGTCGGAGATACGGTCTTTAGTGCTGACGGTAATATATCGATACATGCTGATGTAACGACGGATTCGGGCAGCCTGGACTTTCTGGCAGATGCTGACAAGGACGGCATAGGAAGCTTTATGCAAGATGCCGCCACCACGATCAAGACCACAACTTTCGGTGATATCACTATACAATCTTCAGGCCCAAGCACCCTGGCTAATATTATATCTGCGGGTAACCTGATTTTAAAACAAGGAGGAGCCCCGGCTGTCTTTACCCAGCAGCCCGCCTCTTCTGTTAGTACAGCGGGTTCTTTACAGATTACCCCGGGCGTTACAGTCAATGCCAATCAAACCGACTTTACGGTTTATGGCAGTTGGCTCAATGACGGCGGCACCTTTAATGGCCAGAATTCCACAGTCGAGTTTAAAGGGATCAATGAGGTACAAATATCCGGCATCAATGACTTTAATAACATGAAAATCAATGTGCCTGGCAAGGTGGTGGATTTTCAAGCAGGGAGCACGCAGAACATTTTGGGAATATTGCAGCTCAACGGAGGCTGGGGCCAGCCGATTGTATTAAGGTCGACATCTCCGCCTGTGCCGTGGAAAATTTCCCCCCATGGCATTACAGATATTGCATATGTCGATGTTTCTAATTCCGATAATATCAATATTCTAGGTCCTCCTATAACACCACTACATAGTCGTAATTCCCTCGGTAATACCGGCTGGAACTTCTCCAATGGCCCGGTCTTCATAGGAAATAACTCCTCTAACTGGTCAGACCCCTTAAACTGGGACGGCGGATTCGTCCCCGGCGCGTTCGACCTTGTCCGTTTTACCTCCGACTCACACGATTCCATATTAGATTCTAACTTCACCATCGCCGGTCTTATTCTTCAAGGCAATTTCACCAAGACTTTAACCCTGATTTCTAACCTTTCAGTGACAGGAGATGTTGTCTTCAATGGCGGCACCCTGAATGCCGGTTCCAGCACAATGAATGTATCAGGCAATTGGTCTGTTCATGGAGGAAATTTCCAGTCTGGAAATTCAACTGTAATATTCAATGATGCTTCCAAAATTTCCAATATCACGGGTAACAATACGTTTTACAATCTCACCTGCCTTACACCGGGTAAAACGATCGTATTCGAGGCCGACACGCTGACTACCGTTGAAGATACCTTGACGATCAGGGGAGGCGAAGGCGGTGAGTACCCCGATTATCCTAATTATATCACTCTCGAATCCTCCATATCC
>JACQCF010000013.1 GCA_016201795.1 Candidatus Omnitrophota bacterium | reverse complement strand
TGACCGCAGAGATTTTAAATTCTCGGTCAAATCGCTTCTTCTTTTTTTCGTTCCCCTCCATTGGACACCTCCCGTTTTTGAGCTGGTCTTTATACTAAAACCATCTCTTCGTTGTGTCCACTTTTTCGGGGGAAGATCACATTTTACAATTTACCCTAACCAATAGGTTGATATCGCAGAAAGTATGGGATTACAGTAACAGCTATCCATATTCTTACCCAACACTACGTTTTTGTAACTTATCGTCTTTCCCTAATAAAAAGTGGTAACGAAGCCTCTACTCTTCCATCGATAGCCAGGTTTATTGCATATTCACCATATCTTTCAATCCTTAACTGTTGAATATTGAGAATTAGATTTGCTGAGCCGGATCTTTGCTCATCGGGAAAGTTGATATTTATACCACCATTTACAGGTGGAATAATATGCCCGCCATCGGAATCAACAAAATTTACTATAACCCTATGCTCTCCTCTCTCAATGCCTTCAAATCTAATTCGAAGGGCAATTGAACATTGAGGATAAGGCGTCGGCATTCTTGGCGCCCAAATCGTATCAAACGCCCCTAAAATATTTAATTTTCCTGAATTATCTGTTGTTGCAGCATCACATAATGAGACCACTTCTACTCGCATGGTAACACCTCCTGGAATTTTAATATCAGATTATTCTTGCTTACTTTCAACTTGGGCTGAATCTGTAGTCTCTGGTAATTCTGAAACACCCGAAGAAAATCCTTTGCCATATACGGCCTTCTTATAATCAAAATAATGTCTATCACCTCGAATTATTGCTACAAAATTTTGTAAAAATTCAGTTTCAGTTACAGCTGTCGCAATTATAAATACGCTAACAAAATAAACCCAACTATTATTGGCGAATAGCGTGACAGCGCTAATAAGCGCAATCGCGAACAAACGAACCGAATGAGGCCTTATGGATTTCCGGAAAGAAGCCAAAAAGCTAACCAGCGCTAGAAACGAAAAAACTCCCCCTATAACCTGAATAAATGATGAAGGTATAAATTTATCCATTCCTTTCCCCTGTGTCACATTTCAGTTGTTATTGCTATAAATAAATTTCAAGATCAGACACTATTTCTATCAAAAATATCACATTCCCGCCAAATAATCCTTATAAGTTGTGATGCCTCTTTCCTTGAATATAATGCTTACAATTTACAATTAATCCGTGATAGGCACAACTTTCCTAACCAAAATTCTCAATTATCAAGCCCAGCGCCCTATTTGGCGTTTCCAAATCGCCTTCTCTAAGAATTTATAAATCACCGAACCTACGAGGTTCGTAAATTACCTGCTAAATGTGTTGATATACGCCTTAATATCAATTGCCGATACCGTTCCCAGCTGTTGAAGTTCTGAAAGTAAATTAAGAAAAAAGAATATTAATGATTCCTCTTGAGAGCTTTTCTCAAAAACATACTTACCGTTCATATTTTTCTTAAACCAAAAAGAAACATGATCAAGTGAACAGCCAAAATGCAAAAATCTTCCTGTTGATAATCCTGATAACCTTCCTTTCAATAAATCATTGCACTTACCATCTATTGTTAAAATACCGGCAATAATATCAAATGGTTTCTTGGGGACGTCAATCTTACCGCCAGCATGAACAATGGATGCTGTGGTGCGCTTTAATCGACGTACCGACTCAGCTTTTCTTGCGGCATATCCTATATTTGAAGCATTCAATGTCGGCTTAACCTCTATAACCGCATACACACTCTCAGCAGGGATATAATTTAATCCGTTCTGTCTAAGTATAAAAGGCGAGTAGTGCCGGTCATAAATAACAATATCAATTTGATCGCTCAGATTTCCTTCGCAATCAATAACAAAAGCTCTATCAGCACAGTACCGACTAGGCAAATACAATGAAAGCATATCAATCCACTCAAGTTCGCTTGCATCGCCCTTGGCCACCGGATGAGTCAAAATCTTTCTGTTTAAAGTCAGCTTTGACCTCATCTGTTGCTGAAGGCCAAGAAAAATATCCCTAATATTAATTCTGTGTTTTGATTTCACCATACAATACTTCCCCAAAGTTTTTCTCGCCTACTTTTTCCTGCTTGCGTAGCAATAGTGTTCTTCTCAGTACCTGTTAAATCGTCGGAAATAATATTATTTGTATTAGCTGGATCCACAAAACGAACTGATAGAAAATTAGTTGATAGATAATCGAGAACGGTAGAAAAATTATCTGCAAGACCAGAGCGTTTATATTTCAGCGCTTCGATCACCACGAGTTCGAGATAAAAAGATGGAAAATCCAAACTGTGATTTTTTCTCCAGATTTTCGTAATAATAATCTCGTTGAGCCTTCCTGAATTGCTCACAACATCGACATGGTTGTATACGTTCGTTTTTATCCGTTCACGATTTACCTTATTCACATATAACCAGTGATCTTCTGTATTTCCTCCAAAATGAACTGCTGGAACCAAATCTATTTCAATCCCATTATGATTAACATGAATGGAAACATTTTGTTTACGCGCATTTGGATATCCGTTCTTGATCATCCAATCATGAATGGCCTCAAATATTTCTTTAAGACTATTGGTAGTATCAGATTTTAAAGATATAAATAAATCCACATCTGTAACGCCTCGAATTGCTGTTCCTTTTGCATTTGATCCAGAGAAGCGCACTTCTCTTAGTTGAGTAGTAGCCCATTTTTGAATTATCGGATAAATAATATTCCCAGCATTGTAGGCCGGACTACCTTGGCCAGCTGAAATCCTATATTTGATAATCATTGATTGTAAATATTCATCTGCTGTCATAATTATTACTTCACGTTATACCTGCTTTTAATAAATCGTTCCAAATCCTCTGGCTTAATTTTCCACATTTTATGAAGACGCGTCTTAACCGTCAATCAAAATAAACCGATGAAAACTACTCCCCAAAACGATACTTAATAATCGGCCAGAACATTTCCAAAGCGGTGGACCATTTGATTTTTTTGCCGGCAGCGCGGGAGCGGGCCACATAATGAATGGGGACTTCTTTGATTTTAAGACCCTTCTTTAAGAACTTAACCGTAATCTCGGTCTCAAAAGCAAAATTCCGGGCTGTGATGACGATTCCCTCCAATGCTCGACGGGTGAAAACCTTATAACAGGTATTGATATCTGTGATGACCTGTCCATAAAGCAGTCGAAAAGTCCGATTGGAAACCATATTGGCTAACCAATTGATGGGTTCCATGCCTTCAATCGTACCCAAAAACCGCGAGCCATAAACAATTTCTGCTTCGCCTTTTAATATGGGCTCTAGAAGTTGAGGATACTGACGGGGATCATATTCCAAATCCGCATCTTGAATCAAAAAAATATCCCCCTTGGCATTGTTAATGCCCGTTAACAAAGCGGCTGTTTTGCCGGCATTGGCCTGATGCACAATGGTGATTCCCGCCTGAGCCTGATACGGTACAAGCGCTTGCGCGGTTTTATCTTTGGAGCCGTCATTGACAATAATAATTTCTTTGCTTAAAGCCTTTGGGAGTTGGACGGATTTAACTTGATCGATGACGGCAGCGATCGTCGTCTCTTCGTTGTAGACGGGGATGATGACAGATAAAAGCATCTATTCCTTGTATTTATTGGTGATGGGCAAACGCCAATCGCGGCCAAAAGCACGGGCGGTGATTTTGACCCCCGGCGGCCCCTGGCGGCGCTTGTATTCGTTTTTGTCGACGAGATTGATGGTTTTTTTCACATAAGGCAGCTGTGCGGAGTCTTTGGCGATGCTCCCAAGCGACTGATGCGCTTGCACGTAAGAAGCCAGCACTCCATCCAACTGCTCATACGCCCCCAAAGATTCCTCATCGGTCTGATTGGCCCTTAACTCCGCCGTGGGGGCACGCAAGAATACACTTTTGGGAATCAAGGTGGTTCTCTGCTGGGCATTTCTCCATCGGGCGAGCGTATAGGCCTTGGTTTTGAAAATATCTTTCAAAGGCGCAAACCCTCCGGACATATCCCCGTAAAGCGTGCAATAGCCGACGGCCATTTCGCTTTTATTGCCGGTGGTCAACACCAGCCACCCGAATTTGTTAGAGAAAGCCATGAGCAGATTGCCGCGAATACGCGCCTGGAGGTTCTCCTCGGCAATATTCGGTGCCAGACGGTTAAAATGCTTTCTTAAAATTCTCAAATAGACGTTGTGAATGGCTTGAATGGGAATTTCTTTAAACTCAATGCCCAAATTTTTTGCCACCACTCTGGCGTCCTGGCGGGTGGCTTTGGCATTAAACCGCGAAGGCATGGAAATGGCCGTCACATTCTCTGCTGTCAGCGCATCGACGGCAATAACCGCTACCAGAGCCGAGTCAATGCCGCCGCTTAAACCCAAAGCCACTTTAGTAAATCCGTTTTTTTGCACATAATCACGGGTACCGACGACCAGCGCCTGATAGATTTCCTGGGTCTCCTCCAAAATGGGTGCTATCGGATTTTCTTTTGCATCCACATCGCACACTAAAAGCTCTTCTTCAAACTGCCTGGCGCGCGCCAGTAATTTCCCTTGCGGGCTAAAGACCATGCTAGCACCGTCGAAAACCAGCTCATCCTGTCCACCGACCAAATTGCAATACACCACCGTCGTCTTGGTCTCCTTAGCCCTTCTGCTTAAAAGATCGTGACGTACTTTCAATTTGCCCACCTCATACGGCGAAGCAGAGAGATTGACAAGAATTTTGGCCCCGGCCTTGGCTTGCTTGGCATAAACACCTGTATCAATCCAAATATCCTCGCAAATCGATAGACCTATCTTGCGTCCCTCAATTGTCGCCACACCGCTATGAGCCTCAAATCTTCCGGGCTGAAAATACCTTTTTTCATCAAAGACCCCGTAATTGGGCAATTCGTTTTTGCGATAAACCGCTTTGATAACGCCTTCGTTGATGAAAGCCGCGGCATTATAGATTTTACCTTTGGAATCCGCATCCACAAAACCAACCACCGCCGAAACACCATGCACTTTTTTGGCCAGCGCAGAAAGAGTCTTTAGATTATTCTCGACGAAATGCTTTTTTAAAAGCAGATCTTCCGGCGGATAGCCGCAAACAGCCAGCTCCGGAAAAACAACTAACCGGGCCTTGGCTCTTTTGGCCCGGGCCATGTAATCTAAAATGAGATTGGCATTGCCGGCAAAATCTCCGACGGTAGTGTTAATCTGGGCAAGGGCGATTTTCAGCATAGTTGAGATTATACTATAAAATAGAAAGGGCGGATATTTTTATCCGCCCTTTCATTGTATATACCAGCTTTTATATTTATGCGTTCATCAAAAGCATTTCTGCGTAAGAAGGCAAAGGCCAGATATTGCTGGGCACCAGACCTTCCAGCTCGTCGATGGACTCGCGCAATTTGGCCATCCCTGCGTTAGTTTTGGCCGCGTCGTGTTTAGCAATGGCCACCTCCAGGCTGTCCGTCGATAAGAGCGCCTCTTCAATCAAGCCACAGACTTCCTTTAACAGCTTTTTTTGAGCGGTGGTTTTGCCAGAAGAACCGACGGTTTTAATGGTATCCGCCAATTGCTTCTGGTGCTCAATGGCCGCCGGAATAAGCTGGGTACGCGCCATGGTGGCCGCGCAATTACCCTCAAGGGCAATGACGGTGTTGTAGGCATGCATATTGATTTCGTAACGGGACGCGATTTCTTTTTCCGTAAACACGCCCTGTTTGACCAAAACGTCGATGTTCTTTTTGTTTTTGATGACTTCCAGAGCCTCAGGGGTGCTGGTCAAATTCGGCAAACCGCGTTTCTTGGCCTCAGCATGCCATTGGGCGACATAGTTATCACCGTTATAAAGCACCCGCTTGTGTTTTTTGATAATGTCCTGCAGGACTTTCTGCAAAGATGCATTAAACTCCTTACCGGCTTTCTTATCCGCTTCCAACTGGTTGCAGATTTCGCTGATGGCCTGGGCCACGATGGTGTTGAGTACCATGTTGGCTGCAGAAGGGTTCATGCTGGAACCCACCGCACGAAACTCGAACTTAGCACCGGTGAAGGCAAACGGCGAGGTGCGATTGCGGTCGGTGGTATCTTTGGCTAAATGCGGCAAGGAATCAACACCCACATGCAACACTCCGCCTTGTTTGGAAGATTTGGCACCACCCTTTTCAATTTGTTCGATGATATCGGTCAATTGATCGCCTAAAAAGATGGACACAATCGCCGGAGGCGCCTCGTTAGCTCCTAAACGGTGGTCATTGCCGGCGCTCGCGACAGAGACACGTAACAAATCCGCATAGACATCCACGGCTTTGATCACCGCACACAACATGGTTAAGAATTTGGCATTCTCATGCGGTGTTTTGCCCGGATACAGCCAGTTCTTACCGTCGGGACCAACCACCGACCAATTGTTGTGCTTGCCCGAACCATTAATGCCGGCAAACGGCTTTTCATGCAAAAGACACACCAGCCCATGCTTATCCGCTATCTGACGCATGACTTCCATCATAATCATATCATGGTCAACCCCAATATTGAGCTCTTCATAAATAGGGGCGATTTCATATTGGGCTGGGGCCACTTCATTGTGACGGGTCTTGGAAGGCATTCCTAATCCCCACAATGTGCGATCCAGGTCTTCCATGAAGGCCATGATGCGCGGCTTAATGGCGCCGAAATAATGGTCTTCCTGTTGTTGATGTTTAGCGGGTTTGCGGCCAAAAAGCGTGCGACCGGTCTGCACCAGATCCAAACGGGCTTCATAATGCTTTTTGTCGATGAGAAAATATTCCTGCTCAGGCCCTACGGTACAGTAGGCACGCTTGCCTTTGGTATCAATACCAAAAAGATTGGCCAAACGGCAGACTTGTTTGCTTAAAGCGGCCATGGAACGCAGCAAAGGCGTCTTTCTATCCAGAGCCTCACCGTGATAGCCGATATAAAAAGTCGGAATGCACAAGGTGGCGCCTTCCGGGCCTTCCTTAATAAAAGCCGGGGACGTTGGGTCCCATCCGGTATAGCCACGGGCTTCAAAAGTAGCGCGCAAACCGCCAGAAGGAAAAGATGAGGCATCCGGCTCGCCCTGAATGAGCTCCTTGCCGCCAAAACTTAAAGACACACCACCCTGACCGTCCCAGCTGATAAAAGAATCATGTTTCTCGGCGGTGGTACCGGTCAACGGCTGAAACCAATGCGTAAAGTGGGTGGCCCCTTTGGCGATGGCCCATTTTTTCATGGCCTCCGCCACTTCATCGGCAATGGACGGATCCAATTTACCGCCTTCGTTGATAGTTTTTTCAATCGAGGCATAGGCCTTGGGTGAAAGACATCCTTTCATCACCTTAAGGCTAAAAACATTTTGGCCGAAGTGTTCAGGAAGATGCTCGCTGAAAGCACCGTCGCCGCTGCAGGATAATTCCTGTTGGGCATACGCTTCCAGAACTTGTTGACGTGCTTCTTGATTCATACAACCCCCTTTTATCAGTTAACTTTTTGTCAAAACTTTTAGCTTTTAATCTTCTTATCTTCTGTGTTTACAGAGAGTTTTGATTTTTGAACTTGCCTCCCCTCAAAGAAACGATTATTCTATTTTTAATGGAGGCATAAAACTATGAATCAAATCTC
>JACQCF010000014.1 GCA_016201795.1 Candidatus Omnitrophota bacterium | reverse complement strand
TTATTAGAAGTAAACGTTCTCATCTTGTTCTCCTTGATTTGGGGCATCTGGGCAGGTTTTTCGAGTTAATGAGTACGTATTTTAAGTATTATAACGTGTCTGTTCTCAAGGCTCAATTAAAACCCACATAATGCCCTGGTTTAAATTAACTTAAATATGCCTCCTTTCTTTGAATAAGCTTACCAAAACAGCTACTAATAGCATAACATGCCCAATTAGCCTTTGTCAAATGCAAAAAACTTTTTTTATCATAACTCCTTCAAAATAAAGGAATTAACTATTGGTGGCGGAGGGTTCCCAAATAAGTTTTACGCTTATCTAATTCTACCATTCTCTGCTGTAATGCTCTTACATCAAATTTAAGATTTTTAGTTTCTTTTTTTAATTGTTCAATATTCGCTTTTAACTTAAGCTCTTCCTTTTTCTGCTCTTGTGTCAAAGTAATAGGCCGACGTTTTTGCTGCATCTTAGCTACCAAATTCTGCAATTCAGCCCAATTTTTCTTCAAGTTTCTCAGGTTGACTTGCAATTGATGCAATTGACTTTCACCCCATCCCTGTTGGGATAAATTAGCTGCTGGCTTGCTGGCTAGGGCGCTTAACTGATCAATCTCCTGCTTCAATTGCTGGATTTGAGCTTCCAAAGCCGCCTTACCACTGATGTTTCCCGCGGAGACCATAACGAGTGGAACATTTTTTTGAAAATCCAAAATCTGCTCCTGAAGAAGGTTCTGACGCTTTTGGCTTTCAGCAATCATTTTGAGAATACCGAGCTTCTCTTGACGCCTTTGTTCCTGTTGCTGATCTGTTTTTTGTCCGCCAGCAATACTCTCCTGAACGATCTTGAACCGTTCCTTAAGCTGGTTAATCTTCTGATCTAAATCAAAAACATTTTTTCCCAACTGGGTAATGCGTTTGGCCTTGGCAGGGCTGGATTCTTGCTGTTTAGGCGGTGCCTCTGTCATTTGATGGCTTTCTGCCTCCAGTTTTTGTAAAGTCGTTTGAACATCATTTAAACGGTCTTTGAGCTGAGTATTCTTTAATAACAACGCCTCATTGAGACTGGATAATTGATCCACCCTATTCTTTAATTCCTGCAGGCTTTGGGTCAAATCCGCCAATCCGTTGTTCATCCCTGTCTCTTGCCCAAAAGCACAGGACAAGTAGGGACTTAAAAAACAAATGGCCATGATGCTTCTCATCCATCTCGTCATAAGCATTATTTAATGACTGAGGCTAAATTTAAAATAGGCATAAACAGCGCCACCACAATAAATCCAACCACAATACCCAAAAAGGCAATGATTAAAGGTTCGATCAATTTGGTCAAACCTTCGACGGCGGTGTCCACCTGCTCATCATAAAATTCCGCCACCTTCGAAAGCATTTTCTCCATCTGCCCGGATTTTTCGCCAATGGCAATCATACGGGTAACCATCGGCGGGAAAGCTTTACTTTTAGATAAAGGTACGGCAATGCTCTCACCTTCACGCACGCTGGTCTTGATTTCATCCACCAGCAATTCAATCACGCGATTGCCACAGGTTTTCCCGACGATATCCAGCGTCTCCAGAATCGCCACTCCGCTTTGGGAAAGAGTGGCAAAAGTACGGCTGAAACGGCTGACCGAGACCTTGCAAACCAAATCTCCAAAAATGGGCAATCTCAAGGCCAGGGCATCCGTGTATAACCGTCCCTTTTCGGTCCGGCGATATCTGATAAACCCGACAACGATAACCACGATGGTACCAAAAAAAACCAAAAACTGTTGTTGCATAAATTTACTAAAATTGATAAGCATCTGGGTCATCAACGGCAATTTTTGTCCCAACGAATCATAAATGGTGGCAAAGGTAGGCACCACCTTGATGATCAGAACGGTGGTAATCAACATAGCCATGCTCACAACCACCGCCGGATAAATCATGGCCGCCTGTATTTTTTGTTTGAGTTTCTCGGACTTTTCTAAATAGGTCCCCACACGATCAAGAATAACGGTTAATATGCCACCGGCCTCCCCGACCCTTAACATATTCACGTAAAGCTGATCAAAAATCTTAGGATGTCTGGCAAAAGCGTCCGAAAGGCTGGTGCCCAACTGAATGTCTTCACGAATACCGCCAATAGCCCGCTTAAAGGTCGGATTAATGGTTTGCTCGCCGAGCGCCTCCAAAGCCTGAAGAATAGGAATACCCGCATCTACCATGGTGGCAAATTGACGGGTAAAAACAACGATGTCTTCGGATTTAACCCTCTTGCCCTTGAGGGTCTTGGGAGTGGTTGATTTTGAGGCAGAACTTTTTTCTTCCTCAATGTTAATAATAATCAGATTGCGTTTGCGAAGTTCGGCGATAATCATGGACTCATTGTCCGCCGCCATTTTACCGGTCACGCTAGTACCTTCCTGATCACGCGTTATATATCTGTAAGTGGGCATGGCTTGCTCCTTTAATAAAGTCGCGCGATGGCTTCTTCAATCTCTGACTTGGTGGAAATAAACGTGGCGATACGGCATTTGGTGAATGTCTCCAATTTCGCTTTTCTTTCATTCGTCAAAGGATTGGTCATCACCACACTTAAAATATCCCCGACACGGTCCAGGGGAATCATCCGCTCTTTCTGGGCCATGTCTTTGGGAATAAGCCCTAAAACCTGCGGATCAACCGTATATTTATTAACGGCAATATACGGCAGACCGCACTGCACCACCAGAGCCACCACAATATCCCTTTCCTCAAGATAGCCCAATTTCACCAGGATTTCACCAATTAAACCATTTTCTTTTTTCTGCACTTGCAGGGCATGATCAAGCTGTTGTTGGCTGATACATTTGCGCTGGACCAATATTTCCCCAATTAAAATTTTATCCATACCCCTACTCCTTAAGTTTGCTCTTCCTCCAATGAGGAAATACGATAGACTTCCGTTAACGTGGTTTCCCCTTGACACATTTTATCAACGCAATCATCGAAAAGCAATTTCATCCCCTGTTTTTCCTGCGCGTAATGGGAAATTTCCTCCGCAGATTTACCGCCTATCAAAAGATCACGCACGTGGTCATCAATCTGCAAAACTTCCGTCACGCCCAGACGGCCCAGGTAACCCGTGTGGCGGCAGCGCTCGCAGCCTTTGCCTTCATAAAATACAGTCCCCTTCTTAATTTTGGATTCGATCTTCTTCAAAGCCTTGGCGGGAATATCGACGGGGTGCTTACAATACGGACAAACCTTACGGCAAAGCCGCTGGGCGCAGACGAGCAGCAGGCTGGAGGCCACCAAAAACGGTTCCAAGCCCATATCCACCAAACGGGTGACCGCGCCAGCCGCATCATTGGTATGCAAAGTCGAAAGCACCAGCTGACCAGTTAGCGAGGCTTTAATGGAAATATCCGCCGTCTCTGCGTCACGGATCTCCCCCACCATGACAATATCCGGGGATTGACGCAAAATAGCTCTTAACCCCATGGCAAAATTAAAACCTATTTCGTGTTTGGTTTCAATCTGGGTGAGTCCGTCGACTAAATATTCCACGGGATCTTCAATGGTGATAATGTTACGATCAATGGTGTTAAGTTTATTGATCATCGAATACAGCGTCGTTGACTTGCCGCTGCCGGTAGGGCCGGTCACTAAAATCATACCAAAGGGTTTGTACATCACCTCTTCTAAAGTGTCCACGGAACGCTTTGAAAATCCCAATTTATTTAAACCCACGGATAGATTGGCTTTATCCAGCAAGCGCATCACCACCTTCTGCCCATGGGTGGTGGGCAACATGGAAACGCGAAAATCAATCTCGCCGGAACTCATGCGCATCTTAAAACGTCCGTCTTGCGGCACCTGAAAAGAGGTGATATCCATGCGCGACATGATTTTAATACGCACCACCACCGCGCTCTGACTTTCAGCGGGAATGGTTAAGATATCCTGCAAAATACCGTCGATGCGATAACGCACGCGCATCCCCTCGGGGGAAGGCTCCAGATGAATGTCAGAGGCGCGCTGACGAATGGCTTCTTTAATGATTAAATTCACCATCCGGATAATCGGCGCCTGCTCGCCGGCTTCAGCGTCCATGTTCATTTGTTCAAACTGTTCCTGAACAATGGCCAGATCTTGCGTCGGCATATTCTCTGTGGCTTTGGCAATACTTTGAGCCGCTGAAGCATAAAACTGCTCGATGGTGCGCAAAATTTGCGAATGGCTGGCAAGAACAATTTCGATGGTTTTACCGGTGATGTTTCGCAAATCATCAATGGCAAACACATTGAGAGGATCTGACACAGCGACCGTCAGAGTATCTCCTAAACTGGCGATGGGAACAACGCTGTACTGGCGGGCGATTTTTTCGGGAAGAATATTTTTGAGATGTTCGTCCAGGCGGTATTTACTCAAATCAATCGAGGGAAGACGCAGCTCTCTGACTAAAAGAATCAATAAAGCTTCCTCGGAAATAATACCCTGCTTAATAAGCGTCTTGGTCAACCCTGTGTGCTTATCATAACTGGCATACGCCAAAGCATCCAGATCCGAAGGATTGATGTTAGGCAGTTTGTGAAGCGCTTTGAATATTTTTTCGCGGGTGGATTCCATTAGTCCGTCACCGTTAAACGTACCACTTCTTCCAAACTCGTTAAGCCCCGGCAGGCTTTGAGCACCGCATCTTCCCTCATGGTTTTCATACCCTGCTCGCGCGCGCAGGCTTTAACTTCCATTTCGGAGGCCCGCGCCAAAATCAATTCCCGTACCTTGGAAGTCAGCACCAGAGTTTCGGTGATTCCCACCCGTCCCTGATAACCGGTATTGAAACATTTCTCGCAGCCCTTGGGTCTATAAAACGTCATATTATGTTGTGGCATAAGTTGATTAACCCGAAATTGTGCGATGCCTTCCTTAGGAAGTGTATAGACCTCTCGACATTTGGGGCATACCCGACGGATCAATCGCTGGGCCACAACGGCAATCACCGACGAACAAATCAAAAATGGCTCGATTCCCATATTGATCATACGGGTAATCGAACCTGCGGCTGTCGTCGTATGCAGCGATGAGGCAACCAGATGTCCGGTCAAGGCTGCTTTGACCGCAATATCTAAAGTGTCCGGGTCACGGATTTCCCCGATCAGAATAATATCGGGGTCCTGACGTAAAATGGAACGCAAAGCGGATGGGAATGTCAGCCCCACTTCCGGATGGATATTGACCTGATTAAAACCTTTTATCTGAAACTCCACCGGATCTTCAACCGTAATAATATTTTTACCGGGACTATCGATATGTTTAAGAATCGCATACAGGGTGGTCGTCTTGCCGCTTCCAGTTGGACCGCAGGCTAAAATCATCCCGTGCGGCTTCTGGCAGCATTCTTTCAAACGGCTCAACGAATCGGGCTCAAAGCCGAGTTTATCAATATCGAGCATTTCCAAACTCTTATCCAGTACGCGCAAAACAATTTTCTCTCCTAGAGCCGTGGGCAAAACATTCACACGAAAATCCACTTCTTTGCCGGTGGAAGTACTGACGCGAAAACGTCCGTCCTGCGGCAGACGGTGTTCGGCGATATCCAAATTAGAAATGACTTTAATACGGGAAACAACGGGAAAATGCAACGTCTTGGCCATGCGGTCAATCTCGCGAATCAAACCATCCACCCGGTAACGGATGCGCAGGGATTTTTCCAAAGGCTCAATGAACACATCGCTGGCTTTGGCGGCAATGGCCTGCTGGATAATGGTGGTTGTCAGCGTAATGATCGGAGCTTCCTGCGAGAGGCTTTCGACTTCTTTTTTATCCATCCCGCCCGCCTCTTTAACCAATTCCAAATCTTCGGCCTCTTTAATATCCTTAAGAATCTCTGCTAAACTGGTTTTGGTATCAGCGCTATAGAGACGGTCAATGGAGGCTTTAATATCCCCGGGCCTGGCCACAACAGCGCTCAGGAACATACCGGTGACCGCGCGGACATTATCAAGCGCAAAAACATTTAATGGATCCGCCATCGCCACCGTCATTTGATCGCCAATTTTCGAAATAGGAACTAATCGGTAGGCTTCAGCCATGCTACGGGGAACTAATTTTAAAAGGCTGGGGTCAATTTTCAACGAAGCCAGGTTAATGATGGGAATATGGAGACTTTCGCTCAGAGCGACTGATAGCTGATCTTCAGAGATAAGTTTCAGTTTAAGAAGGATACTGCTAAGCTCTCCTCCGACATCTTTTTGCTCTTTGAGAGCTCGCCCCATATCAGAGGCTGATACAATATGATCCCGCAGTAAAATCTCTTTGAGTCGTTGGGTTAGAGGTAACATTTAGGATTGGGCTGACTCATAATAGCGATCAATAGCCGCCTTAATATCGCTGGCAGTACTCACAAAGGCCTGTACCGTACAGTTGGTGACCAATTCCACATCTTCTAAGGCGTTTAAATTCAACGGATTGGCCATCGCCAAAGTTAAATTTTTACCGATTCTGTCAATAGGGATCAGACAGTATTTCTCACAGACATTCACCGGTACGGAAACTAAAACATCAGGAGAAATTTCATAGTCGGATAAAGGCAAATAAGGAAAACCATACTGGGTCGTTAAGGCCTGCACAATATTTTCTTCAGTGGTGTAATGAAGACTCACTAAGGCCTCGCCCAAAAGCAAATTTTTTTCTTTTTGAATTTTGAGCGCTTCTTCCAATTGCGTCCGGTTGATCATACCGCGTTCGATTAAGATTTCCCCCAACTGCTTATTGATAATTTTACGGAAGTTCTTCATATTTAGATACTATAATAACGCAATGGGCTGTTGTCTAGAATATTGTCCTTCTTTTACTGAGATTCAAAAGAAACCCTAACATCAAAGCAAAAATCATAAACGACGTGCGTCCGTAACTGATCAAAGGAAGGGTGATGCCCACCACCGGACATAAACCAATGACCATGCCGATATTGATGACCACCTGCATCGCCAAGATAGCCACCATACCGACGGTCACCAGCTGGCCGAAGCGATCTTTATTATGATGGGCAATCATCAAACCGCAATAGATAATAACCGCATAACAATAAATCAACAGCAGCGATCCTAAAAGCCCCCACTCTTCCCCAATCACCGAAAAGATAAAATCGGTATGCCGCTCCGGCAAAAAATTAAGCTGATTCTGCGTTCCTGCCAACCAGCCTTTACCGAATAGTTGCCCCGAACCCACCGCAATTTTTGACTGAGTAATGGTATAACCGGCCCCCGTCGGATCATGATTGGGGTTTAAAAAAACGGTGAGCCTGTCATGTTGATACGGTTTTAAAAAATGCCAGGCCAGCGGCAGGAAACAAAACGCCAAGCCCATGAAAATCAAAAAAACTTTATGTCCGATACCGCTGACGTACAGCATGACGATAAAAATACCAAAAATCAAAATCGCTGTCCCCAAATCCGGCTGTTTGAAAATCAACAGCACCGATAAGGCGGTGACTCCCAAAGGAACAATTAAATCATCCCAGAGGCCACGCAAAGAACCGGATAAATTAAACGACAATTTCGGCCGCCGTTGGCTTAAGTAGCGGCCTAAAAATAAAATCACGGCGAGTTTACTAAATTCCGAGGGCTGGAAACTAAAACCGCCGACAGAAAACCAGCGGGTCGCCCCCAGAACCTGGTGTCCTGAAAACAACACCAGCAATAAAAATAAAACGCTTAAACCATACACGATATAGGCGACGTCAAAAAATTTACGATAATCAAAACGACTCAGAAAACCCATGGCCAATAGTCCCAAGATAGCGCACCAGAGCTGATCATAAAATACCGTCTGCTCCACCCTCTCATTGTTAAAAGAAGCGCTGTAAAGGGCCGCCAGACCAATAGCCATAATCAAGACGGTATGAATCCAAATCATTTTAGGACAATCGCGCGGAGAAATCATGGGCGGAAACAGTGATTATCTTTACAAACCCGATTCAAATGTAATAAATAGCGATTTTGAGCAATGGAACGATACACCGCTGGTCCTATCCAATCCGCCGTCGGTAAATACATGAACGGCAATAAAAAGTACAACATTGGCATCAGCCATCCCATCTGGCGAAAAGCGAAAAAACCGCCGTACATTTTCCCGTCGGGAGTAATTAATTGTAATTGGCTGGCGGCGGCTTGCTTAGTTAAAGCCGAATGCAGTTGCTCAAGCCTATCGGTGGTTTGATAATCCACATAATCACAGCGGGTAAATACATCCATCACCTTCAATTGCCCGATACTGTTCTGACAGAAATGGCAATGGCCGTCATAAATGACTTGATATCGCGGGCTTCGGGCATTGAGACGGCGTTTAGCCTCAATCCAATCGACGATTTTCCCGGGGTGGATAAATAACAGCAACTGCGCGGGGAACAAAAAGAAAAAGATGGCTGGCACATCCAGCGTCAAAAGCAAAACAATGTGAAAGAAAAAGCCCATCAAGATGGCTGACCGGCGGGTTTTAGGGTAAAACAACAAAAACGGCAGAGCAAACTCCATGGTGATAATAAAAATTCCTATTCCATAACAAAATGCCGGATGCACCCCCATCCATTCTTTCAAAAGAAAATTCTTGGTCACTCCCACCGGCGGATAATTCATCAAATAATAAATGGGATTGTCGTGAATCCAGTTGCCTTCGGCAGTCACTTTATAAAGACCGGTATAGAAAAAAGTGGAAACGATTTGTAACTGCAACAGCCGCTGGATAAAAAATGGCCTGGGGCACCGATAGGCCTGTGAGTCGCCTCGACGCAAAGCGTCGACGGAAAAATAATCCCCGTGATAAGACGTCAGGCACATCAAAAACAAGGTCACCAGCAAAATGTCCCACGACAGCGTGCCGATATGAAAATCATTGAGCGCGTAAAAATAATAGCAACAGAGTGTCATCAAGATACAGCTCACCTGAGAGAACAATCCGATCAAAAAACAGAACCACGTCAGCACAAAAGCCCACACAAAAATAACCACCAGCCAGTCCGGACTTTTTTGCACCAGCTCCAACACCTGGGGGGTGAAAAAATTGCCGTTGAGTATCTTAAAAGCGCTGGATAGATAATTGTCGTCGAGATGGAAAAAAGACGGGATGACGTGCAGACCCGTGGTCAGGGCCACAAAAATACGGAAGAAGGACAGCCCGATGGAGGAGCGCTCTTCCAAAAATAAGATGTTCCAAATTTTACTTACATTCATAGGCAACGGCCTGTAATCTCTCAAATGGTCTTTTGGTCAGCGACGGATAATTGACGTAAGTGACCAGGAAACTATCGAAATACGGAAATTTACGATGCAAAAAAAGACAAAAAGGCCCTGAGACATCCCTGGAAAGCACGGTAACTAAAGCATTGCGGTTGATATTATCATAACCAATGGCGCGCGTCTGCAGAATCTGATGAGGGTCAATCATTTGCGGGTGTCCGTCTTTGACGCCGTAGACTTCCGTATAGCCGTAGCTGTCATCCACATTAAAAAACATAATCCACCCTGCCGGTGGAAAAAGAAATTTCATCTTAGGCAGCGGACGGCCCAACAGCGGTTCCCAATAAAAATGACGAGTGGATTCATAATGAAAGACTACCAGCCACCCGACGACAAAAATAGAAATAATAATGTTCCTAACTCTCATTGAGTAAAGACATCTGCCTGAAATGTCCATAAACTATTTTTACGATCCTTCCAGCAATCAGGGGGCAAGCCGGCTTTTTGGCTGCAAAGTTCATTTAAGAACTCTTCCTTACTCCAATGCGTTTCGCCAGATACCTGCGGTAAAAACACCCCTTGATGATAAGTCCCGTCGCTGACAATCACCCCGTCGCGGCCCAACATAATCGCGGAAGCGTCCGCCACACGCCGCGGCACGGTTAAAACGGAAATTTCAATATCAATGTCTTTAAGCTCATCTTTGCTTACTGGAATAAATCGTAGGTCTTGGGAAGCCGCCGCGATGGACATGGCGCGAATGGTCTGCCAGAGCGGTTTATCCCCCACGATATTACCAATACAGCCGCGCAATTGTCCATGTTTAGTCAGCGTCACAAAAGCCCCCTGCGTTTTCAAAAGCCTGGGGTCGCTCGTTTTAGCCTCAGGAACCTTGCCGGTTTTTAAAAAATTATCGATGCTGCTACGAGCCAAAGCCAACAATGCTTTCTTTTGCCGAGCATTGAACATCCCTTCCGTCTGGTCTTTGTAAAAAATCACCGATGAATAACCCACCACTCTGGACTTATCCCCTGCCGTATCCCCTGAGTTAGCGTGCTTGAGTACCTGAACTTTTAAGCCCCGTTCTCTGGCATATAAAAGAACAGTAGTTACTGGTACAAACCCACACATTTCCATTTTGCGGCTGACATTGCCATTCCAAAAGCTTTGTACATCTTTATTGTTGATGGTCTCGAGGGTGGCTGCATCCATCTGATTGGCTGTTTCATAATCAAAATAATGTGACATATCAGAACTGGCCAGCACCAGCACGTCCTGGCGCGAACCAATCAACCCATTTAAAACCGCGGCCAATTTCTGGCAAACTTTTGCATCGGGGTTACCCATCAAAACAGGCACAATCTTAACGCTGCCAAAAACTTTCTGAATAAAAGGCAGCTCTACCTCCACCGAGTGTTCCTGCTCAAAGACTTGCGGTAGAAATCGGAATCGGCTGTCGGCTTTCATGAGTTTCTGGGCAAAATCTTCGTCGACATTAACGATGCCTAAAGGCGTTTTAAACCCTCCTTCTGGCCAGACCGATATACCCTCAAAAGGAAAATAATGGCTGGGCGCCAGAATGACAATGGTGGTGTATTTATTTCTGGAAATGGCTTTGTAGCCATAGGCGGCCACAGGACCGGAATAAATGTAGCCGGCATGGGGCACAATCATGGCCTGCACTCTGGCAGCAACGGGACTTATTGAAGCCTGCTGGATAAAAGAATCAATCTGATGGGACAATTCCTGCGGGTCGGCGCTGTAAAAAGCCCCGGCCACATTGGGCTCTTTGATGGACGCCGCATGGACGCAAGGACAGGCAAGACAAAGGGAAAGAAAAATGAACCAAATAAATTTGTTCACAGCGTCTAGTATATCATGTCTCGAGGGCATTACCACCAAAAAGGCTGGCTAAATCAGTGTAAATTCTTATCCACTGGTTGGGTGAGCGGAGTTTTGCATCTCAAAGAAGATTGGCAAAGCAGCGGCAGGCTTAATGTCTATGATCACCGGAATCAGCCCGTCGATATTGATATGTTCCAAATCCTGCCGGGACACCGGCAAAGGTACGCCCCTGCCATCACGCTTAATCTGCAAATTCAAATTCGCGGCGTTTAAGTCGATACCACCGGGGGTTCTTCTAAGACTAATCTGCGCCTGATCTGCAAGGCTAACTGTATGATAAAGATTGAAAGTTTTCTGAACCAATAGGCTAACTTCTTCGGGATTTCTTAAAAGATCATCCAATGTTTTACGCATAACCATTATCCTGTTTCTTAAGACATCTATAGCAGCATTACTCAAATCGCTTCCTTCTTTAGAATTACGCAGATTAGCCTGTTGACTAACCTGCAATGAATTGAGTTCTCCGGGACCAGGCTCAGGCAATGAAGCTTTTGCTAGTTTCAATACATCAACATGAGTCACCGTCATCGCGGCATCAGCGGGTGGATTAGTAGCGGTTTTTGTGACTAGAGGCACTGGAAAGCTTTTCTCTTTAAATGTTGTCAACGGGACTTTCCTCTGAATGGCTGGTTTAAAGGCTTTCCCTTGAAATGTAAACGGGACCGGGATCTTCCTACTACTAGTGGTTCTGGCCCGCGACTCAGTCAAACTCACCCTAGCTAGATCTTCTTTGTTATCGAACTCTTCCCTAACATTCATCGCTTGGTCTGATTGAAGACTCTTGACGACTATCATAGCGCCGTCACCACGGAAGCCTCTGGTAAACCCGCCAGAAAAATACTTCCTTGGGATAGTCTCATTGCTGTATTTGTCCACATCTTCCTTAATAAAGTTAAACACGCCTTTCTTAAAAGCCTTCAAATACTGCTGATAAATCTCTTGATTACTCCTGGGATCTTGATCAACGCCTTTGACTTTGCTTTTATCCGCATAAATCTTACCCAACAAAGATTCTTTAAGAGTACGTTTGTACCACGTTGCTAAAATCATGCCGCTATAAACCTGACGCAGCATAGAAAAATTCTTGGCCGTATTGACTTCCTTTTCAAGCGCGGGAAGCACGATTTCGCGCACCACTTGACTACCTAATTTATTGACCTCTTTACCCTGCGCAGGTTCAGCGCTGGTAATCCCAGCGTGTTTAGACAATGATAAATAATCCTCTTCCAGCATCACCTTTAAATGATTCTTGAGCACATACACCGTATTGCCATGCTCATAAACCACCGCCTCATCCGGCACAATCCACACCTTATTAAAGGTATTGACCGGTATATTGGTGGTGCCGTATTGCTGTTGGGCTTGGGCGTAAACTTTGTCCCAGAATTTCTGGCCTAAGTTGCTTTCAGGATAAATGAGAGAAGCCGTGATTTGTTTGAGAATATAGTCCTGGGCCAAAAGGTCGCGGCCCATTTCGGTTTGGCCGAAATCATCCTTGATAATGCGGGTCTTTTCATAAGGGGAAAGGTTCACCCACTGGTCTTCATCAGGAATCGCCAAAGAGGCCAGAAAATATTTGATGAGTTTCTTGTATTCGTCCTGTTTTTGATCTTGAGTTAAACGTTCATCCCCACGGTGAATAAGAAAGTCAAACTGCAAAGCATTATCCGGATGAATCACCATGCCTTTTAAATGCGCCGGGGTAAATTCCGGGCTTAAAGATACCCGTACGCCTGGGCTTGGCATCCAGGGCATGGTCCCAGCCGCAACTTGTGCGTAGCTTGTCGGCACTCCTATAGATGAGGTAAGAAAGGTGGTCGAAACAACCAATGAAACAACTCTTTTGATGACTTTAAACATAGTGTTAGGAACCCTTAAAGGGGTTATGAGCATAATTTCCTAGTTTATTTGTATTCAAAATAAGTATGCCATATAAATGGCTATTGTCAAGGCACCCAGATAGATTTTAGAAAAGCGTTTTCTTTAGTCGATACGGCCAGTTTAAGAATTAAAATATTTATCTAAACTTAAACCTTTGACTTTGGAGGGGTAACGCAGAAGCCAGAAGGCAGATAAAAGCATCAAACTATCAAAAACCATGATTCCTTGAGGCGGAATATGAATGGCCTCGCCAAAACAACCGCAGTCTTCAAGAGGCAAATGCCTCAACAGGGCCTGGCCTACAATAATGATAAAACAGGCAAGCAAGATCACAGCGCCTTTGAGCGACCGCTTAAGCCACAAACCTAAAACCAGAAAAATTCCAACCATCAACTCCACCCATGGCACCAAGAGCGCCGCGGCCGTTTCCATCCACGAAGGAAACATTTGATACGCCTGAATCACGTACAAAAAATTCTGGTAAGGGCTTATGAGCTTTTCAAAGCCTGAAACCAATAACACCAGACCTATAAATAGACGAAGACAAACAGCCATATTTATTGGGAAACCGATGGAAAGTCATGGGTGAGTTCATCCGCCAGCGACTTGGACCCCACGACCATTTTCTTATTGATAAAATACGTCGGGGTGGATCTCACCCCCAGCGACTGCCCTAAAGCTTTCTCGCTCATAATGGTACTGGAGACATCGTCCGACGAAAGACAGGATTTTAATTTCGCCATATTCACCCCTGCCTGCTGGGCCATTTGATCAAAAACGCCCTGGGCGCTCACCAACTGGCTCCATTGTCCCTGCTGGAGCATTAAAGAATCAAAAAACGTCCAGAATTTTCCCTGGCGGCTGACACATTCACTGTAGGAAGCCACCTGCAGGGCATGACGATGCATCTGCATCAGAGGAAAATATTTAATCTGCACGCGTAGATCTTGGGGATATCTGGCTAGATATTCCTTTAACTCGATGGCTCCTCTGGCACAGGCCGGACATTCAAAATCAATAAACTCTACGATATTCACCTTCGCGCTGGCCGGCCCCTGGGTGCGCGCTACCAACGAATCCATAACAACCCCCGGCGAATTGGTCAAAATCAATTTGACCACCACGACCGTTCCAATAGCAAAACCTACAATAAGTCCTGTTATTTTTTGTTTGTTTAAAGCCATTGTCAACACCTCCTGGATTGATGGGTGATTTTGAATAATTTCCCACTCAAAGAAGACGTCAGCATGCCTGGCTCCAGACGCCATTTCCAATTATTCACTTTCGTCGCCGGTGTATTCATGCGCGCAAGGGCCCCTAAACCCAGCACATCCGGCATGGGAATAATGACGGTATCGGCCTTAGACTTCATCAAAACCTCAATCATCTGCCAGTGCAAAGCTCGAGGCCGGGGTTTAAGACCAAGGACCGCCTTGATATTGGCCCGCTCGTGTTCTTTGGCTTCCTGATAGTACCAGCCTTGCACCGTATTATTGTCGTGCGTTCCGGTATAGGCCACACAATGAGTCCCATAATGCGCCGGTACATGCGGATTCTTTTTGAGATCCCCGCCAAAGGCAAATAATAAAACCCGCATCCCCGGCAATCGAAATTTTTTCATTAAATAAACCTCATCCGTGCTGGTCTCCCCCAAATCTTCGGCAATCAAAGGCAAATGCCCAAAATGTTTAAGTAAAACTTTAAAAAAATTCTCTCCCGGGCCTTTGACCCATTGACCAAACACCGCCAATTTCTCGTGCGCCGGAATCTGCCAGAAAGACGCGAAGCCGCGGAAATGATCGATACGCAAAGAATCAAACAGGGTCAAATGATGGGCAAGGCGATCGACCCACCAGCTGTATTGGGTCCTTTTCAAATTCGCCCAGTCATAAACAGGGTTGCCCCAGCGCTGGCCGGTTTGAGAAAAATAATCCGGTGGGCATCCGCTGATAAATCTCAAGTGCCCCTCATCGTCCAACTTGAAAAATGGACGATGACACCAAACATCTACGCTGTCATAATTGACATAGATCGGAACATCGCCGATGATGGAAACCCCCTGTTGGTTGGCATACGTCTTTAACTTATGCCACTGACGGAAAAACAGGTATTGAATAAACTTTACCTGTTCGATAGCCTTCGCATGTTTCTTTCTAAATTGGACGAGCGCTTGGGGCTTACGGTCTTTGAGGCCCTTAGGCCATTGATCCCAAGACTTGCCTTCCAATGTCCGCTTGGCCACGACGAAAACCGCGAAATCCTCCAGCCATTGTCTGTGCTCACTAACAAACAGTTCATAGCCGCCTTTATAAAATTGCCGACCAAACCGTTGAAAAGCCCTCTCAAAAAGCTTCTGCTTAAACAGCATCAGTTTGGTGTAGTCCACCGCTGCGGTCTGAAACGATGGCGGGTGCTTTAAATCCGAAGCTTTAAGAAATCCCTCCATGACCAGCAAATCCGGACTGACAAGCAAAGGATTGACGGCAAAAGCGGAAAAACAGCTATACGGAGAATGCCCGTTAATGGCGTCGGTAGGATTGATCGGTAAAATCTGCCAGTATGTTTGACCCGAAGCTTTCAAAAAATCCACGAAAGCATACGCGTGCGGGCCTAAATCACCCATCCCATAGGCGCAAGGCAGGGAGCTGATGTGAAGCAAAATACCGCTGGATCTCTGAGGCATATTATTGAATCCCCGCCAAGGCAGGGGCCGTGATATTCACCTGAAGGATGTCGCCCAAATGCTCAAACAACGTCACCCATCGTCGGGCAAGGTCATCGTGTTTGGATTGACTGAAGGTATCCGGATAAATCCTGCGGGCCATGGCAAAATAAATATTCTGGGCTTTCCATAAATCCAAATCCAGATTCAACTGGCCCAATAATTCAAAAGCGGTGGTGATCTTTTCCATGAGCACAATATCATCCGGACGCTCCTGCAGCTTCTGCATGAGCTGATTCAAATGCCCGCTGGCTAAAAAACTAAAATTGGCCTGATCGCGCTTAAACGCCCATCGTTTCATCTCCTCCACCAGCACCTTCATCCGATCAATATCCAGATCATCCCCTTCGATCAAGGCCACCAAATCCCTATTGACAATAAATTCCACCACCGTCATGAGCATGCGCGGCAAGGGCAGACGAATATCGTTTTTGATCTGCATTAAAGGGTAGTGATTCTCGTAAATTTGACGGAACGAAGTTTCTATATCCTGCATGGTCGAACGCAGAACATGATTGAGGATGGCCTGCTGTTCCCGCTTGAACAAATCCCACAGGGAATAATTGCGTGAACCAAAATAGAAATTGATTAAACCGATCACCTGGGGCACATTGCTCTCCAAAAAAGCCGCCATGATCCGTTGGTACATTTCATCAAACTCATCGCCTTTGAGATAATCCACCCCGCCGATAAAATTATGGTCCCCTAAATGCAAAACCGCGAAACGAATATGGGCTTTCTCGACGGTAATATTGGAATGAACCCATCCATACCCCACGGCCAAACGCAAACGACCAGCCTCTTTGAGTTCATAATGTTCGCTTTGAACCGTATAACAGTACATCTGCACCTTGGAAGGATATTGTTCAAATAAAGAGCTGACCGCATAATGCGCCCCCACGCGCAAAAGATCCACCACCAAAGGTTTAACGACGTTCAAATAAATGTTGGCTCCGTTTTTAAACTCTGCCACATTGCTGGCGGCCCGCTCCAGAAGTTTGACAAACCCTCCTTCTAAATCCGCCCCTGCCTTGCCATCGGCGGGGCCGGCGGCTTCGCGGGCCAGCTGAATGGCGCGGGCAGCGTATTTAAGAATCTGCACGGTTTCAAGACCAGAGATCTCATTAAAAAACCAACCGCAGGAGGTATACATCAAAAGCGCGTTATGCTGCATTTCCAAAAGTTTTAACAGTTTTATACGGCTCTCTTCATTGAGCGGCCCAGAAATATAATTTTTAATAAACTGCTCCACGTTCTCTTGACTGCGGTCCAAAATCAATTCAATATAACAATCGCGCAGAGCCCACCCGTCAGTGTTAAATGAACCGATATGTTGCTCATAAACCTTAATAAGTTCATCGCGCAGCCAGTCCAACGCCTGGCGAAGCGGGCCGCGCCATTCTTGCGTCCATCCGGCGTGTCCTCCGCTCGAACAGCCGCAATTGGACCGCCAGCGTTCCACGCCGTGCACGCAGCTCCACGAAGAATTTTCCACGATTGTGACTTCAACCTGCGGCGGGAATTTTTCTAAAAACTCGCCGTAGACCGTCAGTTGGGCCAGATGATGCGTCTGGATGTGATGCAGGCAGTAGGCTAAGGCCATATCACCGAATTTATGATGATGGCCGTAAGTTTCCCCATCGGTGGCGATATGCACCAGCTGTGCTTGCGTGTGGTGGGTATTAAATTCACGGCTTAAGCGTCTGGCAAAATATTCGCCGTTATTCAAAAGGCCTTCAAAGGCCACCCCCTGAGCCACAGGTCCGTTGTAGAAAAAGATATTCATTTTACGTCCCGAAGGCAAATAACACACATACGCTACCCTCGGGTCCACCTTTTGGCCCTGCACATCACGCCAGAGCGTCTCTTGATTGGTCGGTTTGACTTCTTTGGCCTGATGCGGGGCTAAGATGGTAAATTTAATGCCGTACTCGGCCATGATATCCAGCGTTTCCAAATCCACGGCGGTCTCGGCCAGCCACATACCTTCGGGCTTGCGTCTAAAACGATACTCAAAATCCTTAATACCCCAAAGGATCTGGGTTCGTTTATCGCGGGTATTGGCCAGAGGCATAATGATATGATTGTAACCTTGAGCTAAAGCGCTGCCATGGCCGCTAAAATTCTTCTGGCTCAGATGGTCGGCTTCCAGAATAGCCGCATAGACGTCCGGTGCTTTTTGCTCCAGCCAGGATAAGAGGGTCGGACCGAAGTTGAAACTCATCCTGGAATAATTATTGACGATATCAACAATCTTATGGTTACCATCGAGGATACGCGAGGAAGCATTGCGTGCGTAACACTCCGCGCTAATGCGTTCATTCCAATCGTGATAAGGATAAGCAGGATCCTGCAGCTCCACCTCATCCAGCCAGGGATTTTCTCTGGGCGGTTGGTAAAAATGGCCATGGATACAGACAAAACGATTCATCTCTTAGCTCTGTGGCGGCTGTTGGTAGAAGAAGACACTGCACTATTGTGAACTTGAGAATTCATGTGATACATATAGCTGTTGAAAGCCTGCAGTTCAGCTTCAACCAAAGACACAAAGTTGCGGCGGTTTTTGATCGTGTAATTGATCTTATCCTCGCGGGCCAGCCATCCTAACGCTTGAAACACCACCGGCTCTTTTTCTTTAAGTATTTTGGGAAGCCAAGCGACGTTAGTCTCGCCGTTTTGACCCAAAAACCTCCATGTTTTCCCTGCTGTTTCAATGACTTTGTCTTTCATAATCATTTCTCCTTTTTACCCTTATCCCTTTTTAAAAATAATATCCCCAACGGAGGAATTGTCAATGATAATGAGAAGGGTCTGCCGTGAAAGGATTGGCGGGAGGTTTCTTTGCCCCCTAAATTGCCCTGGCCGCTGCCGCCGTAAATTTTGGCATCGCTGTTTAAAATTTCCCTCCAAAAACCGCTATGGGGCACACCGATGGAATAATCATTCCATACCATCGGTGTAAAATTACACACCGCGACAATTTGACTTTGATGATGGGCGGATTTACGGATAAAACTGACAACGCCTTGGCTGTAATCATTCAAATCAATCCATTCAAAACCATCCGGGGTAAAATCCCGCTCATAAAGGGCCGGCTCAGACCGGTAGAGACGATTGAGATCTTTCATCCATTGATGAATGCCTTGATGCGGCGCAAACCCCAGCAGATGCCAGTCCAGGCTGTTTTCATGATTCCACTCGCTCCATTGGGCAAATTCCGAACCCATAAAATTAAGTTTTTTGCCCGGATGCGCAAACATGTACCCTAACAGCAGACGCAAATTGGCAAATTTCTGCCAGTCATCGCCTGGCATTTTGGCGGCCAGGGCTCCTTTGCCGTGCACCACTTCATCATGCGACAGCGACAATAAAAAATTCTCGGTAAAGGCATAATAAAACGAAAAGGTCAGCTCATTGTGATGATATTTGCGGTAAATGGGGTCTTTGGCCATGTACGCTAGCGTGTCATGCATCCAGCCCATATTCCATTTCAGGCCAAAGCCAAGACCGCCGACATTCGTCGGCCGCGATACCCCGCCCCAGGCGGTCGATTCCTCGGCAATCATTTGTACGTCGGGAAAATCCGCGTAGATAACTTCGTTGAGCCGGCGCAAAAAATAAATGGCATCTAGATTCTCCCTTCCGCCGTAATGATTAGGAATCCATTCAAAAGGTTTTCGGGAATAATCCAAATACAGCATGGAGGCTACCGCGTCCACCCGCAGGGCATCAACATGAAATTTATCCATCCAGAACATGGCAGAGGAAATTAAAAACTCGCGCACTTCATGGCGGCTGTAATTGAAAATATAGCTGTTCCAATCAGGGTGATAGCCTCGTTTGGGGTCCGCGTGTTCAAACAGATGCGTGCCGTCAAAATAAGACAAGCCGTGCTCGTCGCAGGGGAAATGCGAAGGCACCCAGTCGAGGATAACCCCGATGCCGTTTTGATGCAGACAATCGACCAAATGCATGAAATCCTGCGGACTGCCATAGCGACTGGTCGTCGAGAAATATCCTAAAGTCTGATACCCCCAGGAGCCGTAAAATGGATGCTCCATCACCGGCAAGAACTCGACGTGGGTAAAGCCCATTTCTTTTAAATATTTGGGCAAATGCTCGGCTAGCTCGCGGTACGTGAAGGAACGATTGCCCTCTTGCACCACCCTCTTCCAGGAACCCAAATGCATCTCATAAATCGAAATAGGAGCGTTTAAACTGTTCTTAGAATGGCGATGCTTCATCCACTCATCGTCCTGCCAGCGATAATCCAGATCCCAGACGATGGAGGCTGTGCGCGGGGGGCCTTCATTAAAAAACGCGAAAGGGTCCTGCTTCTCGACCTGATAAAAATCGCGGGTGGAGACAATGTAAAATTTATACAGCTCGCCTTTGCCGATGCCATCAATAAAGCCTTCCCAAATACCGGAAGAATCCCAGCGGCAGATTAAGGGGTGCGCGTCGCGGTTCCAGCTGTTGAAATTGCCAATGACCGAAACTTTTTTGGCATTGGGTGCCCAGACGGCAAAATACACGCCTGGCTTGCCCTCCACCACCATGGGATGCGCGCCTAACTTTTCGTAAAGCCTAAAATGATTGCCTTCCTTGAAAAGATAAACGTCGTGGTCGGTAATCAAAGGATGGGTAGTGACCTTGTTGGAATGCTTAACTGCTTGAGCCATAGGGCCTCGTTACCGAAATTCTCTACACCAGTCACTCGGCACAATACCGAGTGGTGTAAGTTTAAAATTATTACACGAGGTATAAAAAATTATTATATATTTTTTCCTGTAGGGCTTCAATGAAATTAGCGACTCTTGACCAATCGTACGGCGCCCAGGACCACGGCGTCATCGCCTAGGCTGGATTGGAGAATGCGGCATCGGTTGAAACTTTTGAAGAAAGGATCGGATTGGAAATTTTTTTCAATGATAGGCAACATAAAAAACCCGCACGCTTTGATGACTCCTCCGCCCAAGACGATGGCTTGAGGGTTAAAAATATGGTTAATGCAAACGCAAGCCTGGCCTAATACCGAAGAGGTCTGCTTAAAAACTTTTTTGACAACCGGGTCATTGTTTTGCAAGGCTTCTTTAAGTACGCGGCTTTTGATCGTCGCCAGGCTGCCGTTATTGAGTTCTTTGACTATGCTTTTGTGTCCGCTTTTGATCAGAGAGCGAATATCCCTCTCCATAGCCCAGCGGCTGGTCAATGCTTCCAGACAGCCGCGATTGCCGCAATGGCATAAAGGGCCGTCAACTTGCATAACCATATGCCCCAATTCCGTCGCTGCCCCTTGAATTCCTAAAAGCAAACGGCCATTGATGAGTACCGCCCCACCGACGCCTGTACCGGGGAAAATCCCCACCTCTTTGTGAGTATCCACAATACCAGGTACACCCAGACCAATCCCGCCACAGGCGGGACCAATGCCTTTGACCTTAGAAGACTTGGACGACAAAGAGGATCTCAATTCCTCGATTAAATCAACCAGACACAGAAAAATACCCTTGGCGCTACCCTTTGTCGGTGTCGAAATTTTAGAGCGATGCAGAATGCGTCCCTGAGACGTTACCACCGCCCCGGCCATTTTTGTTCCACCGATATCAATACCAATAAAATAGCTCATCCGTTTATCTCGTATAATGGTTGATAAAATACTCCTGCGCCCCGAAGGATACTTCATCCCGGGCCAGACGGACATAGGTCTTATCTTTTTGAAGCACACGCGCCTTGAGGCTGTCTTTGAAATAATTATCCATCACAAACTGCAAATGAGTTTTAATCTCAGGCTTGGTGATTTCAAACAACAATTCCACCCGTCGATCGAAATTCCGCGTCATCCAGTCTGCCGAGGATAGAAAAATTCTGGGGGAGCTATTATTGTTAAAAACAAAAATCCGTGAATGCTCCAAAAACTGTCCTATGATGCTTCTGACCTCGATATTTTCACTTAAACCCTCCAGGCCGGGAATCAAACAGCACATGCCACGCACAATGAGTTTGATCTTAACCCCCGCCTGGGAAGCGGCATAGAGCTTATCAATCATCGCCACATCTTCTAAAGAATTCATCTTGGCGATGATGAGCCCATTCTTATGCGCCCCGTGATGTTCAATTTCGCGGTCGATCAAATCAAAAAAATACTTACGCAAATCATGGGGCGAGGAAATAACCCTCTTCCAAGGGCTGGGCTGGGAATAACCCGTGACAACGTTAAAAACGTCGGCAATGTCGCGGGCAAAATCATCGTTGGCCGTAAAATAGCCGATGTCCGTATAAAGACACGCGGTTTTTTCATTGTAATTGCCGGTGGACAAATGCACATAGCGGCGGATGCGCCCCTCTTCCCGACGCACAATCAAGGTCATTTTCGAGTGAATTTTCAGACCCGCAATGCCATAAATGACATGGCAGCCCGCCTGTTCCAGATCCCTAGCCCATTGAATATTCTTTTCTTCTTCAAACCGCGCTTTGATTTCAACCACCACGGTGACCTGCTTGCGGCGCTTGGCCGCTTCCATCAGTGCCTTAATGATACTTGAATCTTCATTGGTACGATAAAGTGTCATTTTAATGGCCAACACATCCGCATCCTTGGCCGCCGTCTGAATCAAATCTTCCGTCGGAAAAAATGACTGAAAAGGCAGATGAACGATAAAGTCTTCTTCTTTAATCTTATCAAAAATATTTTCATAAGAAATCTTGGCCGGCACAAAACTGCCAAAACGAACGCCCGGCCGGTCAATGCTGTTGGCCATTTCAGAAAAAAAAGTCAAATCCAAATCCGAAGGGACAAAGACCGCTTCTTCTTTAGCAAAACTAAGACCGGTGCATAAAATATCAACCAGTTCTACGTTTGCTCCCTGCTCCATCTGCACATACACCGTCCTGGCGCTGGTGCGCTTTTGTAATTCTTTTTCCATGGCTTTGAGCAAATTGGGGGCAAATTCCTCATCAAAGGCGATCTCGCTGTCGCGCAACAGACGAAAGGCCGAAGCGGCCTGAATTTTATAGCCTTTAAAGAACTCTTTGAGATTTTCCTTAATCAAATGGTCAATAAGGATGAAATGAAACTCCTCCCCTTCCGAGGGAAGTTTCAACAGGCGAGGCACGGATTTAGGTACAGGAAGAATCGCCAGGTGATTTTTCTCCGAACGAATGATCGAGACCGCCAGCGCAATAGTTTTGGAGGGAAGGTCAGGAAAAGGATGCCCCTGGTCCACGGCCATGGGCGTGATAATCGGATACAGCGTCGTGTCAAAAAAACGTTTAACGAATTTTTTCTGAGCTTCGTTTAAATCCTCGAGAGTTTTTAAATAAATCTTATTGGCCTCCAGCGTCGTCTTGATGGAGCCGGCATAAATATCGTAAAGGTCTTTGACTAAACTGTCCGCTGTTAATTTAATCTCGCTAAAGAGATCCTGGGGATAAAAACCGAATTGATCTTTGCGATTATAGCCAGAATCCAAAAGCTTTTTAAGCCCGGCCACGCGCACCATGTAAAACTCATCCAAATTGCTGCTAAAAATACTTAAGAATTTCAGCCGCTCCAGCAAAGGATTATGCCCATCCCCCGCCTCTTCCAACACCCGACGGTTGAATCCCAGCCAGCTTAAATCACGATGAATATATTTATCTTTCAAATCCATGTCAGTCCTGACTCTTGACCGTCAAGGTCAATTTATTACCGGTAATCTCCTCAAGCAATTCTTTTTTCTCCAAGAAATTCTCTTTCTCCAGCAAAAAGTTCTCGTGCGTAAAAACCACAATGGTCGCATCGCCGCTTTCATTGAATTTGACCGCAATGCGTTTGGCCTTTTGTTTATGCGAACGGTCCAGCGCATTGGCAATGCGAAGCAGGGCGCTTAATTTTTGTACCAGAATCTGCTGATTCGAAGAAAGCGAATTATACACCAGATGGGTTTTGAGCGGTGCCGAACGACGATGATAACGGGCAATACAGGCAATGATATCAATTTCATCCTCGGTTAAACGGAACAAATTCGAGGAGCTAATAATATATTCACTGTGTTTATGATGCGAACGGTTATTGATAAACATTCCCAGATCATGCAAATAGGCCGCTAAAATCAAATACAGACGGTCCTGCGAACTCAAACCTAAAATGTCCTTAAAAGCCTCGAACAACTGCTCGGTAAAAAAGGCCACGTGCTTGAGGTGATCTAAATCCATGCCGTATCTACGGCAGAGAAAATGCGCCACGGAAACCAACTGGCTTAATTTATCCGTTTTTTCAGAGGCCTCCAGACGAAACAGCTGATTGGCTAAAATCGCCTCCGACAAAGAAGCCTCCAGAATATACACATGCTCGTTTTTGTTAAGCTTAAAAAGCGTGTTAAGAATAATCGCAAAACCGACGATGGTGGCCGCAATATCGGAAGGGACCCCGTAGGTTCGCTCAATTTCCTGGGCGTTCATCTGCCGCAGGCGGGATAAGAACTCCTGTGCCTCGGAGGCTTTGAATTTAAAAAAGTCCGAATCACGGCGTTTGTTGGGCAGAATGTTTTGAATGAATACCGAATAATTTTCATCGATGAGAATAATATCGTCAATGACAAGCCCGGGATTGTTCTTTTTTAAAAACAAAATTTCGTTCTCAATGTATTCTTCGGTGGCCTCATGCACCTCCTGCATGGAGCCGTCTAAATTTTCCATAAACTGAGACAGGCGTAAGGTCCCGATGGGAAAGCCGATATTCATAAGCGTTAAACCTTTTTCCACCACGGACATATCCAGGCTTCCCGCTCCCAATTCCGCGATCAACAGATTCTTTTCCGCCACCGGATAAGTTTTCTTGAGCTTATGAGAAAGAAAATAATCAATGTAATAAACCACATCCCCGGCGTTGAGCACATCAATCTTAAAACCGGTCTTACGCAAAACTGTATCCAGGAAAATATCCTGGTTGCGCGCCTCACGCACGGCGGTGGTGGCAATGACCATGACATCCGCCACGTCATATTCTTTGAAGGTCTCTTTGTATTTTTGTAAGACAGAGGCGGTTTGGTTGATAATGGTCTGCGGAATACGGCTTTTTAAAAAGGCATGACGGCCCAGTGGAATGGCGTTCTTAAGAGACTCAATGATTTTGATGTCTTCGCCATGGCGTTCCCCGATGAGCAGTTTGGTCGAAGATGATCCTATATCAATAACTCCGGCACGCATCAAAACCCTTTCAATATTTCAAAAAAGTATAACACATCTTCGACGGGAAAAATAATTTTTACCCCTTCTGGAATTTTCTTATCAGAACTGTCCTGTACGCTCAATCAACAGGACATTTTCAAGGATTGGCGTGATAGAGTGGGCAGATAGCCCTCTGGCTAAAAGGGCATTGACCCTTGGCAAAATAGTAGCCAGCCACAAAGATTAAAACCCCTAAAATGAGCCCCACGATAAGCTTTTTGACTCCCGCACAGCCATTGCAACAGTTTTCATCTTTCTTCTGTTCAGCCACAGATCCTCCCTGTTTTGCTTTTATTATTACATTCTTTACGGCTTTTGTCCATCCTGTGTATTTTGATCTGAGGGTAACTTGTCTTGGGGGGAATAAGACATCATACGCATCTTTTGAGGATCGGAAATTAAAAGCATAGGCTGCTGTTGGTCGCCCATAGTCTCGCGAATGGCCTGCTCAAGCTCATCCGCATCCAGAATAAATCGGGGTTTAGGGTTCTGCCAATCTTGCTGAAAATCTACCACCACATGATCAATACCGTCATTATAGCTGACCTTCTCCAGTTTTTGGCGAACCTGCCCAGGAATCAAAGGCGCATGGAGGGGCTCTAAATTGTTCTGTCGGCTTTTCTGATAATCTTCGAAAGAATCAAAATGCTGACCGGCCGCATAAATTTCAATGGCGGCATCCGATACGCGCACCCCAAAACCTAAACATAATATAATAAATAATACTATACGCATCATTATGAATGCTCTCTAGCTTGCAGAATACGACGGGTGAATTCCTCTTCATAAAGCGCTTTCATCGCTTTAAGCTGGCGGGAACCGAGAAAATATTTCACAGCCTCTTCGATGGCCCCAAGACGATTTCTTAAATACAAATACTGGGGGTGAAAAGACTTGCTTGTCTCGTCGGTAAATTTCTGCTTGAGCTCGTCCTGTTTTTTGTTGACTATATATTGCTTAAACTCATCGACGAGTTTCTGATAATCCTTTTGAATACTTTTGGGCGGCTTCGCCATCCGATTTAAAGTTTTTAACAGATATTCATCCACCATCAACTGGGTGGTTTTACGCTCAATACGCTCAAAAGATTCTTTGGTGGTTTGATACGCCCAGAGCAAGTAGCGGCGGATTAAATCCTTGTGGTTGGCGCTCATGTTCATTGAAACTGAATTGTGTTGGCGATGCTATTGATGCTATCCACGGTGCTGTTAAGGGTGGTTTCTACGGATTTCTTTACAGGACCTGACTGCGGATTTAAAAGGACCAAACACACCAGCACCACAGCGACCGCTACCAAGATATACTCCACCACATTTTGACCTTTATTATTTTTCATTTAAGTTAAATATACCATACATTCTATTTATAAACAACATCTCCCGCCTGCGCAGGTTTATCCACTTTAAGGCCGATGAGCTGGCCTTTTTTAGCTACCTTGACGTCCTGGCTTTCAATTTGCATAGACCAGACTTTCTGGACAAATTTGCTCTTTTTACCAACGATGGTTAATCGATCGCCAATCAAAATGGTTCCCCGGCTAATTTTGACCACCCCCACCTTAATGCGGTCAAAGTAATGAGTGATTTCACCGGCCTTCACTAAATGGGGATCTAACGGAACAGTTTTTATTTTAGCCAGCGCTTTAACTGGACGTAATGGTTTGGCCGCAGGTCTTTTTTTGACCTTGGTGGGTTTATTTTTCTTAACTGTTTTCTTAACGGAAACTTTACGACGGCGGGAAGACTTTTTCTGACGAGAAGATTTTATCCAGAAAACCTCTTTAAGGGTATCTGAAAATTTCTTAAGGATGGACATATCAAAAGACCCTCAAATTTCATAAAGAGACTTTATCCGCCCAATCGGCCACCAGCGGCAGACGAGTGAACTCTCCTTTAACCACGGCCATCAATCCCCAAAAAGATAAGGTCATCAGAATAAACATCAAAGGCGCCCAGAGGAGTGGAACGACAATGCTTAAAATCCAGACAGCCGTCTCAACAATGAAAAGAATCAAACCCTGTTTACCATGGGCCAGCACAAAAGGATTGTCTTTTTTAAGAATCAGAGGAATGATACAAAGGATGGACAAGTAGGCTAAAAGCGCATATATTTTTCCGTCCAGAATATCCTTTTTGGAAAAACCTTGCGGCATCAGCCTTTGACCTCGATAAGCGAATTGATATCTCCAAAAGAATTGCGTTCGGTATTTTTATTCTCGGGATCTTCCTGCCATTTACCATCGACGATAAACTGATATTTGTAAACACCAGCCGCCAGCGGCAGGCGAAGCGTCCAGAGCCCGTCCTTATTGGACATGCGGCATTTTTCATCCAAAGACCAGTCATTAAAAGATCCCGTAACATACACCAAGGCTGCTTGCGGCGCTTTCAAAGAAAAAGCGGCCGATCCCACAAATTCCGAAGTCTTTTTAACAACCAAATCCTGCATACGTTGGGAAGGCTTATAGGTCTGATCGGTTCCTTCAGCTGTCTTTAGAGTCGTCTCAGAGACCACCCCCAAAGAAGGCAGCCGATCCAGCAAAAGAATCTCACGGGCTAAACTCAAATAATCCTTGGAGCCACGGCAGTATTTATCGTATTTTAAAACCGCCTCCCCCATCACCGCTGATTCTTTAAGTTTCACATTAATATGTACGATCGTATCATAGAGGAGTTTGCCGAACTTCTCTTTCATTTTGGAGAACATGGCAAAAGAATGACGCAGGCGGGAATCAAACATGGTAATGAGAATTCTTTCCTGCACCGGATGATTGAGACGGTCACGGATAAGATTGATGATATCCGTTAAATGATCCACCCCCTGCATGGAAAAACGGCTGGTTTCCACCGGTATCATCACCTGATCGCTGGCGCGCAGGGCATTAACGGTTAAAAAACCGAGGCTCGGCGGGCAATCAATGAGAATATAATCGTACTCCCCTTTGACCTCCACTAAAATCTCAACTAATTTCAATTCACGGCCGATTTCATCCGTCAACTCCTGCTCCAAAGTCCCCAACAGAACGTTAGAGGGTACAATATCGAAATTCTTACTCACGCTCTTGATGATTTCCTTAATTTTTAATTTATGGGGGGTTAATTTGGAAATGACATTGTAAAGGCTATAGCTGTCGTTGATATTAAGCCCGAGGGTGGCATGGGCTTGAGGATCCAGATCAATCAAAAGGGTTTTCTTGCCCATAAAGCCAAGACTCGAAGCAAGGTTAATGGCTGTGGTTGTTTTGCCGCACCCGCCTTTTTGATTGGCTATGGAAATAGTTTTCATAAACCCCCTTGCGCTGTAGGGGACGGGGTCACCCCGCCCCTACTAATTTGAAAACGATATATCATCAATAAGCACCGCACCTTTTTTAAAATCCACATTCCAGGCTTCCAGCATAAAAGAAACATCAGTCACCGTTGTCCAGTCCGTCAAATTCAATTTCTCCAGAGGAACACTGACCTTTTGCCAATGGCTCTGCACATTCTGAATAAAATAAGTAGCCTTTTCATTGCGTTGATTACCGACAATCATTTTCACAATCCCCGGATAAGCCGCGTTCATGCCGCGAATGGTCAAATTCAAACGGCTGTATTTGGATGCGTCCTTGCGAGGGATGGTAATCGAAAATGTTTTGGTCGACGGAAAAGGATCATTGAGATCGTAAGCGATACGAATCGGATTATTATTTAAAGCATAGAAGACCTGATTTTGCAAAACTACCCGGCGGGTTAAAAAAGCCGTAAACCCATACACCGTCGAGATCAGAATCACGGCTGTAATCACGATATTGATGACCAGCCATGACTGGTTTAAGGTTCTTTTCTTTTTTCGTTGGGCGGCGTTTTCACGCTTGCCAAGGTAAACCTTGGCCAGGTGCTCGTATATTTCATCCCGGGTCATAACTGCTCTTAACCTAACACTTTCTATCAAAATAAATAACGCAATCTATTAAGGAATAGCGTATTTATATTAACAAAGAAAAATGAAATACAAAATAGAAAGTGAAAAATCTTAAATGAGGTCTATAAACAAAAATCCCGCCCCGTCCCGCAAATGCGGGACGGGGCGGGATTTTGTAAACACAATATTAAGTTAACTTGATTAGAAATTAACTAATACGTGAGCAATAGCCTGGCTTGCCGTGCTGTCATTAGCATTGGTGAACAAGCTGCCAGGAACAAACCAGCCTAAAGACAAACCGAAACTCACATCTTCGGTATAGGCATAGTTGACGCCTAGGTCATACTCACTGCCCATGAACTTATGGCTACTATTAACAGCTGGAGCAAGAGCAGTACTCGTCCTATCCGGTTGACGGAAGGTCAACGCATTTGCAGGAGTAAGCTTTTTGTCGGCCCACAAACCGCTCCAGGTAAACTGGGCAGTCACATCCTGCATAGGAGTGGCTTGAAGACCAACAGAGGCGATATTCATATTGGTCAAGTCAAAGATACTATTATAAATAGTACCGCTGCCCTGGGCTTCATTGAAGGGATCCCAGCCAGTATAGGCTTTTTTGGAGATAGAGGTGTTATCCTTATCGCCAGAAACATGGGTGAAAGATGCAGAAGCGACTGGTTTATACTTCTGTAATTCAGCTATCGGTAAAGCATAGCTGGCCATAAATTGCGCAGCCATGGCTTGACGGCGGACAGAGATCTCATTATCGTCTCTACCTCTACGGCCGCCTTGCCAGGCCAGTTCCACTTGCGTATTCAACCCTTTAATAGGATTGGTGCTGACACGCAAACCAGGGACATACAATTGTTCACTCTTATCTTCTGGCTCTGTCTCACTTTCACAAAACTCACTATCAGTGTTAATACAACTATTTTTACCATTGAGTCTGGCGAAGATATAAGCCTCCACCACCGTGTTATAGGCATCACCCAATTGATAATTGGCATTGGCCCCATAAACATCGGAATTGGTTTTAATAGCATCCAAGCTACCAGTCACGTTATCCTGTTGATTTTTGAAGTAAAACAAGTCTATGGTCAACGGTTTGTAATCTAAGACGGCTTTGATACCATCGTAACTGGTTCTTTTGGTAAGATCCGCAGCTACGATACCCAAATTACCCGTAGCCAGATTGTTTGGACCACCATCGCCAATGATTAACCCGTTACCGTAGTTGAATATCTGACGACCAATCGTCACGGTGAGCGGAGAATATAACAACTCACGGAACGTGGCATAAGCCAGATAAAGCTGCACGTCGGTATTTTGGGCTGCAATACCAGCAGCGGTTTCAGAAGTCCAAGCACGTTCATTAATCAAACCCACGGTGGTGGACACATTATCGCTTAAATCCGCATCCACGCGAAGACGGGCTTGAGTCAGGAACACGCTTTGATTCTTCAAACCTTTTTCACCTTCCGGTGATGTACCACTTCTTATTCCAAGGTTAAAATGCTGACGGTTCAAATACGTGGAGTCAATGTCGCCAGAGACCTTCACGTTCTGAACGGCAGCATAAGCCGGAACAGCCATAAGGACAGCTGCGGCTAAAGCTAAAACTAGTTTATTTCTCATTTGTTTCCTCCCTGTGTGTGTCATTGCGAGCGTCGCTTTTTGCTTTTAGCGAAGCAATCCTTTTAAAAGATTGCTTCAGTCGCTTCGCTCCTTCGCAATGACACAAGGATTGAATTCTATATATATCTAGGTGTCTATTAGCCTAGGAATAATCAATCATAGACCCCATATTGATGATTTGTGACCGTTTCTATCTCATCCCTCCTTTCTCAGTCAAAATTCAAATCACCAGGGTGAAAAAATCCGACTCGGACATTTAGCCCTCGTCAAAGTAAATGTATTCTGCCATCGGTTAAAGGTGATGTCAAGAGTTTTTAGAAAAATTTTTACTGTGGTTCCCCTCCCTTGGTGGGAGGGGGTAAGGGGAGGGGGATTAAAAGGAATCATCGCTTCTTTTTTTCCCCCCCACCCTAACCCTCCCCACAAGGGGGAGGGAATACGTTTTTAAATCGGAAATTTAACTGGATCGTCGTAAGTAAAGGTACAAGTTGCCTCGTTATAATCATGAATCTTGGGCAGGATCAAATCGCGCTCCTGGGGGTCTCTTTGGCCGCTCATATGTCTTTTAAATTCAGCAGGAAACGCTTTGAGAATGCTGGGGATAAGCAAGGACTCCTGGGTGGGCAGAAAACAGCGGGTTTGATTGGTACAGCGGCCGCAGATCTCCAAAATGGCCTCTAAATCATCCTGACTACCCTCGCCAAACTCAATTTTCTTCAAATGATCGGTAATTTGGGCTGTGCCGCTGTTACATGGCACGCACTGGCCGCAGGAGCTTTTGGCCAGGAAATTGGAAAATTTAAGGGCTGCCTGCACCATGCAGGCGCTTTGGTCATACACAATAAAGCCGGCTGAGCCCAAACCGCCGCCTATCTTCTTTAAAGACCCAAAATCCAGAGGCGTATCAAAGCCTTCAGCAGTCACTACTCCGCTAGCCACCCCCGAAAAGGCGGCTTTTAAGGGAAATTGGCCTACCGGACCGCCAGCAATATCATAAAGAAGCTGTTTTAAAGTCACGGCTCCTGCCGCAACCTCATATATTCCAGGCTTTTGCACATCCCCACAGACCGTACACATAACAGTTCCCGGAGTATCCTGGGAACCCACGGATTTAAACCAATCCGCTCCATTCTTTATTATATAGACCGCCTGGCAGAAGCTTTCAACATTATTGACACAGGTAGGATTAGGGGAATCAGGGGTAAAATTAACTCCTTGAATATAGGGAGGGATATTACGAGGCATGGGATAACCGCCGTCAATGGACTCCAGAAGCCCCTTTTCTTCCCCATACAGGTATTCATCCGGACCTAAATGGATCTTAATAAGGCCAGCCGGAATGAGTCCGGCTTCCTCCATTTCCTTGCGGGCTTCAAATAGCCGATGAATCTGGGGTTTATACTTGGCTTTAATGCCGATATAGGCCTCTTTGGCGCCAATGGCGTGCAGGGCAATGGCCATGCCTTCGAAAAGATGATAAGGATTTTTGAGGATATTATAGCGGTCTTTGTAGGTGCCGGGTTCGCCTTCGGAAAAATTGCAGACCACATATTTGGTGGCACAGGGTTCATTGTGTACTCCGCCCCATTTAATAGCCGTGGGAAACCCCGCTCCCCCGCGACCGCGCAGATTGGCTTTTTTAATCTGGGCAATAATATCCGCCGGGGCCATGGACAAAGCTTTTTTGATAGCTTGACCGCCGCCCTGAGAAATGTAGTCACTAAGACTATTAAGAGATTTTAAATCCAATGGCAATAACCGACGGCATTCTAAAGGATGCATGGAGACTTACCTTAAAGGATTATCCGCCTGATGGTGTTTGATGTCGCGGCCTTCGACAATGTAAATAACTTCTTCCGCGATATTGGTGGACAAGTCCGCGATGCGCTCAAAGTTATGGGCAATGCGCATCAATTGCAGGCTGCGGGGAATGGCGTCTTTTTTGCCGCGCATCACCTCGATGAGGTCTTTGAGGATTTTATCGCCAGTATTATCCACGATATTATCACGGTTGCAAACCAACTGGGCCAAATGAACATCTTCATTGACAAAGGCGTTGATGCTATCCTTAAGCATTTTAACGGCATTCTCACCCATCAAACGCAGATCATCATAAGATCCCAGAATAGGGTTACTGAGCAAAAACACTCCGCTTTCGCAAATATTGACTGCGTGATCCGCCATGCGCTCAAGATCTTTGTTCATCTTGATAATCATAACGACCAGGCGCAGATCGCGGGCCACCGGCTCAAATTGGGCAATCAACTCCACACACATCTTTTCAATGGCGCGGTCATAATCGTTGACCTTGGGCTCCTCGGTATTAATCACTTCCTGCAATAAAGCAACATTTTTCTCCAGAAGGCCTTTGGTGCTTTTGGCGATCATGTCTTCCACCAGAGCAGCGTCTTCTAAAAGACGGTGTTTGAGTTCAACCATTTTTTCTGTGAGCATAGGGTGTCCTTTGGTATTAACCGAATTTCCCGGTTAAATATTCTTCTGTCCGACGGTCTTTAGGCACGGTGAACATTTTCTCCGTGCTGCCGAATTCAATAAGTTCTCCCAGATACAAAAAAGCCGCAAAATCCGATACCCGCGCCGCCTGCTGCATATTATGGGTCACAATCAAAATGGTGTAATTGACTTTAAGCATACGCATCAATTCTTCGATGTGGGCCGTCGACATCGGATCCAGGGCCGAACACGGCTCATCCATGAGCAGAATATCGGGCTTAACCGGCAACAGCCGCGCGATGCACAACCTTTGCTGCTGCTCCAGAGAAAGTTGCAACGCCGACCTATGGAGCTTGTCCTTGAGCGCCTCCCACAAATCCACCGCCCGCAATGATTCTTCCAAAATCGCTTCATACTGCGATGCCGGAGCGGTCTTATGAATTTTAACACTAAATAAAATATTTTCAGCTACAGAAAGAGCAAACGGATTAGGCCGCTGAAATACCATACCCACTTTTTTACGCAGATTCACCAAATCCGTTTGTGGAGTGTAAATATCCACCCCGTCGATAAACACCCTTCCCGTCACCCGTACATTTTCGATTAAATCGTTCATCCGGTTAAACGTCCGCAACAGCGTGGATTTCCCGCATCCGGAAGGACCAATCAACGCTGTGATCTGGTACTGGGCAACCGCCAGGTTAATATCAATCAATCCGTGAAACGACCCGTAAAAAAAATTTAACTGATGAGTTTCGATCATCGTATGCATTAACCGAATCTCCCGGAAATATAATCTTCCGTCCGTTGATCCGATGGAGAGGTAAAAATTTTATTCGTCGCGTCAAGCTCAACCATCTGGCCCATCAAAAAAAACGCCGTCCGATTTCCGACCCGCGCCGCTTGTTTGGTATTGTTGGTAACCAAAATCTGGGTGTACTTGTCCTTAAAATGAATCATGGCCTCCTCGATTTTAGCGGTGGAAATAGGATCAAGCCCCGAACACGGCTCGTCATAAAGAATAATATCCGGTTCCACCGCCAATGTCCTGGCCAGACACAAGCGCTGCTGCTGCCCGCCGGAAAGATTCAAAGCCGCCGCCTCCAAACGATCCTTGACCTCATCCCACAAATAAGCCGCTCTCAAAGAATTCTCAACGCTCAAAGCAATCATCCGTTCATCCCTGATGCCATGGCGGCGCAGGCCATAGGCCGCATTCTCCCAAACACTCATCGGTAAAACCGTAGGCAACGCGAAAACCATCCCTACTTTTTTACGCAACATCTCGACATCAATATTACCATAAATATCAATACCGTTGATAGTCACCATTCCCCGATGGGAAAAATGCGGGTTTGTGTCGTTAAAACGGTTCAGGCAGCGCAAAAATGTGGTTTTACCGCTGTTGGAAGGACCTATCACACTTAAAATTTCCCCCTCCCTCACATCCAGAGAAAGAGACTTGAGGGCGCAAACGGCACCGTATGACGCACTTAAATCCACGATGGTAATTTTAATACAAGAGTCTACCATTTTTTCTTCTTACGGAATTGGGCCCGCACGATGATCGCCACCAGATTCAAAGATAAAACAATGATGAGCAATACCAGCGCCGTCCCATAACGAATCTCCAATTTCACATGGGGCACCTGAGTTGAAATCACGTACAAATGATATGGCAATGCCATGACCTGATCAAAAACAGACTTAGGCAGCCTGGGCAAATAAAACGCGGCTACAGTAAAAAGGATCGGCGCTGTTTCTCCGGCCGCGCGCGAAACTGCCAAAATCATACCGGTTAGAATCCCTGGCATCGCATGCGGCAACACCACGTGGCGAATCGTCTGCCATTTAGAAACCCCCAACGACAAACTGACCTGACGGAAGGACTGCGGCACGCTATCTAAAGCCTCGCGGGTGGTGGTAATAATAATGGGCAAAACCATAATCGCCAGGGTGAGAGACCCGGCAAGAATGGATGCCCCGAATTTAAGAAAAACCACAAAAATTCCCAACCCGAAAAGCCCGTACACCACCGACGGCACGCCAGCCAAATTGATAATTGCCAGCTTCACTAACCGTGTGAGTCCATTATCTCTGGCATATTCGGTTAAATAAACGCCTGAGAGCACCCCCAGCGGTAAGGCGAACAAAAGCGTTCCTAAAACTAAATATAAAGTCCCGATAATCGCCGGGAAAATGCCGCCGGCACGCATGCCTTTTTGCGGCATCTGAGTCAAAAATTCCCAGTTAATGGCTGGCCATCCTTGTTTGACGATATAGAAAAGAACAAAAATAACCGGTAACACCACCAGAACCGTGGCGCCGAATAAAAGGGTAAAGGCAATCTTTTCTTTTAAATAAGGATTTTTAATCATTTGGCCTTATGATGAACCGCTATATCTGCAATCAAATTGATCATAAACGTAATTATAAAAAGTACAATACCAATGGCAAAAAGCGCAGAATAATGGTCGCTGCCGCGCACAGTTTCGCCCATCTCCGCCGCAATCGTCGCGGTCAAGGTACGAACAGGCTCAAAAATAGTGGTGGGGATACGCGCGGCATTGCCGGTAATCATCATCACTGCCATGGTTTCTCCAATCACCCGGCCGATGCCAAGCATCACCGCTGCCACAATGCCGGAAGATGCCGCGGGGAAAACGACCCGCCAGATGGCCTGCCACCGGGTGGCCCCCAACGCCAGCGCCGCTTCTTTATAACGTTTAGGAACAGCATTAAGCGCATCCTCGGCGATACTGACGATGGTCGGCATAGCCATAAATCCTAACATCAATGCCCCAGAAAAAGCCGTTAAGCCCGTTGGTAGATTAAAAACAGCCTTGACCCACGGTACTAGCGTCATCATCCCGATAAAACCCAATACTACGCTGGGGATTGCAGCCAAGACTTCAATGCCTGATTTTAAAACCTCTTTAATTTTTCCGGAAGCCACCTCCGAAATATAAACTGCGCTGGCAACTCCGATGGGAACCGCAATCAGGGTCGCGCCAATAGTGACAACCAATGAACCGATAATTAAAGGAAGGATTCCAAATTGGGCCGGATGGGAAATAGGATACCATTTTATCCCTAACAAAAACTCTCCCACCCCGACCGTCTTAAATAACGCAAATCCTTCCTTGGCCAAAAAAATAAAGATGAGCGCGACAATAACAATCGAAGTGACACCGCTTAAATAAATGCATTTTTCGATCAGGAATTCTTTAACACGGTGCCATGTCCAATGTCGTTCAAGCATAATTATTTCACCGGTACAAAATCAGTGTCTTTAACAATTTCCTGGCCTTGTGGGCTGAAAACAAAATCAATAAAATCTTTCACCACGCCCCGAGGATCACCGTTAGTATAGAATATTAAAGGGCGGGAAATGTAATACTGTTTAGAAACAACATTTTCCATGGTCGGGGTGTAATAGGGACCAGCGGTATCTTTGGCCACGGCAATGGCCTTTTGAGTTTTGCTCACATAACCCATCCCGTAGTAACCAATGGCATTGGGATTTTGGGCGATTTCATCCGCAATCGCCTGAGAAGAGGGCATTAAAAGAGCCGCCGGAGAAAATTCCGCAGACTTATCGGCGTCATTATGGTGCAGCACATGCTCTTTGAAATACACATGGGTGCCGGAGTTGACCTCCCGGGATAAAACTACGATCGGCCGATCCTTCCCCCCTAGTTCTTTCCAGTTTTTAATCTTGCCTGTAAAAATATCTGCGATCTGGGGTATGGTTAAATGACTGATAGGATTAGCCGGATTCACCGCAACCGCCAAGCCATCTAAAGCCACAATAAACTCTTGCGGATGAATCCCGCGGGTCTTAGCCTGTTCCATCTCCTCTTTCTCCATTTGTCGGGATGTCTCGGTAATATCACACGTTCCGTTTAAAAGCGCGGCAATGCCGGTGCCTGACCCGCCGCCAGTCACTGCCACCAATGCATCAGAATGTTTGCCCATGTAGGCTTCTGCCCAGGCCTGGCCTAAATTCACCATGGTATCTGAACCCTTAATCTGGATGGAATTGCCGCCTGCCCAGACCAAAGTCGCTATGGCCGTTACTACAAAAAAAATAAAAAATTTTTTCATATTAATCCCAGCCCTTTCTCTAAAAAAGTAAAATTTTTATTTAAAAGGCATATTGCGCCGCAGTAATAATCTGATTATCATCGGCACCGCCACGGACTGTTTTATGCACATAATTAAGTTGCAATTTAGTCGTTGGATTAATCAAGAAATAATTAAGACCAATAGTCGTATCAAATTCTTGATCTCCTGAGGCCTGTTCGTTGGGGTCAAATCCTTCATACTTAGCAATCAGCTGCCATTTAGGGGCAATAAAATACCCCAACTGCGTGTACCATCCATTCGATGGTATGGCTCCATCTTGGGCTTTCATGAATTCACTTTTGAGTGAAAATTTGTCATATTCAAATCTCGCCTCTGCCCCAATACGCTTTTTAACAGGTGAAGTTACATGTGAAGGCCGTTCGTAAAAAGAGCTGCCCACTTGTAAACCTTTCCAGAAGTTATTATCCGGGAAAAGTTTTAGAACAAACCTTCCCGCAATGTCTTTGTGGTCATTGGTATCGCTTTTATTGGGCCCTTCACCGTTAAAAACTCCCAGCTGGTAATCGGCATATTTCCAATTGCCTGATGCCATGACACCAATATCACGTTTATCACCATAAGTCCGTCCAATAAAAGAGCGTTCCGCGGTATCAATTTTGGCCGATGAACGAAACCCTTCTTCTGTAACCGGAATTTTATACTGCCCCATTTGGATCGTATGATGTGGGATACCATCGTAACCGACGTAAGCATCTTTTAAAATACTACGGGTGGTGTTATCTTCCTGAACCAGACTTGGATCAGTCACAAGTTTCCATTTCAAATGATCAATAAGATTTCCCCCCACTCCCAATTCCAAGCGACGATGACGGAAATTATCATGAGCATGATCGTCAACCACATACCATTCCTGAACAAGCAAACTTAAATCAACATTCCCTTTACCAACCCGCAGAAAGGACGGTTCATCCTTTTTGATATCCGCTTTGATTTCCTGTTTAAGCTGCTCCTTGACCTCGGCTATCTGTTGTATCGAGGGTTGGGCTTCCACAGGCTGATGACTTAATTTTTCAATAATCTCATTTTGTTTCTGAATCACCTGTTGCATATTCCGCAACTGTTTTTGAAGTTCACGGACTTGCTGGGAAAGTTCTTCATTGGATAAAACGTGATCAGCTGTTTGAGCAAATGCGCCAGCAACGGCTACCCCTGTCACCATTCCCAACACTAAAAAAATCTTCCATTTCCTCTTAAACAACATCTCGCTCTCCTTCCGGGCTAAAATTCTTCATCAATCAAGCATTTGAAGACAGCTTGAATATAAAACATTATTGTTAAGATCAGATTAAGGACATATGAAATCTCGATGAAAACCTCTTGAGGATATCTGAAAATATGGTAAATTATGCCGTCACATAAAAATCAATGGTGAGCAAGCGAAGCGCGTCGAACCATGAATGAACAAATGTATTTAATTTACTGGTCCACGTTAACCGGCGTCATTAGCTGTTTGGCGACGGGTCTGGGCGCCATCCCCGTTCATTTCGTTAAAAACAACTCCAACATCTTAAGGGCTTTTTCCGGCGCTTTTGCCTCGGGCATGATGATTTCCGCATCCATCTTCTCGCTGGCCCAGGAAGGTATTGCCCTTAAAAGCAAATTCCCCCTGGCCCCTTATGAAGTCATGATCGGTCTGTTGCTGGGTGCTTTATTCCTGTGGTGGACGGACAAATTCGTGCATCATTATCATCTGGAACAGCACCACCTGGCCCATGGTTTTTCCAAAAAAGGCATTTTGATTTTTATTTCCATGTTTGTTCATTCGATCCCGGAGGGTGTTGCGATTGGGGTTGGTTTTGCCACCGGTAATTTTCATCTCGGTTTGGTTATGGCCATTGCCATCGGCGTGCACAATATCCCCGAAGGCATTGCCGTGTCTTTGCCGCTAAAAAAAGACGGGGCTTCCACCCTGCGCTGCGCCTGGGCTTCCATTTTAACCAGCGTGCCTCAGCCGATTTTAGCCGCACCCGCCGCCCTTTTGGCCTGGCTGTTTGTGCCGCTTCTTCCTGTCGGTCTTGGATTTGCGGGAGGTGCCATGATTTATTTAGTCATTGCGGAACTCTTGCCGGAGGCCATCGAAGAAGGCGGTAAAACCCTCACCTCCTGGGGAATGATGATCGGCCTGGTCACCATGCTTCTGATTACCACTCTTATCAATCTCTTACCGACGCCACCGTAGTTTTTACTTGGCAGCTGCTGCCGGTACAACATTCTCGATACCTAAAATCTTGATTTTAAAAGTCAATTGTTTACCGGCTAAAGGATGGTTGAAATCCAAGAGCACTTTATCGTCCTTGATGGCAGAAATGATCGCTGGAAAACTTTCCCCGTTAGGATCCTGCGCCTGCAACACCATACCAACTTTGGGCTGCGCATTGGCCGGCATGCTGATTTTAGGGAGCTCCTTAAAAAGTTTGGGGTCTGCTTCGCCGTAGGCATCTTTGGGCTCCACGGTAATGGTTTTTTCCTCTCCCACCCGCATGCCTTCAATACCTTTTTCCAAACCGGGGATGATGCTATGATCACCGTCAACAAATTCCAATGGTTGTTTGCCGACGGAAGTCTCCACCTGTTCATTATTAACCGTCAGGGTATAATCCATTTTGATTTTCTTGCCCGCCGCAACCAGTGCATCTTCAGCAAAACTCACCGACATCCATCCGGCCAACACCATAGCTAAAACAATGATTTTAATCGTTGTCATACATTTTCCTTATGTTGAATGGGGTTAAAATTGCAGATATCATAACATGACTTTTTTATTTTACACAACACGAATCCTTCGACTTACGCTCAGGATTTGTCCTGAGTGAAATCGAAGGACGAATCAACCAACAAATAATAAAACAAAGGCCGCAGCATAAAACAATACTGGCCCCGGAAGACAAACCAAAATAATACGAAAGAAAAACACCGGCTAAGGCCGACAGCACGGCAAAAACACAAGACCATACGATCATAACGCCTAAACGGTTGGTCAAAAGTCTCGCGGCTGCCGCGGGAATCACCAAGAGCGCATTGGTTAAAATCGTTCCCACGGCCTGAATGCCGACCACCACCGTCAAGGCCAGCAATAAAAGCAAACCATAGCGCAAAATATTTAAGGGAATCCCGATGGTTTTAGCGTAATTGGGATCAACGCATAACAGTTTCCACTCCTTATAAAACAATAGCAACACCAAAAGCGTTCCTAAGGCAATAGCTATGGTTAAGCGTAAATCCGTTTGGGTCACTCCCAGGATATTACCGAAAAGCATCGCCGACATGTCGCGGTAAGATTTGGTGGAACTAATCACCAAAATCCCCAGTGCAAACATAAGCGTCGGGATGATCCCGACAGAGGTGTCCTCATAGACCGCTTCATTTTTGGCCAACCACCCAATCAACAGTGCCGTCAATACCGTGGCCACCACCGCCCCGCCAAAAATATTTAACCCCAAAACATAAGCAATCGCAAGCCCGGGCAAAGCGCTATGGGTGAGCGCATGGCCAACTAAAGACATGCGCCGCAAAACCACCAGCGTCCCTAAACACGCGCAAAGCACCCCGACAACCACCGCTGCGACCAAAGCACGCTGCATAAACACATATTGAAAAGGTTCACTCATGTTACTTTCTCCCGAATCATTTCCCCGTCTTTAAGGTAAATAGCCACGTCATAAAGGCCTTCTTGCGGATTGAAATAATGCGTGGCCATCAAAGTGGTTTTACCTTTGGCTTTTAGATGATTCAAAACTTTTTGCACAATAGCGCGGGTTTGAGCGTCGATGGCATTGAGCGGCTCGTCCAATAAAAGCAAATCTGCATCCTGCACCAGGGCCCGGGCAATTAAAACTCTTTGCTGCTGCCCTCCGGAAAGCTGGGCAATTTGCCGATGGCTCAAATCTTCGATGCTCAAATTTTCTAAAGCTTCCCAGGCCTTGTGGTAATCTTGACGGCCCAAAGAACGCAGCCAACCCAAATACACATAACGGCCGGTTAAAACTAAATCTAAAACGCTCATGGGAAATTGCCAGTCAATGTCGCTGCGCTGGGGCAAATACACCACATGCTGATGGCAGGCGCCCAAAGGCTGGCCGAAAATTTCCACCTTGCCCGAGGACATTTTCAGCAAATTGGAGGCTACTTTAAACAACGTGGATTTGCCGGCGCCATTTGGCCCCACCAGCGCCATCGACACACCCCGAGGTACAGAAAAAGAAATATTTTTTAAAGCCAGCTTATCATCCCCTTCATAAGAAGCACAAACATCCTTCATCCGAAGAGCCGGTGCTTCGGCTTTGGGATGACGATGGCTGTGCTGGCAATAAGAAATAAAAAAATTCATTGAAGCATCCTGACAATCGTTTCGATGTTATAACGCATCATTTTAATATACGTATCCGCCTGGCTTGGCTGGGATCCTAAGGCGTCGGTATATAAAGGCGGAGCTAATTGAACATGCGCTTCCCGGGCTATCGAGGCTAACAATTGAGAGTTATGGATATTCTCAGCAAAAACAACAGGCACTCCTGAAGTTTTAATTTTATCAATCAAATGAGCGATGTCTCTGGCAGAAGGGTCCTCGGCCTCCGTGGTGGCTGACTCAAAGGCCGCACCGATTAAATCAAATCCATAGTGCTGGCACAAATAACCAAGGCTATCATGATTCGTCACCAATTTACGCCGCTCTCGAGGAACCTCAGCTACTTTCCTGATGGCCCAGGCTTCTAAGGCTTCTAACTGTTTCAAATAGGATATGGTATTGGCCTTATAAATAGCGGCGTGGGCCGGATCAGCAGATGCCAGCGCGCTGCCCATACGTTTAACCATACCCATTACATAACGTACGTTATGCCACACATGCGGGTCTACATCTTCACCATGCTTTTGGCCTAATCTTAAAATAGTCAGCGGCTGGCTGACAACTTGATCGGTTAGGACAATACGTTTGGCACGCGAAGCTGAAGCGGCATACAGCCGATTCATCCAATGCTCAAACCCTAAGCCGATCTCAAAAATGATGTCCGCTTTGGCCAGAGCCACATTGTCTGAGGGCGTCGGTTCAAAGGTATGTACATCCGCATTGGCTCCCACCAGCGTCGTTAAAACTACCTGATCACCGGCAATGTTTTTAATCCAATTGGCCACCATGCTGTTGGTGGCCACCGCCTTTAATTTTACTAAAGGTTCGCTGTAGCCAATCGCAGGACTAAAGAAAAACCCCCCACTAAGAAGAACACACCAGAACATCTTCATGACATTGTCTGCATTCTTTTTTACCATGATGTTTCGCCAACTCATCCCAGTGCTTTTTGCGATGAGGGGTAAGTACCCCGGTTCCCCGGCAAAAGGGACACAAATTATCCAGAGCCTCCAGCAGGGCCACCCGGATAAATTCCGAACGGTTGGGGATACCTTTTAATAATTTCACCAGCGCCTTATCCACTTTAAAGGTGATCACCTCAAGGTCTTTGGTATTAGCCATATTTTCTCCTTGAAAGTATTACTAAGTAATACTTAAGTATACAAAAAAATTAATTTTTGTCAAACAATTGTTGATTCCCATCCCCTGGTGGGAGGGGCTAGGGGAGGGGGATCAACGGAGATCATCGTTTTTATACCCCCTCCCTTACCCTCCCCACAAAGGGGGAGGGAATCCAATGACAAAACACATCTAAACATTTGTTGTCAAAAAGTTAATCAATCGGTTAAAAGCGCTGCTTATATTTAAGATAAAATTCGGCTTCGTTGTCTTTTTCTGGCTGGGAAGTACCTGAGGTCGTGGCTGTGTCGGCAGGAAGAAACTTCTTGGCAATATTGACGGAAAGTTTATCGGTCACGTGCATTTGCCCCTCAATAGTTTTAGCATAACCAGGATTTTGTGTCTGTCCGGGCCGGAATGGGATCTCTTCAACTTCCATACCCACGTTGAATTCGTCAGTTAATTTTTTACGCAAACCCACCCCCCTGGACTGATCATCGATGCCCGCCCAGCTTTTGCCAGTGGCTAAAGCAAACTTAATCTCATCTTCAGGCAACGGCGGGTCTGAATTAAACATCAACTGCGGCCTTTGCAAAGGACCTTTGATGGCTATATCGATATTAATATCCTCCACCTTGCTTGAGCCGTGAATATCCAAAAGAGGGTTTAAGGCATCCCCTTTAAAATCCGCTTTGCTGGTGGTCAAATCAACGTTGATCCGTCCTGTTTCCACCAAAGCAGAATCCATGATCACGTAGCCCGTCATCAAAGGATGAGGACCCAGAGACTTGACCATTAAATCCAAACGGCCAAAACCATCGCTTAACCGCGTACCTTTATAAGTAATGTGATCGACCAAGAAATGCCCTATAAACCACGGGGAAAAAACAGCTCCCTGCACGCGCAAATCCACGTGGCTAATGAAACCATATAACAATCTAGCCAAATCATGATATCCTAACACAGCGATCAGATGACGCACATCGACACTGCGCGCATAACAATTACCCTGAATTTGATCCCGGATCATCAAACCATTAAACACCATGGGGTCCGAAGAACCCAACACCAGACGGCCGTTGGTGATTTTCACAAATACCTGACGCCAATCAATCAAAGGAATCTGCACATAAAGCTGTTGAAGATAAAGAGCATCCTCTTTCTCCATGGCGGGGATATGATGGATAGCCACCTCTTTAAGCAAAAGTCCTTTTTCAATCGTTCCCTCATAACTGCCGATGGTAACCTGTGCCAGCGGCATATAAAATTTCATCAACTGAGTGACAACCGTTTTAGCCCCCCAGGTCGTGGTCAAAAAAGTGTACGCCGCCACACACACAGGGATGGCCACCCAGCAGAAAATAACCAGTAAAGATAAAAAAAGATGTTTTAAGGAATTCCTTTTCATGGCGGGTTACTTCAAAGAAGCAATGATTTCCATAATGCCCCGGCGGATCATCATCACGCCAATGGCGGCAAGCAAAAGAGACATCACTTTAGATAGGGCCCTGGAGCCGCTGGCTCCCAAGAGGTGAATCAGTTTCTCGGAAAACGAAAAGACCACGGCCACAATGGCAATATTGGCCACGACCGCCATCAAAGCCACCACCAGGCCAAATTGATTCATCAACATTAGCGCCATGGTCAAAACCGCAGGCCCGACAATGAGCGGTGTGCCAATGGGAACCGCTCCCAAATCCGCGGATTTGAGTCTTCTGGTCGGCAGGCTTTGACTGAGCATATCCACCATGGACAGGCAAAAAAGAATCACCCCGCCGGCAATCATAAAGTCACCTATGCCGATGCCTAAAAAATGAAAAATGGCCCTGCCCAAAAAAATAAAACCAATAGCGACCAAAATGGCGGTCAACAGCGACTGGACAATGATCTTGCGTTTCTGCGCTGCTGAAAATCCGTGAGTCAAACCGGCAAAAATAGCCAAGATCCCCAGCGGGTCCATGGCAAAAAACATCGGAATAAAAGCTAGAAGGATTTCATTGGACATAGCATTTTCCTTTACATTTTTTGTTGGGCGGCTTCATCTCCTTAGTAATGATGATTATTTTAACCGATTCGTACTCAATCAACAACACGAAATTACTTTTCCTCTCTTGCAACGACCGCCTCTTTTATTATATGATGAGACTTCACGGATCCGCCTTTGGCGGAAATTTATAAAGGACATTGATGCGTTTCATAGAAAAAATTAGAGAAAACCGTTTATTAAAAAACTTTGGTTTATTTTTAGCCATCCTCGGGCCCGGTATTGTCACCGGCAGCGTGGACAATGATGCGGGCGGCATCACCACCTATTCCGTCGCCGGAGCCATTTACGGTTATGGCCTGCTTTGGACTTTAATCCCCTCCTTCATCGCCCTGGTGGTGGTGCAGGAAATGAATCTGCGCATGGGCGTCTACACCGGCAAAGGCCTGGCGGATCTGATCCGTGAAAATTTCGGCGTCAAGCTTACCTTCTGGATTTTTCTGGGACTTCTGTTTGCGGACTTGGGCAACACCGCCACCGAATTTGCCGGAGTGGCCGGCAGCATGTCGATTTTTGGCATCAGCAAATATATCTCCGTGCCCTTGACGGCACTGGGCGTATGGATGTTGGTGACCAAAGGCAACTATAAAATGGCGGAACGCATTTTTCTGCTGTTTAGTGTTTGCCTTCTGTCGTACATTATCTCCGCTTTGCTGGCCAGACCAGACTGGGGTCAAATCGCCACCGCCTTCGTTAAACCCGAAATCGAATGGAACAAAAATTATATCAGCATGGTTTTAGGGATCATCGGCACCACCATTGCCCCCTGGATGCAGTTTTATATGCAGTCGGCCGTCATCGAAAAAGGTATCAGCCATGAGGATTACAAATTCGCGCGGTGGGATGTCATCGTCGGTTGCGTGGCCACCATCGTGGTGGCGTTATTTATCATCATCTCCTGCGCCGCGACCCTGCATCAAAACGGTATTGTCATCCACGAAGCCAAAGATGCCGCACTGGCACTCAAACCTTTCGCCGGCATACTGGCCTCGGAGTTGTTTGCCTTTGGCCTGTTTGTGGCCTCCGTGTTTTCGGCTACCATTCTGCCGCTGGCAACATCATTTTATATCTGCGAGGCCTTCGGCTTTGAAGCAGGGATTGATAAACGCGTCGAGGACGCACCCCAATTTTATACGTTGTTTGCCTCCATCCTTACCATCGCGGTCATTATTATTCTCATACCCAACGCCCCTTTAATAGAAATTACCATATGGACCCAGGTCATTAATGCCATGCTTCTGCCCATCGTCTTAATCTCCATGATGCGCATGGTCAATAATACGGAAATCATGGGCGATAAAGTGAATACTAAATTTCAAAACATCGTCGGCTGGTCGACCACCATTATTTTGATTATTCTGACCATCTTGCTGTTAATCACCTCCTTTATGCCTTTCTTCCAAAAAATTTTCAGCCGTTAATTTCCACCGATTCAACCTTAAAGCATTGCCTATGACAGAAACTGAACTAAAACTCATGGCTGCACCGGCAATCATGGGACTTAATAAGATGCCAAAAACAGGATACAGCACTCCCGCCGCAATCGGTACGCCAAGAAAATTATAAATAAACGAAAAAAACAAATTTTGTTTGATGTTACGCATCACGGCCTTGCTTAAATATAACGCCTTAACAATACCGTTGATATCCCCTTTGACCAGGGTCATCCCCGCACTTTCAATGGCCACATCCGTCCCTGTGCCCATAGCTACCCCCACTTGGGCCTCAGCCAAAGCCGGCGCGTCGTTAATCCCGTCGCCGGCCATCAGCACCTTTGCTCCCTGGGTTTTATATCTCTTAATGATTTCCATTTTATCCTGAGGTTTTAATTGCGCATAGACCTCGTCTAACCCAAGCTCTTTAGCAATGGCAGAAGCGGTGGTTTGGTTATCGCCGGTCAACATCACCACTTTAAGTCCCATCTGATGCAAATCCCTAACGGCGGACGGTGTCGTCGGCTTAATGGGATCAGCCATGGCTATGATACCGACGGCTTTCTTATCCAGGCCCACCCACACAACGGTCTGTGCCTTATTTTGCCATTCGATTGCTTGTTGTTGAAGATCATCAGGAAGAATGATCCCTTTGTCTTTGAAAAAATCCGCCTTGCCTAATAGCACGTCTTGGCCATTGCATTGTGCTTGGATTCCGGCCCCCGTTACAGAAACAAAATTGTTAATGGAAGAGACAGTAATCCCTTTTGATTGAGCATAATCCACCACGGCCTTAGCCAAAGGATGCTCGCTGTGCGCTTCCAGAGAAGCTGCCATAGATATTAACTGGTCATCGCTAAAATTTTGTACGGACTTAAGCGCAGTGACCGTAGGTTTACCGGTGGTTAAAGTGCCTGTTTTATCCGTCAAGACATGAGTGATGTTCTGGGCTTTCTCTATCGCTTCGGCGTTTTTGATGAGCACGCCCATTTGCGCGCCACGGCCAACCCCGACCATAACGGACATCGGTGTCGCCAACCCCAAAGCGCAAGGACAAGCGATAATCAAAACGGCAATGGCATTGACCATGGCATAGGCTAGATGAGGTTGGGGCCCTAAAAGCATCCACATAAAAAATGTGATCATACTAATGGCAATGACGACGGGCACGAAATAACCCGAGACCTTATCCGCCAGTTTTTGAATGGGCGCGCGGCTGCGCTGGGCCCGGGCGACCATCTCGACAATTTGAGCTAACAAAGTTTCACGACCTACTCTCTGTGCTTGCATCACAAAGGAGCCGGTTTGATTGACGGTGGCGCCAATCACTTGATCCCCGACGGTTTTGGCCACAGGCATCGGCTCGCCGGAAATCATGGACTCATCCACGGCGCTGCGGCCATCCACGATCACGCCATCGGTGGGAATTTTTTCCCCGGGCTTCACGCGCAATAAATCACCCTTTTGGATTTGGTCAATGGGCACATCCTCTTCGAGACTGTCCTTCATGCGGTGAGCGTTCTTGGCGGCTAATCCTAACAAAGCTTTGATGGCCTGACCGGTTCGGCTGCGGGCTTTGGCTTCCAGCAGCTGACCTAAGACCACCAGTACCGTAATCACACAAGCCGCCTCAAAATACAAATTGACTTGTCCTCTGGCTTTCATCGACGATGGAAAGATATCCGGGAACATAACAGCGATAAGGCTATCGACATACGCCACGCCAACCCCCAAGGCAATCAGCGTGAACATATTCAAAGATTTATTTACCAGTGACTGCCAGGCTTTTGTGAACAAAAAACCTCCACTGAACAAAACCACGGCTGTTGCCAGAGCCAGTTGCATCCAAGGCAACAATTCTGTCATCGCCAATACTAAAACCGGCAACGTTAGAACAAGTCCCAGCCAAAACTTCCTGCTCAAAATTTTTAGCAGTTTCTTTTCATGATCCTCATCACCATTGATGGATAAAGACTCCAGCGGCATCCCGCATTGGGGACAATCACCAGGATGGTTCTGATGGATTTCCGGATGCATAGGGCACCCGTAAGTTTCATGAAACTTAAGCACGGGTGCATGTTGAGCAGATATTGGCGTAGAAGATTTGTTTTGTCGCAGAAATTTCTCTTTACAATGTTGGCAGCAAAAATAAAAATCCTGTCCATGCACATGAGCATGAATACCTGATGCTGAATCAACATTCATGCCACAGACAGGATCTTTATATATCATGGGTTTTATCCTTTTTATTGCAGCTATTCTTTGTGTTCGTTCTTTTCTTCGTACTTGAGTTTCTCGGGCAGGTATTGAGCTTCAATGGTCTTCAAGAAGTCCTGCAACTTCTTGAAATTAGCTTCCGTGACGACTTGATCGCCGGCGTCGCCGGATTCGTCAAGACGCTTGGCGATATCCGCCACATACTTGACGTTGGACTTGACCTTGGCCAGTTTGTCATCGAGCAGATCCATGGATTTGTCTGGCAGGGCGTTGACCAAATCGCGGATCTCGAAGGCAACCTCATGCACCTTGTCGAGCTTTTTGTCCGCGATGATTTTGCCGAGTTGTTCTTCGTGTTCCTTCACCTCGGCCCAGATACCGCTAATGGTGGCGGGGATTTTCGCTTCACCTTCTTTATGTTCATGTTCTTCGGCTGCCGACGCGAACCGAACAACGCCAAACACCACACTTAATAATACGATGACGACCCATTTTGTTTTCATACTAATTCTCCTTTGGAGGGTTGGTTTTGTTTTGGGTCCGCTTCTGACGAATCTCTTCAATCTTGTTGTACAAAGTCGGGATCACGACCATGTTGAGAAACGTCGAGGTGAACAGACCGCCGAGAATTACGTGCGCCAAGGGGCGCTCTAATTCCTTGCCCGTTGGATCGCCCCACAGCAATGGCACAAGGCCTAATGCGGCGGTCGCGGCAGTCATCAGCACGGGGTTTAGTCGGTCGAGCGAGCCTTCCACGACCGTCTCGCGCAGTGATTTTCCTTCCTTGCGAAGCTGGTTGTAGTGGCTGACCAAAATGACGCCGTTGCGCGAGGCAATCCCAAACAAGCTGATAAACCCGATCATCGCCGGTACGCTTAAGTCGCGGCCCGCCAAGAAAACGGCAATCACGCCGCCGATGAGCGCCAGTGGCAGATTTAGCATCACCAGCAACGCCTCGCGCGTTGTACCGAATGCCTGGTACAGCATTAGGAAAATACCAACCACCGCGCCGATACCAAAGAGCATCAAAATCCGCTGCGCTTCCTGCTGGCTCTCGAACTGGCCACCGTATTGGATGAAATAGCCACCCGGCAGTTTTGGCGTGACTTGCTCGTTGATTTTCTTCTGCGCCTCAACAATCAGGCTGTTGAGGTCGCGCCCCGCAACATTGCAGGAGACGACAATGCGCCGTTGCACGTCTTCGCGGTTGATGAAGTAGGGTTTCTGTTCAAACTCAACCCGCGCGACTTGTCGCAGCGGGACTTTCACGTCGCCGCTCTTGGCGAGCGCGGGCGCGTCCACGAGGATGTTACGGATGGAATTCGCGTCGTTGCGCGCCGAATCCTGCAAACGCAAATACAGATCAAACGATTTCTGTCCTTCTAGCACTTGTGAGACGGTAATACCGTTAAGCAACGTCTCAACCGTCTCGGCCAACTCGCCCGTTTTAATTCCATAGCGGCTGGCCTTTTCACGATTTACACGGATGATAAGCTGCGGTACATTGATCTGCTGCTCCAACGCGAGGTCTTCAACGCCCTTCACGGTTTGCAGAATTTGTTGCACCTGCCAGCCGATTTGCCGCAGCTTCGCTAGGTCGTCGCCATAAATCTTGATGGCAACTTGCGCACGTACACCTGAGAGTACTTCGTCGAATCGGTGCGAGATAAACTGGCCAATGTTGTAAACCGCACCGGGAATTTTCGAAAGGTCAGCCCGAATGCGGCGTAACAACTCTTCGGGTGGCATATTCCTGTCACGGTCGTAATCGAGTTTTACGTCGAACTCGCTGAAATTCGGCGGCTGAGCGTCCTCATCGAGTTCACTGCGGCCCGCGCGCTGTGAAATCAAGACGACCTGCGGATATTTGAGAAGCTTCTGACGCACGAGAAGCCCAAGCCGCATGGATTCATCGAGCGATGTGCCTGGCAACGTGCTTTGTACAACGATGAAATTCCCCTCGTGAAACTCAGGCATGAACGAACGCCCGAGGAACGGAATCAACGCCATGACCACGCCGACGAGAACCAACGCCGTAATGACGATGGGCCACACGTGGCGCAGCGTGAAATGCAGTAATCGCTCATAGTATTTCTTCAGCCAATGCGCAACGAAACTTTCGCGCAGTTCCTTCTTCGTGTTGCCGATAAGCAGGTAGCAAAGCGCAGGTGTGACGGTCACCGCCACCACCAGCGAACAAATCAACGCGCCGAGATAGGTAATTCCCAACGGAGCAAAAATACGTCCTTCCAAACCGGGAAGAAAAAAGATAGGTAGAAATACAATCGCCACGATACAAGTGGCATAGACGACCGAGTTCATAATTTCGCTCGTCGCCTCGAACACAATGTCGAATGACGGACGCGGCGCGGACGACTCGCGGTTCAAGCGGAGTCGGCGAAAACAATTTTCCACGCCGATGATGGCGTTGTCCACAACCTCACCGATAGCGATGGCCAAGCCGCCGATGGTCATCGAGTTGAGACTCACGCCAAACCATTTCAGCACCATCACGCCAGCCAACAAAGACGCGGGCATCGAAATAAAACTGATGAACGACGCGCGGATGTTCATCAGGAAGATGAACAGGATGAGCGTCACGATGATGCCGCCTTCAAGGAGCGCTCGGTTGAGATTACGGATTGAACCTTCAATGAAGTCCGCCTGGCGGAAGACCTGCATATTCAGTTTCACGTCCGGCGGTAACTGCTTTTGAATATCGCGCAATGCCGCCTCGGCTTTGTAAGTCGTGGCGAGTGTATCTGCGCCATAGGCTTTCGAGATCGTACCGATGACGGCGTTCTTAAGGTTGAGGGCACCGTCGCCGCGCTTAAGCTGCGGGCCAAATTTTACTTCGGCGACGTTGCGGACAAAAATCGGTGTACCTTTCTCATATTTAATAATTGTGTCCCGTAAGTCATCAAGCGATTGAATGCGTGCCGTACCGGTGACGATGTATTCCTGTCCTGGCGATTGCAGAAACGCACCGGGGACATTTACGTTGGCTTTAGCCAGCGCCTCCTGCACTTCGGCAACACTAACGTGATAGGCGCTCATACGGTCAGGATCGAGAAGAACCTGATACTGCTTCACTTCGCCACCGATGCTCACGACTGAGGCAACGCCGCCAAGTGCTAGAATACGCGGTCGGATTTGCCAGTCGGAAATTGTGCGCAAGTCCATCAGCGAGCGTGTGTCGCTTTCAAGACTGTATTTGATCATCCAACCAACCGCCGATGTGATCGGCAACATTACGGGTGCTTGCGTACCGGCGGGGAAACGGTCGCGCACCGACTGGATACGTTCGTTGACTAACTGTCTGGCCACATACACGTCTGTTCCCCAGCCAAACACGATGATGACGGTTGAAAGTCCGACTGAGGATTGCGAACGCACTTTGTCCACGCCGGGTGTGCCGTTGACGGCGCTCTCGACAGGAAATGTAATTAACGACTCAACGTCTTCGGGCGCAAGTCCCGGCGACTCGGTTTGCACGACGACCTGTGGCGGTGCAAACTCGGGAAACACGTCCACGGGCATGTGCATCGTCGTGAATGTAGATATAACCAGGAACACGACCAGCCCAACAACAACGAGCAGGCGGTTCTTCAATGACCAAAGGATCAGTTTGTCAAACATAACCTTCCTTTCAGCTCTCGATGGCTAGTCCTTGTCGGTAGCGGGCTTTTTTCCACCCATCAACCAACTGGTGTACACCTCGCGTTTGCCATCGGTGACGACCACATCGTCGGGCACGAGGCCATCTTTGATCTCAACGAAGCGGTCGTCTTCAACACCCGCCTGCACGTCCACGCGATTAAACGTGTCGCCTACCTGTACGAACACAAATTTCTCACCGCCCTCCTCCATGAGCGCGTCCTTCGGCACGGAAAGAATACCTTCGTTGTGAGTGAGGACAACAGCGGTTTTGGCAAACATGTCAGGCCGGAGTTTCCAATCGGGATTCTTGACTGAAATCCAGATGGGCAACGTACGTTTCTCAGGATCGAGTTCCAAGCCGACAAACGTGATTTTTCCCTCGAAGGCATCAGCGGGGTATCCCGGGACGTGAATGCGTACGGATTGGTCGAGTTTCACCTTGCCGATGTCTTCTTCATACACCTCGGCTTCAACGATGACCTCAGACAAATCAATGATATGAAACAACTCTTTGTTAGGCTCAACCGCTTCTCCGAGGGTGATACTGCGTTCATTAATGATACCATTGACCATCGCCTCGATGGTGACTACAGGAGGTGGGTCACCAATCTGGCGTGACTGGATTTCCACGAGCTTCTGCCCTTTTTCTACCCTATCACCCACCTTGGCGTAAAGTTTCTCAACTCGGCCTTCAATACGCGTGCTGACGTGCATGTGGAGATTTGGATCGAGTTTCACCTTGCCGTTAAGCACCAAGACGGAATCAATAGTACCCAGTTCGGCCTTCGCGGTCTTCAAGCCGATGGCGGCTTGCTGTTCCTTGGTCAGTTTTACAGGCCCACCACCGCCCCCGCCGCCCGTCTCGATGGCCGCGCCGTGGGCAAATAATCGCTGCGGTATGGCTAAACATAACATCACTGTGGCGATCGCTGCCAAACAAGTAAAAATTGTTGTTCGAATTTTCATGGATTCTTTCCTTTCGGGGCTCCTTCCTCCATTTTTTCATTCTTTAAACTCGCTCCAATCGCAGACTCAAGGTTGATGATCGCTTCTCTAGCGTTTTGACTGGCATCCAAATAAGCTTTTTCGATACTGTTAAATTTACTCTGAGTTTGAACCACATCAAATACACTCACCTGTCCTTGAAGATAAGCGTTTTGCATTAATTTGACTGATTTCTCCACATCTTCCTTGACTCCGTTACTATAGGAATCAATGATTTCTTTGGACGCCGCTAACCGGATATACGCTTGCGCTACTTCTTTAGCAACCTGTGTCTTGAGGGCTTCATATTGAATACCCGCACCTTTTTTCTCGGCTGCGGTCTTAGCGATCTCACCTTGGTTCCGGTTAAAAAGCGGCAGGGGTATTGACACTTTGGCCCCGATGAAACGACTGTTATCGCTTATCAATTGATCGTTCACATCGAATCGATTCCTGTCACTTTGATAAAAAACACCTATCGTAATGTCAGGTATCTGCATGGCCTTGGCCAGGGTTAGAGCAGCGCTGCCCATTTTCTCTTCCAATTCCTTTGCTTTCAGGTCAGGGCGATTTTCTAAAGAATTTTGAGTAGCTGTTTCTAAATCAATGGATGGAAATGCTAACGGTTCAGATACTGTGGCGAAGGAATAGTTTAAGCCCTGTCCCATAAGCCTGTTAAGATTGACCCGCGATTCATAAAGACGCGCTTTTACTTCTGCAAGCTCCTGGCTCACCATTAAAAGTTCGCCACGAGCTAAACTGATGTCAACATTGGAAACCTCGGCCTGACTTAATCTTGCCTTCACCGATTCAAGGAGATCCTGATTTGTTTTAACTAAAAAGCTTAAAATTTTTTCTTTTTCCTGAAGTGTGGTGACCTGATAGAATATTTTTTTTACCTCTGCAACAACCTGTCTTTTCACGTCGTTCAATTGCCATTCGGCGCGTTTAATGCCAAATTCGGCAACCCTCTTTTGAGAGAATAACCTGCCGCTTATCGGAATAGGTTGATTGAGGCCATATTCATAACCACCCTCGCCTTCATTCGCGTAATATTTATCACTACGGATAGAGAATTCACCCTCCGGGTTAGGCCATAAGCCTGCTTGTACGAGTTGAGCTTTCGCCAACTCAACGCTTACTTTTGCCAGCCGTAAGTCATAATTATTTCGTATCGCATTCCTGACAGCCTCCTCTTCGGTCAAGGTAGACTGTACTGGAGCCGTTTCTTCCGCCATCGTTGTTTGGCTTCTTAAGGGAAAAAAAATAACTAATCCAAATACAAATAGTATTAAGACAACTCGGTGCTTCTTCATCAACAGGTTTCCCTTGAAGTTTTAGTTCGGTTTGTTTTTTTGATCCTCATCTTTATGTTGATCACAGCAACTGTCCCCTCTACGTATCATCATAAAGCAACACAAAAACATAACCACTATAAAAATAAAAAACATGCTCTGTTTATTTAATCCCACGGCGGGCGCCACAGAAACCAATAATACCGGCAGCAGACAGCAAGTGCTCATGCAAACGGCCATCATCCATGCTTGATTTTTCATTTCATACCTCCCTGTTTGAGTAATTTTATTGGGCTTGCCCTTTCGCTTCATCCTCGGCAATCTTGCTGTATCTTTCAGGGTCGCTTTCAAAACGCCTGATGCAGCCCCCGCAGCATAAATTGTAAATCTTCCCCTTATACTCGTACTTAAGAGGACCTCCCATGGCATAAATCGAATTGCCGCTGATCGGACAAATGGTATTACCCACTTCCACCGATTGGCTCGCTTGAGCATCTGCCTGGGCGACCGGGATATAAGCCTGGGCTGGCCTGTTCTGATTGAGTCTGCAACAATACCGTCCTCCAGAAACCAAAACAAACCCCAACAAAAGGCCAATAAGAGCTGCAATGATGATAATGTTAGTTTTCATACACTTCCCCTTTCTGTGACATGTTTATTCTTTAAAAGTCCTTTGACTTTCCACAAATAATAAATCGCCGGGTAAACCAGAAGCCCTATGATAAATGAGCTAATCAGCCCGCCGACCATGGGGGCCGCGATGCGTTTCATCACATCCGCCCCCGTGCCAGCCGAGAACATAATCGGCAAAAGCCCTATGAATGCGGCCATCACTGTCATGAGCTTAGGCCGCAGACGGCGCACCGACCCTTGAATGATGGCCGCCTTTAAATCCTCCCGCGTTTTCATTTGCCCTCGCTGCAACATATCCTTATAAGCTAATTCCATAAACAAAAGCAGCAAAACACCGGTTTCCGCATCCAGACCCATGAGCGCGATCATCCCCACCCAGACGGCAATCGAGATGTTATAACCTAAAATCCACAACAGCCACACCGCCCCGATAAGAGAAAACGGCACGGACAACAGCACAATAGCTGTTGGCACGACGGACTTAGTGTTCATATACAAAAGCAAAGCGATAATAAAAACCGTCAACGGTATAACCACTTTTAATCTCTCCCTGACACGCAGCATATTTTCATACTGGCCGCTCCAGATCAAATTATAGCCTTGCGGTAATTTGAGCTGGGAAGCCACTTTCGCCCTGGCTTCCTCGACATAAGTACCTATATCCCGCCCGGCTACATCCACATACACATAACCGGACATCAAACCATTTTCATCACGGATCATGGAGGGGCCGGTGCGCATTACAATATCCGCGATTTGACCTAAAGGAACTTGCATACCCGACGGCGTAGCCACAAAAACCCTGTTTAATTTTTCCACATTGTCCCTGAGTTCCCTAGGATAACGAACATTGACCCCATAACGCTCGCGTCCTTCGATGGTGGTGGTGATATTTTCACCTCCGATGGCCGAGGCAATCGTCATCTGGGCATCATCGATGGATAAGCCATAACGGGCCAGGGCTTCGCGCTTGAGGTCAAAATCCAAAAAATACCCGCCGGAAACACGCTCGGCATAAACACTGCGCGTACCGCGCACATCTTTTAAAATGGATTCCAACTGAATTCCAACATGTTCAATCTGATTAAGGTCGGCACCAAGTACTTTGATACCAATAGGAGTTCTGATCCCCGTCGAGAGCATATCAATGCGGTTTTTGATAGGCATGGTCCAGGCATTGGTGGTCCCTGGAATTTTCAGCGCCGCATCCATCTGGTTAATCAGCTCTTCGTGGGAAATGGCCTTAGGCCACTTAGACGGCGGCTTTAAAAGCACCGTGGTCTCCATCATGGACAAAGGCGCCGGGTCCGTTGAGCTCTCCATGCGCCCGGCTTTGCCCCAAACCCTTTCCACCTGAGGAAAACTTTTCAAAATGCGATCCTGCGTCTGCAAAAGTTTTTGGGCCTGCGTGATGGAAATCCCCGGCATGGTGATGGGCATATAAAGAATATCCCCTTCCCACAAGGGAGGCATAAACTCAGAGCCAAGTTTTAAATAGGCAGGAACCGTCGTGAACATCGCAATCAGAGCCCCCAGTAAGACTTGTTTAGGGTGCTTGAGTACCCAGCGACACACCGGTTCATACCAGCGAAACAGTACGCGGCTGACCGGATGCTGTTCTTCGGGATAATATTTGCCCACCAGAAACATATTAGCAATTTTGGATTTAAAAGGATGAACGCGTAAAAACAGCATGCGTATGGCCGGATTAAATGTCACCACCAAAACCGCGGCAATGGCCATGACAAAAGTTTTGGAGAAGGCCAAGGGTTTAAATAAACGGCCCTCCTGATCAACCAGCGTAAAAATCGGCAAAAATGAAACCGCAATCACCAGCAAGGAGAAGAATACCGACGGGCCAACCTCTTTGAGCGCCCTTAATACCACGTCCCTGTAATGTTCCTGGCGCTGTCCCTTGTGCCAGTACTCCAAATGCTTATAGACGTTCTCCATCTGGACAATAGCTCCATCAACCAGAACACCAATGGAGATAGCAATGCCCGACAGCGACATGATGTTGGAGGTTACTTTGAGTCCCAGCAGCGGAATAAATGACAGCAGCACCGCAATGGGAATAGTAATAATAGGGATAAATGCCGAAGGAAAATGCCACAAGAAAAGCAAAATCACCAAACTAACCACAATCATTTCTTCGATGAGCTGATGCTTCAAATGATCAATCGCCCGTAAAATGAGTTCGGAGCGGTCATAGGTAACCTCCACCTTAACGCCCTCGGGCAAAGACGGCTCGATTTCTTTTAATTTGGCTTTAACCGCCTGGATAACATTGAGCGCGTTTTCGCCGAAGCGCATGACGATGGTACCGCCCACGGCATCGCCCTGGCCATCTAAATCTGCCAGGCCACGACGGATGTCCGGGCCAATAGCCACATGCGCGACGTTTTTAAGCAAAATGGGTGTGCCATTCACATCTGCCGCTACCACGATATTTTCTAAATCTTTCACTGATTTAACCAACCCGTGGCCGCGCACCATGTATTCGGCACCGGAAAATTCCAGCAATCTTCCCCCGGACTCCTCATTGCCGTGGCGTACGGATTCGACCACTTTGGTGATAGGCAGGTTATAGGCTAAAAGTTTATTGGGATCAACGGTGATTTGATATTGTTTGACAAAACCGCCGATAGGGGCCACCTCCGCCACCCCGGGCACGCTTTGCAGATAATAACGCAAATACCAATCCTGAAAACTGCGCAGCTCCTGTAAATTATGTTTGCCGCCTTTATCGACGAGCGCGTATTGAAAGACCCAGCCCACGCCGGTGGCATCCGGCCCTAATTCGCTTCTCACCCCCTCGGGCAAGCGCGGAATAATTTTGCTTAAATATTCCAGCACGCGGCTTCTGGCCCAATAAATATCCGTGCCGTCTTTAAAAATAACATAGACGTAGGAAAAACCGAAATCGGAAAAACCGCGTACGGCTTTAACACCAGGTACGCCTAAAAGGGTTGAGACAATCGGATAGGTCACCTGGTCCTCGATAATATCGGGGCTGCGGTCCCAGCGGGAATAAATAATGACCTGCGTATCGGAAAGGTCAGGGATGGCATCGAGGGGAATATTTCTCATCGACCAAATAGCCGCTGCCAGAGAGACCATGACCACCAGAATAACCAGATATTTATTGCGCGCGGAAAACTCAATGAGCTTGTCAATCATGGTCATCACCCCCCGACTGGTTTTCCAAGGTTGCTTGCAAACGGCTTTCGGAGTCCATGAGGAAATTGCCATCGACCACGACCTTCTGGCCTTCTTTTAATCCGGATTTAACGGCCCAGCCGTTATCGCCTAAAGCCAGCACCTGAATTTCTCTCGGCTCAAAAACACCCGGCCGGGTCTGTACAAACACAATTTTCCTTAATCCCGTATCCATCACCGCCTCTTGCGGGACAATAAGGTCTTCATTCAGCTCAATGGCAATGCTGACGTTCACCAACATATTTCCAGCTAATTCTCCTTTGTAACCATCCAACTCAATGAGCGCATTAACTGTTCTGGTCTGCTGATCCAAGATGCCCCCCACCGAACGGATAATACCCTTGGTCTTTTCTCCATAAGCAGGGATCTCTATTTGTACCTTTTGACCGGCTTCCACAAACCCCATGTCCTGTTCAAAAATCTGCGCCACCACCCAATAACTGACCACATTACCTTCTTTAAAAAACAGTAATGGCGGCTGAACCCAGGGGGTTTTCCATGAAATCTTTTGCAGCTCCTCAATTTGATAAGGGCCAAAGCCTAAACGCAGCAGTTTATCTTCAGCCTCGTGCAGTTTAAGTTGTAATTCGCGGTGGGTTTCCCAACTGCGGCGTATATGTTCGGCTCGACGGTAATCACGAAAGGCCAGCGTAAAATCCAAATAAGCCCGGATATATTCATCCTGCAGTTCATACAACTGGTGATGGGTGGAAATATAGCCGAAAGTCCTAACGGTCTTGACCAAAACTTGCTTGCGCACCACTGTTGTCCTGACTCCCATCAACTGCATTTGCCTGTTATCAATGCGAACCGGTGTGTAACCGGCCACATCATTTCTGTGAGCAGCGGCCTCACGTGCCATCAATGCAGCTTCCGCACGGGGGTCTCCTCTTTTTTTAACCAAATTCATGTAGCAGATGGGACAAGTGCCTGGCTTATCACTGGTATAAAACGGATGCATGGGACAATAGTAAATATCTTTAGCCCACCCATTGATTGTTGAACATAAAACTAAGGTTAATATAAGAATGATTCTTTTCATAGCGCCTCCATTAACTTATTAAAGTTTCACTGGTGTCATTGCGAAGGAGCGTAGCGACTGAAGCAATCTTTCTAAATTAAAAGATTGCTTCGCCCCGATACAATCGTCGGGACTCGCAATGGCATTATTGGGAAGCGTTAAATGCGCAGACTGCGGGATTGGATATACAGAGGAACTAGAGAAACCAGTCCTGGCGGGCCGTTGAGATAGGCGGTTCTAAAAGCAATATGTGGACGGGGTACAATATAGAGAAGGCTGGCCATCACCACTGGCCACCACGAAAACAAAGGCATGGACACAACTAAGTTTTTAGCCGCATCCATAGGAATGGTTTTGGTCAAACAACATTCATGACTGAGGGGTGTTGGCTGGGCTTTGGAAGCGCAATCAGAGCAGGAGATCTTTTTCCCAAAGACATGCGCTGATTTAACCGCACAGGAGCATAACGCCACACTGGCTAGGAAAATCAAACCGACAAAAACTGCTGCGATGATTTTGACTGTTTTACGCATAACTGTATCAACTATAACATATTTTTAATCTTTGTCAAATCAGCTTGCTTAATCAAACACCACCGTCTTGTTGGCGTAACACAAAATTTTCTTTTCTAAATGCCAGCGCACGGCACGACTCAAGACGACCTTCTCGAGGTCTTCACCTTTGCGTACCAAGTCTTCCAGCGCATCCCGGTGGCTGATACGCACGGTATCCTGTTCGATAATCGGCCCCTCGTCCAGGGCTTGGGTCACATAATGGCTGGTGGCCCCGATAAGCTTCACACCCCTCTGGTAAGCTTGCAGATAAGGATTTTGACCGGCAAAAGCCGGCAGGAACGAATGATGAATGTTGATAATCCGATTTTTATACGCGTTGACAAAAGCCGGTGTGAGGATTTGATGATAACGGGCTAAAACAACCACATCGATGTTCTCCTGCTTTAGAATTTCCATCTGTTTTTTCTCTTGTTCAGACTTGTTCTCCTTAAGAACCGCAAATTCATGGAACTTGATTTTAAAATCTTTCGCGAGGTTTTGAGCATCGGGGTGATTACTGATAATCACCACCATTTCACAGGCCAATTGGCCGGCTCTGTAGCGATAAAGCAAATCATAAAGACAATGCAAGTGTTTGCTGACAAAAATCGCCGTACGCATCTTTTGATCCGTAAAATGTAACTGCCAGATCATATGAAATTTTTGAGCAATCGGCCCGAATACTTCCACGATGTTCTCACGCTTGATATGAAAACCCTTAAGCGACCACTCAATGCGCATAAAAAATGTATTGCTTTGTTCGTCAATATGCTGATCCGCGTGGATAATATTCCCGCTGTTGGTGGCGATAAACCCGGTGACGGCCGCGGTGATGCCTTTGCTGTCAGGACAGGAAATCAATAAAATAGCGTGGTTCATAAGGCCTCTCTTATTTGCAAGGCTTCTATTTGCGGACCAGCCGCCACCAAAGCTTTCCCCTGCGGCGTGTCGGTAAAGAGTTTGAAATTCTCAATAAACATCCCGGCCAATTTGCGGGCTGCTTGATCGTAAGCGTTTTTATCCGCCCATAAATTACGAGGATTGAAAATTTTCGGATCCACACCCTTGACCGCTTTAGGAATTTGCAAATTAAAAACAGCCAGGGTTTCAAACTCGCTGTTGTCTAAACTGCCGTCTAAAATCGCATCGATGCTAAGGCGATTATCTTTGAGAGGCATGCGATAACCCACCCCATACGGCCCGGCAATCCAACCGGTATTGATCAGATATACCGAAGATTTGTGCTCTTGCATTTTTTTCGCCAGGATTTCGGCATATTTGGTCGGATGCACCATCAAAAAGGCTTTGCCAAAACACGCCGAGAAGGTCGCCGTCGGCTCTTTAACCCCAAGCTCCGTGCCGGCGACTTTCGCGGTATAACCACTTAAATAATGGTACATCGCCTGCTCCTTGGTCAGCTTGGCCACCGGCGGCAAAACGCCATAGGCATCGCAAGCTAAAAAGATGATCGTCGAGGGGTGTGCGCCCTTGGAAACAGGTTTGACGATATTTTCAATAAAGTTTATGGGATAAGACACTCGGGTATTCTCAGTCTTTTTCTTGGAAGCAAAATCAATACGGCCCTTAGCGTCCACCTCACAATTTTCCAACAAGGCATCACGGCGGATAGCACGAAAAATCTCAGGTTCACGCTCGGGGGTCAGACCGATGCATTTGGCGTAACAGCCACCTTCAAAATTAAAAATGCCCTCCTTGTCCCAGCCATGCTCATCGTCGCCGATAAGGGCGCGCTTGGGATCCGTGGATAAAGTGGTTTTGCCGGTGCCGGATAAACCGAAAAACAGGGCGGCATCGCCCTTGCGACCCTGATTGGCCGAGCAGTGAAAGGCACCGATGCCTTTAAGCGGTAAAAAATAATTCATAATCGAAAAAATACCCTTCTTGATTTCTCCGCCGTACCAGGTACCACCGATGACCGTCATACGCTCGCTGATATTAAAGGCCACAAAGACTTCCGAACGCAAACCCCATTGTTGATAATCCTGACAGGTGGTTTTGCAGGCGTTGAGAATCGTCCAATCAGGTTTAAACGTTTTCAACTCTTCCTGCGTCGGACGGATGAACATATTCTTAAAAAAATGCGCCATCCAGGCAACTTCCGTGACCAAGCGCACACAAAGACGGGTGTCTTTGTTGGCCCCACAGAAACCGTCCATGACATAAAGCTTTTGACCATTTAATTGTTTTACCGAAAGGTCCTTGAGATGCGCCCACGCTTCCTTAGAAATAGGTTTATTATCCGAACCGCTGGGCAGGCCATTGGCCCACCAGAGGGTCTCTTTGGTTTGGTCATCCATGACAATGTATTTATCTTTGGGAGAACGGCCGGTGAATTTGCCGGTATCCACCGACACGGCCCCCAGGGTGGTCACCACGGCCCGTTCATAGCCCTCTAGGCCGATAGAGGTCTCATGACGAAAAAGCTCGTCGAAAGACAGGTTATAATACAGTTCTTTACTTTCAATCCCTAAAAATTTTAAATCAAAACTATTCATTAGAATTAACCTTTAACCTTTCTATGGGGACACGAACGGCAGACTTTAGACAGGTGCAATATATTTTTCAATGGCGGTCAAAAGCGCTTCCGGTTTAAACGGTTTGGTGACATATTCTTTAACACCTTCCACTTTAAAAATCTCCGCCATCCCTTCTTTGGCGGTGAGAACAATAATGGGAATGGCTTTGATGTTAACGATTTTTTTTAATTCTAAAATAAAAATGTAGCCGTTCATTTTGGGCATCCGCACGTCTAAAACAATCAAATCCGGCTGATTCTTTTTCACCTCTTCAATGCCCTGATCACCGTCACAGGCCACGGTCACTGCAAAACCGTGGGATTCCAAAAACGGCTGAATCACTTTAATTAAAGTAGGATCATCATCGACCACCAAAATTCTTTTAGACATATTGTTCTTTCTGCCTGCCGGCAGGCAGGCTTAAATACTACTCATCCCCGCTCATTTTAGGCAAAGGGCCCATGACCATTTCCACCGCTAATCTCTTTTGATCCTCGATGCTAAAGCTGAGTTCATATTTGTGCGTCTGACCTTTACAATACTCAATGCCGTCTAAAACACTGTTGATGGCGCTTTTAAAATGCGACATTTCCAGATCGATATACCCCAGACGACTTAACTCTTTCTTGAAATATCCGGCAATCAAATTGGCGATCGCTCCTGCGCCATCCAAGACCTCATCGTCATGATCATAATCGATGTAAGGATATCTTAAAAGCCGCAGCATCTCGGGAACAAAGGTACGCTCGATATAGACCACGATCAAACCCACCGGATCGTTTTTCTCCAGAGCCGCGGTATCCTTATAATAGTGGACCGCTGACAAAAAAGTCGTGACATTGAACTTTTCCATGGCATCCACACGCATGCGGTTGACAAACTGGGTAATCCTCTTCTCTTCAATGATCGGCTCACCGGAAAACCTGGTTTCGGATTTCTCAAAGAACACTTTTTTCACCGCCATGGATAAAGCCCGCGCCATGGTCAAAAGTTCTGCGTTAGATTTAGCGTCGGCCATGTTTTAGATTATTTTAAATAGGGCCTCATGGCTTCCAAAAGTTCCTGCGGTTTATAAGGCTTAACAATATAACCCGCCAGATGGGGATTGACTTCTCTGGCCATTTTTTTATTATCCTCTGAACCCGAGGCCGTCACCATAATAATAGGAATCGACGACAAAACCGGAATTTTAATCATTCCGGCCATCAGCTGAAGACCGGACATCTTAGGCATCTGCCAGTCCAGAAGCACAACACTGATATCTTGATAGCTATTAGCCATGACCTGCAGCGCCTGGTCGCCGTCTTCGGCCTCAAGAATTTCTTGCTTAACTTCCGCTTTCATCAAAGTGCGGACTAAAAGTTTGCGATCGAGAGCAGAGTCATCGACTACAAGAATTTTCATAACGCGCTATTCTATCTGAATCGACAAAGGCTAGCAACTTGTTTTTATAGGACTTGGCCTTACCATTGTCGTCGACTGTGAAGTATTACTTTTTAGGTTTGACGATAAAGCCGCTATGATAAATTTTACGCACCTCATTGAGCATGGCCCTGGCCTGGAGTTCATTTTGCAAACCACCGATGCGCACCCGATACCATATCCCTTTGGGTCCCAAATCGCTGATGACCAAATAAGCCTTGTAACCATTGTTTTTAAGATTGGTTAAAGCTGCCTGTGCCCTGTTCTTATCCCCAAATGAATAGACCTGCACGGCAAAACCAGTCTCCTGGCCGCCTTCGGGGCTGGTGACAATCGCCGGTGAAGGCACAGGGTCTTGAACGACCTCCTGCAGGGCCACTTTATTGGAGGGCTGATTATTTTGTTTCAAACTCAAAAAAAACATGGTCACCCCTGCCGCTACCAGCGCCAGCATGAACCACCGAGTTTTGTTTTGATTAATCATAGGTGTTTCTGCTTTAACAAGCCTCTTGACCCGCCTATGGCGGGTCTTGTTTGGGATACCGACCACCTAAAACGCCCTGAATCATCGCTTTAACGTCGTCGCTGAAATCCTTCTCCAGAATCCATTGCAAATAATGCGGATCCTTTTTGGCAATGACCTTGAGCGGCTCTTTCCTGGCGTATTTGCCAAAGGTCATATACAAATCCCCGTTCCACCATCGAAATTTACGGTCCCCATCGAAAAACTCATTATTGGGTTCATAATCAAAAGCTTTAAGCACTTGCGCGTGTTCTTTTCCCTGGCCATAACGTTTGACCTGTTCCTCCAGGATGCTTAAAGCAGCCTGCGCATCCACCAGCGCCGAATGGGCACTTTTAAGTTCCTGGTGGCAATAAAAAGCAAAAGCGGCAAACAAATCCCGCCTCTCGTGGAGATGATAAATTTTCTGCGCGTCATAAATAGTGTGCTGGCTGTAATCAAATTTCAAACCCGCGTCGGCGAATTCTCGGGCTAATAAAGGCAGGTCAAAACGCTCAATGTTAAAACCACCCAAATCCGCCTCACCGATAAATTGCAATACCTTTCCCGCAATATTGCCGAAGGCGGGCGCGTCTTTGACGTCGGCATTGCTAATACCGGTTATTTCCGTTACCCGCGCGGGAATAGGCATGGCTGGATTGACTTTGGTGGCAAAGTTCTCTTTTTTCCCGTCGGGATGAACTTTAATAAGGGCGATTTCAATAATGCGGTCCTTTTCAATCCAGGTACCGGTGGTTTCCAGATCCAAGGCCACTAAAGGGTGTGTCAGTTTCATGATTTAGCTTTCTTGGTTAAACGGGCCTGCTGATTAAGGGTAATGGCCTGTTCCAGAACCCGTTGAATCAATTCTGGATAGCTGACACCGGCCAAATGCGCGGCCTGGGCCATTTCGTCAATGCGGGCAATGCAGGGATTGGCATTAGGCTCAATGATATAAACCTCGCCGCCTTCTGTCAGACGCAGGTCAAAACGCAAATAGCTTCTGGCATCCAAGGCCCGATAGGCGCGCCGGCAAACATCGTCGATATGCTTGCGAATGATCTGATCAAGATTTTGGGCAGCGATGCTATCAATACCCCAGCGTTTACGGTAATTATCGTCCCATTTGGCTTTATAAGTGGCGATACGCGGTTGTTCTTCAGGTATGTTCTTAAATACCATCTCCCGCGGGGGAAATACCACCATGGGCTTATACCCCATGGCGGTGACATACAATTCCCGGCCATCGATATATTCCTCGGCGATGGCATCCATCCCCATGTTCTGGTGGATGAATTTGACCCGCTCCACAAAAGCCTCGGCGGTATCCACCATCGAGGCCTGAGAAATACCGCGGGAAGCTTCTTCGCATAAAGGCTTCACCACGGCGGGCAATCGGAATTTAGCCGGCACAAACACGCGGCTGCCGCGGACAAAATCATGAAAACGCGGCACTTTAATGCGGTGATAATTAAAAATCTTTTTATGCAAGGCCTTATTGTTACACAAATACAAAACCCCCGAGGAGGCACCGGTGAAAGGAATACCTAAAACCTCAAGAAGCGCGGCTAAATTCTTTTCCAGGTGGGTCTGGTCGTTGAAGACCTCCATCATATTGAAAATCACATCGGGTTTATTTTCTTTAATCTCCTCGAACAAAGGGCTGATATCATTGTAAACCCCCAGCAAACTCACCTCATGCTCCAGATCTTTGAGCGCCTTCCAAACATCTTTTTCCGTGTACATATTATCCGGGTCAGCAAACTCTTCTTTGTAATCATAGCCGCGCGGTTTCTGATAAGGGCTGTAAAAAAGCATGAGGACTTTGAGTTTCCTTTTCATGTCCGTTTGTTTTTCCCCCGATACCAGCCGGTGTGTACATAATTCATCACCAAACTAGTGACATACACCGACAATTGTATCAGGCTATGAATCGAATCATCCGCGACAATCATATTCAGCTGCCTGGCCCGCAAACTGATGTTCTTGAGCAAATCACTGATCATATATTTGCGCTCGCCGGTGCATCGGTCAATACTATTTAAAAGATTTTTATTGTACTTACGAATGAGATTCTCGGCGCTCATGAGATTTTTATTCTTGCGCCGTTCTTTGCGAAAGGCCAGCCATTCTTCATGAGTCAGGCTCTTAAAAATCTTATTTAACTGCACGTCGTAAAAATCGGGAAAGTCCTCCTGTTCATGTGCTTTTTTGCGGCGGTAATACTTCTCTAGCGTGATAGTCAATTTTTTCTGATTCCAGAGCTTACGGCCCTTTTTCTTCAAAGAGGGCTTGCCCTTGATCGTATTCATTAATTCATCCACCAACTGCAATTTCTTGAGCGCCTTCCATCCCTGGTAAGTTTGCTGCCAGTTAGAATCCGGCGTCAGCCACACCGCGAAAGTCTCGACGAAATCCTCATCCGGATGGTATTGGGCATAGAAACCATCGATATGACGCACATAACTTTTACTGTAGGGTTTGAATTTATACGTGTCGCCGTATTCTTCCTCGGAGGACCCGAAAGTCTTTTGCCAGTCGTGGCGTTGGTGCAAATCATAGGCATAGGAAAATGCGTGGCCGGCCTCATGACGCAGCAGCTGCATACACCAGGCCTTACTCTCGCCTTCGGCCTCCAGCATCATTTTATGCTCAAGCTTAATGAGCGTCGGATGCGCCAGATAAAAAGGAATACCGATGACCGTCTCTTTCTCGGGTGTCAGCCATTCGTCCGCCAGATAACATTCCGGATGAAAAACTAAACCCTTGGCATCCAGCTCTCGATAAAGTTCCCCCACGCATTCCTGCAGCCACGTGCCTTCGATGGCAACGGGTAAATCGCACAAACGCGTCTTTAAAAGCTGTTCTTCGGAAATAACATCCAGATTAATCATAGTCGAAGATTCTTGCGCACCTTCACATAAATGCAAAACACGATGATATTAAATATCCCAAATAAGACCAACACCGCCGTCGCATGTTCAATCAGGGCTTTCATGGTAAAATTGACAATGCGGTTGCCGGTTTCCAGACCGACGGCAAAAATAAAAATACCGATCGAGCCTAAAATACAGGCGGCAAAAAGAATGGTAAAGAAAATCCAACGGTTGGCCACAAGGGATTAATTGTAGTGCAGAAAACCTATTCTTTCAAGTAGGACTTGAGGAGCCCCCAGGTCTTACGCCCCAGGACGCCGTCAGCGGTCAAATGATGCTCTTGCTGGAATTCTATGATCGCTTCTTTGGTGGCAGATCCAGCCTTGCCGTCAATCTTACCGGAATAAACGCCGGCATTTTTCAGGGCTGTCTGCACATTCTTAACACTAACATCGACACGGATGATATCATTAGCGGATGTTTTATGAGAGGAGGTTTTGGAAGCGGCCAAGGCCTCGGTATCATCTGCCACAGAAGTATCAGCAGTATCTTTTGTACTGACCTTGCCGGAAAGGTCTTTGACCTGATACTGAAGATCAACGATTTCGGAATCTTTCTCTTCCGCCTTCTTCTCGAGCGCTGTGACGCGGCTCTGCAGCTGTTCTTGTTCGGTTTTGACCCTGGTGGTAGCACAGCCGGCGGTCACCGCTAAAAATATCATTCCTAATAAGAGACGTAAGATCACGATACCCTCCCGTCATTTTTCCTCATTCCTTCTAAGAAGGAAATGACGAGGCTCGTCCCTAGAAGGGACGGCCTTGGATATAAATTAAAATGTCTTAAACAAAAAAATTGTAGCACAAAAACACCACAAAACTAATGTAAATCAAAATTATTTATTAATGACCGATTTGACTGAATCCAATGCACCAGAATCCCTGCAACTAAGCCAATAACAAACCCATTAGGTAAGGCGCAAGACATCAGCGCCACCATCCATGCAATCCACAGCTCAGTTTTGTTGCCACTGATATCTTTGACCAGCATCATCAAAGCAAGCGCTTCAATAAAAAGAATGGTCCCTAAAATGGGTATGGGAAAAATGTTAATGACTTTTGAGAATCCTTGGGATAAAAATAACCCTAAAATCAAATACATCCCTCCATAAATCAACAAAGACCCTCCCGTACGCGCCCCAAAAGTATAGTGGCCCATCATGCCTCCTGAACCATGGCACACCGGTACCCCGCCAAACAACGGGCTAATGAAGTTCATCAGGCTGTAGGTAAAACCGATTTTGCGAATGGTGAGCGGTCGTTGAGGGAATAAATCATCATTCACCTGACGGGTGGCAAGAATGGAATTCCCTAAAGACAAAGGAATTTGAGGAATCGCTAACAACAAAAACCCGGTCCATATATCATGGCTTGACGGGATAGAGAGACTGGGAAGATGAACACTAACCGCTGTCTTTAAATCTGATAAATTGAGCTTAAAAACAAATGCATAGACTAAACCCAATCCAATCACAGCCAAAGCAGCCGGGAATCTTTTATTAGGCAGTAAAAACAAAATTAACACAAACGCAGCAGCCGCTAAAATATATCCGTTTACTCCGTCACGCCCCACGTAATCTTTTAATGCCAATAGGGCCAGATTTAACCCAAGTCCTGCTTGAATACCACGCACCACACATTTAGGAACGCTTCTTGCCAACCAATCCAAAGAGCGAGTGAGTGTTAGCAACAACATAATGAAAGCGATAGCTAAACCGCCGCCATAGAGGGTGGGACCGGTCAGTTTTTGTGTAATGACAATCATCGCAACGACCTTCAATGGCTGCACCGGCATGGGTCTTTGATAAATAAGGCCCGTGGCCATTTGCATCAGGCCATACATCACCAGCACACTGGTGGCATCCAAACCAGCTGTTAAGATCATCCCGACAATTAAAGGAAAATCTGTGCCAATATCGCCGAAGGCTCCGGATAATTCATTACGGTCAAAACGAATTCTTTGATTCACATCCATCCTATCTCTTCATTGAGTATAAATTTCAAATGGGGACTAAAACACCAGCACCAAACCCCAGATGACCAGTGCCCATCCAGCCATACGGCTAAACGCCATTTGAGGAGGGATTACTTTCTCAGCGAGGACAAAAAAACTTAGTGCCAGGATCCACCACAGGTTCATCACCCCTAGCACGAACAGAAGCCCCATCAGGGCCCAGCAACAGCCCACACAATACATGCCATGATGAAGGCCCATCACCAAAGCACCGCCGTTACCTTGACGCCAGCCGGTCATCAAAAAACCAAAAGGTGTCTGGCAGAATCTCAGGCATGTCTGCTTGAGCGGCGTCCATTGAAAAACACCTGCCAGGATCAATAAAAAACCACCAAACCACGGATGAGCGCTGGCCATGAACGCAGAAAGCAAGGCCTGCTGCTGTAAATACCATTGTAAAGCGGTGGCCAGAACACTAAACCCCGCCCAGACAATCAAGTAGCCGCCAACAAAAAACCAGGTAGACACCACGGTGTTATACCCATCCCCCCGCCGACGATTAAGCGCGGCAAACATCAAGACCATGGGCACGGCGGAAGGCACCATCATGCCGGCCATCATGACCACCCACATGGTCAACGCCGACCAACCTTCAGCCACCTGCCAGGGATGTACCACGGCCAAACAACACACGCTTTTGTTTAAAGTCATCTGTCTGGCCTGGTAAACCATCACAACCCACGCCACCGCCACCAGAACCCCCAGACTAATAAGGATCAAACGACGCTGGGCAACATTGTCCATACTATCCCTCAATTACTGTATTTAATTTTACTGATAAAACCGCCTTTGCCAGGCCAAGAAAAACGAATTTTCTTGAATGCGGAGCGACATTCTTTAGCGGAAACGCATTCGGCTTCTTTAAAGATAAAGCCGGTGCCATGCTTGATTTTAATGCTTTCCGCATCACCGGTGACCGGATTTTTGATGGGTTCAAGGGCAACGGCCAGCGCATCCCCGACGCGGGCAGAGCTGTTGCGGCCTTTGTTATGAAATTTAAACGGCACATAAACGGGGTCGAACACCTTGCTAAAAGTGGTGGCAATGATCTCGAAGGGCAGCCCGCCAGCCTGGCCGCTGGCAATCTGCCAGAGTGCTTCGCGTTGCGGGGTGGTGGCGCGCTCGTCGAAGAAAAGCGCGGCAGTACCGTTGCCCTGATGAATGGCCGCCGGCCATTTGGCGCAAAAAGCAAAGCCTAAGCCGTTTAAAGACATTTGGCCATAACGACCTTTACGGATCTTCCAGACGCCCAGACCTTCACAATACCCTAGCGTGGGGGGCGCCTCAAATTCACACGGGCATCCGTAATTGCAATTGCACCCTTGAAGAAAGTCTGCTTCGATGGACCATTTGATTTTCTTGGTTATGGGCATAGAAATCCTCCATTTTTTATTCTTGCGTATTGTCAAAAATTTTTAATCTAAATTTTCTTATCTTTAATGCTTCCAGAGAGTTTTGGTAACATGGATTCCCTCCCCCCTGTGGGGAGGGTCAGGGTGGGGGTATTCAATCGTTCCGTAATCTTTTCTAGTACCCCATCTCGATTCCTCAGCATATCATGATTCCAAAACCTTAACACTTCAAATCCTTCTGCTCTAAGCCATCTATCGCGGATTTTGTCATTCTCACTATCCGCATGTTGTCCACCATCAATTTCAATGACCAACCGCTTTTCAAAGCATACAAAATCACCTATGTAACGGCCTATCAGCGCTTGCCTGCGAAATTTAACGCCAAGATTTTTGAGACACAGCATATACCAAAGATGTTTTTCAGCCTCCGTAGCGTTATTTCTTAGTCCTCTGGCAGTTTTTGTTAAGCTTTTTTTCAAATTCCCCTCCCCTAACCCCTCCCACAAGGGGAGGGGGAAATTTCATATCCCTTACCCCATTCCATACTCATTTTTCATAAAAATTTTGATACTACCTTATTCTTGTTTCTTTTCTGCAAGTTTAGTTGTAGCCGCTCTGACCAAGTCCAATACATCGATGGGAACCGCAAGAACGACGGTGTTGGATGCCGTAGGCCCAAGACCATCAAGCGTTTGAAGGGTTCTTAACTGCATGGCACCCGGGGACTGAGCCATGATCCTTGCTGCTTCAGCCAGATTGACAGAGGCTAGCTTATCCCCTTCTGCCTTGGTAATGTTTGCTCTTTTCTCTCTTTCCGCGGAAGCCTGCCGGGACATCATCTTTTTTAATTCTTCAGGCACATCCACATCTAAAATCTTGATGGCTGTTACTTGAAGACCCCAGTTCGATGCTTGTTTTTGAATGATGGCTTCAATTTCATCACCAATCTTTTGCCTTTCGGCCAAAAGATCATCAAACGTCATCCCACCCACCACATCCCTCAAGGCCGCCTGGGCATATTGTGAAACCGCGTACAAATAATTCTGAACTTTAATAACGGCCGTTTGAGCATCCACCACTTGAAAATAGACCACCCCATTGATGGATACCGGCACATTGTCCTTAGTGATAGCCTGCTGTTTAGGGATATCGTTGGTCAATACCCTCATATCGATAACCCTTGCCGACTCAATCACAGGAATAATCAAATTGAATCCCGGATGAAGCGTTCTAGAATATCTGCCCAGCTGAAAAACCACCCCTGTTTCGTACTGCTGAATAATCCTGACTGAGGAAACAAAAACTATAATTAAAAACGGAATTAATAAAAATGACATGTCCTTACCCCTTCCTTTCTATTTTGAGACCTATGATTTAATGTGGAATACGACGCTCAAGGCTGCGTATTGCTCTTGCGTAATTGATATTCGATATATCCCGCCAGGACCTCGGCGATTTTTTCCGGTGGCTGGACCACAAAATAACTACCCATAATGGCGTGCCCCATCTCGTGGCTTAAGATCTCCTTCGTAAAGTCCGGGGCCGCGATGTAAATGGTGTTAAGCTCAGAGACATAAAATGCCTTTTGGGAATAACCTTCCTGGCCGTACAATTTGCGAAAAACCCCTTTAAGCTCGTTCTCGTCGCGCGCAATCTTGATGACGCCCTTGTAACTGTAAAGCTTCATGTCCAGGACGTTACAAACCCAGCCAAAGAGCACGTCCAAAAGGTCGCCCAGATTATTGGCCGAATAAGAAACGCCGGCGGTGGACTGACCGGAGAGAATTTTATGTTCCGGCCCGATATCGAGCGATCTGATCAACAAGGCGTCATCGACACCAGGTGCGATAAAAACATTAAAATGACGGGTTTCGATCTTATGGCCGACGGAAAATCCGTCGTCGACAGTAGCCGCCCATGACAGGGAAACGGCAACTACCGCCATCGCAAAGATCAAAACACTAAGGAGATTGGTCTTAGGCCGCATCATACCTTAAAAAAGTTGACCGCCTTTTCCAATTGCTGGAATTTCCCTTTAAGTCCGGCATCGCCGCTTTGCTCCACATCCTTCTTAATAGCCGCCAGTTGCTCTTGAGCTGTCTGCACCTGCGTACGGACGGTCGTGATCATCTGGTTGAAGTCTCCAGCGACTTCCTGAAGCTGGTCACCTTCCCTGAGCTTAACTTGGTTGGTGAAACGCCCTTGAGAAAGTTCTTTAAAGGTTTGCTTGAAACGATATAAGGGTCCCGCAATTTTGTGAGAAACAAAGAGCGTGACCATGATGGTCGCCATACTGACAAAAACCATAACGACAATCACCGTCTGGATCAAAAGCGGCATGATAAAATCGGAGGTCGTCATGACCGTCACCCGGGAGTTGATGATCGCAACCGTGGTGGACAAACGTGCCAGATAATACAAAAACGCGATCGTCAAGAGCGCCCCCGCACACACAATCAAACAAAACTTGATGATGAATTTGGTTTGAAAATCCTTATCGATATAAAAATTATGTCTTTGTTGCCCTTTGAAGGCTGTCGGCTGATTCATAGCTCCCCCTGTTTATTCTATTGCATATACGATAACGTGCATGCCGCTAGACGAGCGGCAGGCCTCTATTGATTGCCTTTTAACAAGTCTTTACTGACCTTGATTTGCGCGTTCTTGCGCAGAGTCTCTATCCAATCGTTTAAGGCCTGGGATTCCATTTGCTTCTGGGCCTGCCACTTGAGCTGCGGGTAAAGCTCCTCATAGCTCTTGGTGGTGGCACCTTCCTTGACCATCTGATCATAAAGGCGGCGAATATTCTCCTGCGAAATGCGCAGGCTTCCTGCAATTTCCTTGGTTTTCACGCCCAGGGCAACTGTCAAAAGAGACTGTTCCCAGAAATGCTCAATGGATTTCAAAAACTCTTTATCTTTATCGATGTTTTTTTGTTGGGCATCCTGAAGGATCAACTTTTGATTGATAAGATTATTAAAATAATCCTTTCGGGCCTTGGCCTTATCCTCCCGTGAGGCAAAGGGCGACTGAGTGAATCCTGCCTCAAACTCGTCGAGAGTCACCGCATAACCGTTGATTGAGGCTACGGCCTCCTTGGGCTCCTGCGGCTTACTGCAGCCTACTAGAAGCAGGCACAGTAAACAAGCCACCCCTTTCTTGATGTCCATATGATCTCCTTATTGATATACCGCTGTTAAAAATCCGCAATCATTCTACTATATCCACTAAAAGATGCCATAAAAAAACCCCGTCTCCCGCAAATGCGGGACGGGACGGGGGTGGTTTTTGAAACACCTCTTACTGAGCCAACAGAGGATTCTTCTTTTTCTGCTCTAATTGCAAAGGAAGAGCTCCGGGATTCGAATAAGTAATATTTCCGTTTATAAAATCGTACATCCTCGGATCAAGTGCTGGCTCTTGGGGCGCACCCACCTCAGCCAGAGGATGGTAGAAGAACACCTGGTTCGCTATAAAACTGATCGGCCCCTGTGTATAGGAAATCGCGAAATTATTTGTGAAATCTTTAGCAGGTATTTTAAACCTGAATTCATCCCCTAAAAGGCCGAAAATATTCTGAATAGGTGTAGGCGCGGGCCCTGGATTCACCGTAAACAAGCCCGGCAGATAAGCGATCTCATAGTTACTAAGACCTGTGCCTACAGCTGCGCTCGGAGTAATGGCGTATGGACTCCCAGCAACGGTTGCCCCAGCAGCAGCGCCACCGCTAGTTAAGGTCACACTATCCACGGTGTCAGCGTTCACCAAGCCACTGGAGGTAAACTCCGTCCCGGCAAAAGTAAACGTATCACCGAACGTCTTACTCTGATCATTGGCTGTTATCGTCAATGCCGCCGGCGTTACTGTCAGAGCGCCGTTGACATAGCTGATAATGTAATTGTCTAAACCACTGCCTACGGCGGCACTGGGCACAATATCATACGGAGAACCTGCCACATTCGCTGTAGCCGCTGCTCCGGCGCTTGTGAGCGTCACACCTGTTACACTATCCGAGCCATAAAGTGTACCGCTGGTTGTAAATGCAGTCGTACCCAATGTGGCCGTATCGCCGTAAACTTTACTAAGGGAGTTCGCGATTATACTGAGCAGAGCATGGATCGTAAGCGACGCTGTACCAGTGTTGCAATTACCGGCCTCATCACATACCGAAGTAGACGTCAAAGTCTTGGCCCCTAAACCAGAGGTTGTTTGCGAATTAAAACCTGTCCAAGATGTACCACCGCCCTGCGAAGAAAACCCGGACAGATTGTCTGTGGCGTTAAAACTCACCGTAGCATCTGGCAAATACGAGCCATCCGGATTCAGCGTTCCCGTCGTAGAACCAACGGAAACAACCGGTTTGGTCCAGTCGAACATGAAATTGCCAAGGCTTGCACTGTTTCCGCTACCGTCTTGGAGCGAGAAGACCCATGTGGCGCCCTCGAGATCTGCCGTGCCCGTGGTCGTGCAGGTCCCGCCCCCACAAATCAACGAACCGACTGGGCCGGCATGAGAACCTAATTTGAAAGTGTAGTTAAAAGAGAGCTCAACCGGATCAGTTGAACCATCCCCAAAAGCCGCGGGCTTCACATTTTTACTCACGTTATTATCACTCACATCAAAAAATCCAGCTTCTCCTCCTCCAGCTCTAAAAGTCGGTGTGCTGTAGTCACTAACTACTAAATTCTTCTTCAAGCTTATAAAAATATGTCCTGCCCCTGCATTAAGAAATCCATGGTAGGTCCCCCCGGCTGTGTTAATATTTAAATGCCCTGCGCCGCTGGCGCCACTGGTACCAGCCGTAATAGAAATATCCCCACCATTTGTTTGTACGCTCGAGCCAGATAACATACTGTAATCACCACCGGCCGTTGCTGTAAAAGACAGCGATGTTCCAGAATCAACCGTGTAACCCCATGTAAAATCTAACGTCGGTAAATTTGTATTGCTATACCCATTGGTATCATGGTTGTACCATAGGCCGGTAGTAAAGCTGCTTGACAGGCTTCCGGAAATAAGGGTCGCGATTCTCTTAGTCGTGATGCTTGAGTTGATCCCTTGGATAATATCCCCGATTTTTGTACTAAGGGTCACGGGCCCATTCGAGAAAACATGAGAATTGTCCCCAAAGCTGATATTCTGCCCGGCATGAATCGATAGTGCCCCCGCTGTAGAAAGTGTCTTACCGGCAGATAAACCGAATTCACCGGTCCCGTTGTTGTCGTAATCCGCAATAATGGTCCCGCTACCGATCACGTTTGTGTTGTCGGTTACATAAATATTGAGATTATCACGCCATGTATAATTACCAACAAAACTACCACTAATAGCGGGAGACGGAGGACCAATAATGGTATCTCCGTCATTGGCATTGAAAATGGCATCCGCGGCCTCAATGGTTCCGGAGTAATCGGCTCCCTGGGAATCCACCCTGACCTTGCCGCCTAGAGCGGAAATATCTCCCGCCACATTCACGCGGTCGTTGGCGGTCAAATAGATCTCGCCGTTCTTGTTCACCAACGCATCAGCCTTGATGACGCCCTGGTTATTAATGGCATATTGGAAAACATTTTGGACTGTTTTTGCTGTTAAGGTCACAATACCGCCATCAGCGATAATGTTACCCAAATTGACAATCGGCGAACCAACGCCACTAACACTCGTTGTCAAAGGCTGATCAATAGCTACCGATGTGAGCCCTTGATTATCCACTGTCAAAGCTACTTGCTCACCTGAGGCGATATTCACCTTCCCTAATTTAGCTATAATGGAGCCAGTGCTGTCATTTTGGACAGAGCCGCCTATTAGAGTAATTTGCCCATTATCACTGACCTGAATTGTTCCTTGGTTCACAATAGAAGCATTAGGATTATTAGGATCTTTGATAAAATTATACACAGAGTTATTGAGCAGCCCGTTGAGCAAAGCACTCTGTGGAGCGTTCAAAGTTGATGCTAAAAATCCTGCAGTGTTAATATTCGCCTGGGGCCCTATAAAAATACCGGAGGGATTAATCAAGGCAAAAAAGCCATTGGCCGAAAGGCTTCCCAATAGTTGAGAAACTCCTCCCGAAGCCACGTTCCACGCCGTAGAGACAGAGCTGGGCTGATTGTAAATCACCTGCTGGCCCGTTCCAATATTGAAACTACCCCAATTAATTTGCACATTGGGTGTGTTTTGGTTAACGGTCAGGGTTTGACCATTCCCATTATAATTAAATGTCGCATTCCCATCAACGACAGTGGGGTTTGCAGGCAGAGCTTGCGCGTAAACAAAAGTCGTTTGTGTCGCCATCATGACGATGGACACGACAAGCGCTGTTATGCTCCTAGCCTTTTTATAAAGTTTATTCTGCCACATGGTTGAGCTCCTTTTTGACGGTTTAGAAAAATATTTTTGTTTCAACGTACGCTATACCCTTGGTACCATCCGATGTCTGCTGCCCCAAAGGAAACCCATAATCAAAAGCCACATAATAAGAATTGGTTATATTAAACCTCACGCCAGGACCTGCGCTATGAATGGTTTCCTTCTTAATCTCCCCGATCTTAGGGCTGTTATTCGAGGCTACACCCCAATCAAAAAAGCCCATCACACTAAAGGCATCGCGCCAGGAAGTGTTGGTATGGGGTATAAACTTGTCTTTAGGTAAAAAATAAAGAGGGAAATACCATTCTGCAGAAAGAGTAATACCTTTATCCCCCGACAGTTCAGAGACCGGGTATCCACGGACCGTGTAGTAGCCGCCAACCTGAAACTGTTCCGAGGCTGTGAGATTGTAGTTTGTTAATTGGGCCGCCCCTTTGAACATCAGTACGCTTGAGAAAGGCATGGCCTGAACGCGCGCCGCATTGGTCACAGAACGGAAAAACCTGCCGGCGCCGCCTAACCTGCTGGTGGTATCGTCTTTAGCGGAAATCCCGCCCATGATATTGGGGATCCCAAAATCGAATTGCTGGGTCACGATGGTGCGGCCCTTGAAAGCGTCTGATGCATCCAAATCAAAACCGAGGCTCACTGCCCGGGTGTTATCTTCGCTGGTCACAAGACCACTTTGTTGGTTTTTAATATCTTTGTATTCAAAGGATGGGCTCACATCCAATGAAAAATTTTGCCTGTCTATCAACTTATAGGAGAAATAGGCGTTCGCAACATCGCCTTCTCCTTTAATATGCAAATCCCTTAGGGACCTGCCTAATGCCTGATTGACATGCAGATAATACACCCCCACGGCGGCCCGTGAGGTCAGGGGAAAAAGGTAGCGCCCCGAATAAAGATGATAACGGTACGCCTCGCCTGCCTGAATTTCGCCGGATAAAATATCGCCATGCCCTGAGAAATTGGTGGATTTCAATTCCACGGAATACTTGTTGCGGCCAAGAAAGGTGGAATTGTAATTGTTATACCCGAGCGTCGCATGAAACGGCACGTGCTCTTTGACCTGAACCTCAACGTCTGTCGCCCCTGGAGCTTCGCTGCGGCTTAAGACGGCGCGGCCATTGACATCAGGATGCTCGTTCATTTGACGAAGGTTTTCCCTTAAAACATCATAATTAAAGAACTGATCGCGCCGCAGCTCAAGGTAGTGCATCAGCAGATGAGACCTGAACCATTTATTCCCCGAAATACGGACGTCCCCGACCCTACCTTCTACGATACTGACGACCAAGGTATTGTTGTTAATCTTTTGGGGACGGACAAAGGCGAAACTGGTGGCATACCCCTTACGGCGGTAAAGATCCGTGATCTTATCAGCGACCTCGCGAAAACCATCCAAATTTAATTCTTTCCCTTCATAAGAGGTTGTGACTTTTTGAATATCCTGTTGTTTTAAGAGTGTGACGCCCTCGACCACAATGCTTTTTATCAAAACTTTGGTGGTGGCTCCTGTCGGTGCCTGAGCCGGTCTTGCCTGTTCAACATTTTCCTTGCCCTCTATCTCAGCTTTTTTCTTACCATACTCTAAAGACTTTGAAAGGTCTTGTTTAGCTTTTTCCTGATCCAGCCGCTGGATCGTAGATCCCGCATCCTGTCCCGAAGGTACCGCTTGCGCATGAGTATCAAAAATAAAAAAGAAGAAATAAATAACGCCGCACGCAAATAATAATCTGTTGGTAAATTTCACGTTCCCTCCCTATCTGGTATGATGATTCCTGTTTTTTAATTATTTTCGTAGGATATCAATCCACCTGGCACATTGGTTAAACTAGGGGGTACGAAAATAATCATTGATTCTATTGTTTATGGGTGAAAAAATTGTCCTAATGATTAATAGGGTGTTTTCTGAGTAATAAAGGAAGTATACACTATAGATTTCATTTTGGCAAATAATAATATTGTTACAACCTATTCTTAAAGTTAGGGTTATGCCTCTGGTAAAAAAAATATTAGAAATGTTGTCATTGATGAGCCCAAACCCTCAATACCGCACTTTCGATGGCGCAGGAGATTTCAAGGGAAGGTTTCACTTGCTTGTGGATATATCCTGTGATTTCCAAGCAAAGATCATCCACCTCACCCTTTTTCAAAAAACGCCCATCCTTAGGTTCAACGATCTTTTGAAGAGCCTTGGACTGCTCCAAAGTAAGCTCAATTCCCGAAATCGAATAATCGTTAAAAAAATACGCCCGGCTGGTTTGAGCCCAATCAAGGATCTGCTTTTGTTTCTGATCCATCTCTTCTGAGCGTATGAGTTGGCCAACTTGAGTGGCTGATACAGCTGCGCTTAAGATAAAAAAAACAAAAAAAGAAACGATTGTTAAGTATTTGTGGAACATAAACTACGCTCCTCAATTAACAGTAGAATGGAGGTGCCGGGAATTGAACCCGGGTCCTTGGATGTCAAAACTTAAGCCTCTACATGCATAGTTGGTCTTTTAATCTTATCCCGCCTTCCTAAACCAACAAAGTACGGCGGGACCAGCCTTCTTAAGGTCTCACTATATTAGAGAAGACACTAATACAGCCAGCCTGCTTGGTGTCCGTTGATTCTGCTAGCAGGCGTTGCAGGTCAACGGGGTTATCCGTTTAAGGGATAACAGCAATAGCCGGGGCCATTGCGATCACCGGTAAGTTGAACACCGGAGTGCTAAACACCGGAGCAACGATCGCTTCAGCTTTGGCTAACAACGCTTGATTTTCTTTAGCGTTTAATTTGTGCCTGGATTGTTAACGGGGCCAACCAAGCTTCCCCGGCATGCCACCTAGGTCCGAGCAACACAAGTCGAGACCAGTCACCCCCTATATATTAAAGAACGGAATGTTTGCGGGAGGGTTTTTAAGCGTATTAAAAGTATACCGAAATTATCTCTATTTTGCAAATTTTTCTAGGCACCGTGATTATCTTTTCTTTTGTTTGATGGCGCGGGCGATTTCGCGTTTAACTTCGGCCTTCTTGATATCCCGGCGTTTGTCGTAAAGTTTTTTGCCCTCGGCCACCGCCAGCTCCACCTTGACAAAACCGTGGTTGTTAAAATAAATCTTCGTCGGAACAAGCGTGAGGGCCTTACGGGTTAAAAAACCTGTCAGACGCTCGATTTCTCTTCGATGCAACAGCAGTTTGCGCACACGCATCGCTTCTTCATTGTTGTAGCTGGCCTGCTCATAGGGGCTGATGTGTAAATTGTACAGGTACAACTCACCTTTATCGAGGCGCGCAAAACTGTCGGTGAAAGAAGCCTGGGCGTTGCGCAAGGATTTTACCTCCGGGCCGACGAGCGAGATACCGCACTCGAATTTATCCAACAGATGATAATTGTGATAGGCTTTTTTATTGGTGGCGATAACTTTCATATGAATGCTCCTGGCTCGGGTATTGCCTCATGGGCCCCTCCGCCCGGTGTGGGTCCTCCCATTCGGCAACACCCTTCGCCAGTTTGCTATCTTTGTCAGAAAAGGGATTAGTTCATTTTCTGATAATTCGTATCCTACCCCCACCACTCCGCTTATTGTCTTAGCATAGCTGACGGAGTGTTGTGGGGGATGGGGGGTATCCGTTTTGAAAAAAATGGACTAATCCCACCATGTCCTACTGCCCATATAATCCCAGAAATAAAGGAATCGTCAAGCCGCACAACACATGTGTTAAGAAAATCGTCTGGTTGATCAAATTCTGCCCAGGATTATCGTAATAACGCGCGATGATCGATAAACTGATCGAGGTCGGCATACAGGCCTGAATCATCAAAATGAATCCCCACACACTTTCCACATGCACAAGGCGCAAAAACACCAGCGCCATCGTCGGCAAAATGACCAGCTTGATCAAAATCGCTCCCCCGATATCTTTCCATTGAATTTTGAGAAAATGTGTCAGGGCCAGATTACCGCCGATGGTTAGCATGCCAATGGCCAAAGCACTGTCACCGATGATTTTAACGGGTTGCATGACAAGCTGCGGCAAAAAACCTTTGAACCCTAAAAGCACCAGAGCAAAAGCGGCGAACATGCTTATAAGCGGCGGATTGATAAAATTCCCGATGCTGATCTTCGCTTTTTTGCGATAAGCAATCAACCATACCCCCAGCGACCACAAGCATAAATCAAAGCCGATAATCGTTAAAATCACATAGGCATAAAGCTGTTGGGTTTTCTCGCCTAAGGGCAGCATGGTCACCAATAACAGCGGAATGTAGCCGGCATTGTGAAAGGCGGAAACCGCCATCCATTCCCGACGCTGCTTTTTACCAAAGAGGATGGCCAACAGCCCCGCCATCAAAAGCCCGCTTAAGGCCAGGCTTAAATTAATCAACGGATAAGCCCACCAGTGCGCCTGAGAGGCGGGATTAAAATGACTGATGATTTGGTTAAAGATAAAGAACGGGAAAGTCACGTTAATGCTTAACCAGGAAAGCGTCTTAAGGCCGCCCTCATCGAGCAGACGGCGGCGCACCAGGAAAAACCCCACCGCACCCAGTAAAAAAATCTGGACGATGGCTATGAAGGCGGTTTGAAAAGAAATAGAGGACATGGCTTAAGTATAATAGATCAACTAATAGGTCTCAAGGATAACATATAAATTAAACAAAAGCTAATCAGGCAACTGTGCAATTGATCCTTCGGTTTCACTCAGGATCAATCCCGAGTGTAATGGTTCGACAGGCTCACCATACTTCGAATCATACTGAGCGAAGTCGAAGTATCAAGGGATTGACAGATAAATATAAGGCCATTATACTTAAAACCCTCAAAGCCGGGGTGGCGGAATTGGTATACGCGTACGCCTCAGAAGCGTATGGCGAAAGCCTTGAGAGTTCAAATCTCTCCCCCGGCATTTTCAAAAAAGCTTTTATCCTTGCCAACCTCTGCTTTGCATACTAGAATAACCGAAATTTCAAATTAAGGAGTTGGCATGAGTGATGAAGCTAATGTTAAAAAACACGGCGTCATGGACGATATCGAGCTTAAAGAATGGCTGGCGTCTTTAGACTATGTGCTTTCCAACAGCCCCTCCGAACGGGTTCAATACCTGCTCCAGCAATTGCAAATCCGGGCCCAGGAAAGCGGCGTCACCCTCCCTTTTACCTTAAACACCCCTTATATCAATACCATACCTAAAGAAAAACAGCCTGCTTTTCCAGGAAACCGCGAATTGGAGCGCCAGATTAAGAGCATTATCCGCTGGAACGCCATGGCCATGGTCGTACGGGCCAATAAAAATGCCGATGGTATTGGGGGTCATATATCTACCTACGCCTCCTCAGCAACCCTATATGAGATAGGCTTTAACCACTTTTTTAGGGCTAGTTCCTCCACTTCGCCAGGTGATTTGGTGTATTTTCAGGGACACGCCTCCCCAGGCATTTATGCCCGCGCTTTCGTGGAAGGCCGTTTGAGCGAACAAAATATGGCGAATTTCCGCAGGGAACTTCAGCCTGGCGGCGGTCTATCTTCCTACCCTCACCCCTGGCTTATGCCCAACTTTTGGCAATTCCCCACCGTTTCCATGGGGTTAGCCCCTCTGATGGGGATTTATCAGGCCCGGTTTAACCGTTATCTGGAAGACCGCGGCCACAAACCCAAAGACGACCATAAAGTCTGGGTTTTTATGGGTGACGGCGAGGCTGATGAGCCCGAATCGCTGGGCGCTTTAACCATGGCTTCCCGCGAGAAGCTGGACAATTTAATTTTTGTTATCAATTGCAACCTGCAACGCCTCGACGGCCCGGTACGCGGCAACGGCAAAATCATCCAGGAATTGGAAGCCTTATTCCGCGGGGCCGGCTGGAACGTCATCAAAGTCATCTGGGGCGATGATTGGGATCCCTTATTAGAGAAAGACACCGAAGGTCTTTTGGTCCGGCATATGGGGGAAGTCGTTGATGGCGAATATCAAAAGTATACGGTATCCTCCGGCAGCTACGTAAGAGAAAAATTTTTTGGCACCGACCCGCGGCTTCTGGAGATGGTCAAACACCTCTCCGATGAACAAATTCAAAAAATGCGCCGCGGCGGCCATGACCCGGAAAAAGTTTACGCCGCCTACAAAGCCGCGGTGGAATACAAAGGCGCGCCCACCGTTATTCTGGCCAAAACGATCAAAGGTTATGGTTTAGGCGAAAGCGGCGAAGGCAAAAACATCACTCATCAGCAAAAGAAACTCAATGAACAGGAACTCAAGGGGTTTCGTACTCGCTTTAACATTCCTATTTCCGATGATGAAGTCGCCAAAGCGCCCTTTTATCGGCCGGCGGAGGATTCCCCCCAAATGCAGTATTTGCATGAACGCCGCAAAGCTTTAGGAGGCTACTTGCCGGCACGGTGCACCCAAACCACCCCTCTTAAAACACCGTCGGAAAATTTGTTCGAAGAATTTTACAAAGGCACCGAAGGCCGGCCGGTTTCTACCACCATGGCTTACGTGCGGGTCTTATCCAAACTCCTGCGTGACGAAAAAATAGGCAAGTTGGTCGTACCCATCATTCCCGATGAAGCGCGCACCTTTGGTATGGAAGGTTTATTCCGTCAGGTAGGTATTTATTCTCACATCGGCCAGCTCTATGATCCGGTGGATTCCGAAAGCCTTATGTATTACAAAGAAGCCAAAGACGGCCAAATACTCGAAGAAGGTATCAACGAGGCAGGATCAATTTCTTCTTTTATCGCCGCCGGCACTGCCTATGCTTCGCACAATATCAATACCATTCCTTTTTACACCTATTATTCCATGTTCGGGCCTCAGCGCGTAGGCGATTTGATCTGGGCGTGCGGCGACTTGCGCTGCAAAGGATTTTTGGTGGGCGCCACCTCTGGCCGCACCACCTTAAACGGCGAAGGACTTCAGCATCAAGACGGCCACAGCCATATTCTACTCTCGTCGGTACCCAACGTCATTTGTTATGATCCGGCTTTTGCCTATGAAATCGCGGTGATTATCCGCAACGGCATTTATCGCATGTATGAAAAACAAGATAGTGTCTTCTACTATTTAAGTGTGGGCAATGAAAATTATCCCATGCCGCCCATTCCTAGCGATGACGTTAAAGAAGGTATTATCAAAGGCATGTACCGCTTCAGCCGCTCCAGCAAAAAATCTGATTTGTGCGCGCATTTATTCGGCAGTGGAGCAATTATGAACCAAATTTTAGAGGCACAAAAAATCCTCGAAGAAAAATACAAGGTATCCACCGACGTCTGGTCGGTGACCAGTTACAATGAACTGCGCCGCCAGGCCCTTAACATCGAGCGTGACAATCTCCTGCATGGGGCTAAAGGTGCCAAACTTCCCTATATCACCAGCTTACTTAAAAATGAGCAAGGCGTATTTGTGGCCGCCTCCGATTATATCAAAGCCCTGCCGGATTCCATTCGTCAATGGGTACCCGGCCCCTTTACGGTGCTTGGCACCGATGGGTTCGGCCGCTCTGAAAGCCGCGAGGATCTGCGTGATTTCTTTGAAGTGGATGCCAAACACATTGTCTGGGCCACCCTGGTGAATTTGCAGGCACAAAAGAAAATCACCTCTGATGTACTAACTAAAGCCAAAGCCGAATTAAAAATCAATCCGGATAAATTAAATCCGATGATGTCATAAAAGGATTCCTGCCATGGAATTACTATTACCCGAATTAGGGGAAAATTTAACGTCGGGGACGGTGACCAAAATCCTCGTCAATGTCGGTGATACGATTAACAAAGGCCAAAATATCTTGGAGCTGGAAACCGACAAGGCGGTGCTGGAAGTCCCTTCCCCTGCGCAAGGCGTGGTGTCTGAAATTCTTATTAAAAACGGTGCCGTTATTAAAGTCGGCCAGCCGATATTTAAAATTCAATCCAGTGCTAGCTCTGAACCGAATTCTTCTAGTGTCATTGCGAGGAACGAAGAAACGAAGCAATCTAATAAGATTGCTTCGCTACTCCCGCCTTTGGCGGGATCCGCTCGCAATGACACACCAATTCCTTTGCAACCGTCCTCGACTTCCGTCCATATGCCGGTGCGCAGAAATGTGGCCGCAGCTCCGTCGGTACGTTTATTTGCCCGTGAAATCGGTATTGATATCGCCCAGGTGCCTGGCAACGGTCCAGGGGGACGCATTTCCATTGATGATGTTAAAAAATACGCGAAAGCTTTAAACACATCTCGTGCAGCAGGCGCCGCTCTTGGTGGTATTCTCCAGCCATCTTTGCCTGACTTTGCCAAATGGGGTTCTATCCGCCGGGAAGCCATGAACAATGTGCGGCGTAAAACCGCCCAACATTTATCCTCGGCGTGGAATACGATTGCGCAGGTCACTCAATTTGACAAAGCAGATATCACAGAGCTAGAAAATCTGCGCAAAAACTTATCGACCAAAGAACGTAAATTATCTATCACATCCTTTTTGATCAAAATAGTAGCCGGCGCGCTAAAGAAGTTTCCGTCATTTAATGCGTCCATAGACATGACCACCCATGAAATCATCTACAAAGATTACATCAATATCGGGGTGGCGGTGGACACCGACCGTGGGCTTTTGGTACCGGTCATTAAAAACGCCGACAGGATGACCGTAAGACAGATTTCCGATGAGCTAACCGCCGTGGCTGAGCGTGCCCGCAGCCGAAAAACTACCATTGAAGAAATGCAAGGCGGCACGTTTAGCGTTTCGAATTTAGGCGGTATCGGCGGTACTTATTTTACGCCGATCGTCAACTGGCCTGAGGTGGCTATTTTAGGCGTCGCCCGTAGCAACATGGAGCCGGTTTATAGAGAAGGCCAATGGGCGGCGCGGCTCATGCTGGGCTTGTCGCTGTCTTATGACCATCGTCTCATCGACGGCGCAGACGGCGCACGCTTCATCCGCTGGATTTGCGAAACTATCGGGCAGCCATCAGAGCTGGACTTAAAAAAATAATCCTATGTCTCAACCCATCAAACTCGTTGTCATCGGCGCAGGGCCCGGCGGTTATGCCGCTGCTTTTCATGGGGCGGATTTAGGTATGGAGGTCACCCTCGTCGAAAAGGAAACTAATCCCGGCGGTGTCTGTTCGTACCGCGGCTGTATCCCCTCCAAAGCTTATCTGCATGCGGCTAAAATCATATCGGAAGCCAAGCACGCCGCTACCTTCGGCATTGACTATGAGCCCCCTCGCATCAATATCAACAAATTGCGCGATTGGAAAAAAGGCATTGTGAACAAACTCACGGGTAATTTGGGTATTCTGGCCAAACAGCGCAAAGTCAAATATATTCAAGGCGAGGCTTCATTTGTCAATTCGTCGACGATTAAAGTTAAAAAAACCGACGGCACGCTGGAACAAATCTCTTTCGATAAAGCGATTTTAGCCACCGGCTCTTCTGCGGCGGTGATTCCCAATTTACCGAAATCCCCCCATATCTGGGATTCCACCTCGGCTTTGGATATAGAAACCGTCCCCGACACTCTCTTGGTCGTCGGCGGCGGCTATATCGGTCTGGAATTAGGCACCGTTTATCATGAGCTGGGAAGCAAGATCTCCGTTGTAGAAATGACCCCTGGTCTTTTACCGGGGGCGGATCGTGATTTGGCCGATGTGCTCTACAAACGCGTCCAGGGCATGTTCGCCCATATCCTGCTCGAAACTAAAGTCGTCAAGATGGAGGAAAGCAAAAACGGCATCACCGTCACCTTTGCCGGGGCTGATACCAAAGAATTTAAGGAAGAATACAGCAAGGTCCTTATCTCTGTTGGCCGCAAACCAAATTCCCAAAATTTAGGATTGGAAAACACCAAAGTCAAAATCACGCCGCGCGGGTTTGTGGAAGTCAATGATCAGCGTCAAACCGCGGATCCCAATATTTATGCCGTCGGCGATATTGCTGGCGACCCTATGCTCGCCCATAAGGCTTCTCACGAGGCGCGCGTGGCTGCTGAGGCTATCGCCGGCCATAAAGTAGCTTTTGAACCGCAAGCCATCCCGGCAGTCATTTTTACCGACCCGGAAATTGCCTGGTGTGGTTTAAGCGAAACCGATGCACAGAAACAAGGCAAAGATATTAAAGTGGTTAAATTCCCCTGGGCCGCCTCAGGCAGGGCCTTGACCTTAGATCGTCAGGACGGTTTGACTAAACTGATCATTGATCCGCAGACCCAACGTATTTTAGGGGTTGGTATCGTCGGTGTAGGTGCTGGCGAGATGATTTCTGAAGGTGTAGTGGCCATAGAAATGGGCTCGGTGGCCCGCGATCTAAAACTCTCCATCCATCCGCATCCGACGCTCTCGGAAACGATCATGGAAACCGCGGAAATGTTTTTCGGCACCTCCACGCATATTTATAAACCCAAAAGAAGCTGAAGAGTATCGCCTTCTTTCCAGTGATGTTTCAAAGCAAAACCGGTAGGAACTTCCAAAACATAACGGGCTTTTTGGGAAGGAGTGTAGACAGCGCAGGGCTCTTGGGTGCAGGGCGGACATGAAGGCGCAATGGTCACCATGTGGTGTTGATGGTCTATCCAAATCATATCAATGGCAAATTTCATATCCTTCATCCAAAAACGGTGATAGTCATCGTCGCTAAACACAAATAACATGCCGTGATTGTCGCTCAAAGAGTCTCTGCCCTGCAAGCCACGCTGCAGGTCTTCCATGGCAGTGACCACCTCTACATCCACACAAGTATCCTTGATACAGACACTCGAAGATGCCTGGGTTTTCGGACAGAACCAAAAGCCAGTCACTACGACAAAAATAATGACCACGGCTCGGAACATTACTTGTCTTCTCCTGTTAAATTCAAATAATCCTGGAATTGATTTTTACCGTTAGCCTGCGCGTCCACCCGGGCGATACGTTGAGGAATATAGGGGTGTGTACGCCAATAGCTCATCGGTTGGGGCCCCTGCTTCATTTGATATTGCAGTACTTTACTAAGCATCACTTTCATCTGATGGGGGTCGTAGCCGGCTAATTTCATGTATTTCACTCCCAAGCTGTCGGCCTCAAACTCATCTTCTCTGGAATTTTGAAAAAAAATCGACGATGCTGTTAAGCCAATACCGGCCGCCAGCGCCCCGCTGCCGCTGGCCATTGCCGCCCCCTCGAGAATGGTCGCCCCATAAGCCCCCTGCAGACGTTTGAGGGCGTGTTTGGCCACCACGTGACCGACTTCGTGGCCTATAACTGCGGCCAATTGATCGTCATTGTCCATTTTGTCAATCAAACCCTTATCAATATACACATAGCCGCCGGGCAAACTAAAAGCATTCATGACGTCCTTATCATCATCAATCACACGGATCGTATAAACCAAATCCTGCCGGTCGCAAACCGCCACCATCTTTTTTAAAATCTTCTCCGCCCTTTCATTGATATCAACCTCCGTGTCTATTTTCATGGTCTTTTCCACGGACAACGCCACTGAGGCTCCCAAATTTTTTTCCTTTTCATCATCATACAAAAGGGTTTCCTGACGGTGTAAAGCAGTGTTGTACTCTGTTGTACAGCCTGTGAAAAAAAATAGTGTCATTGCGAGTGACCAACGGGAACGAAGCAATCTTTTATTCATAAAACCTCAATCCCAAATCGTTTTAACATTTGCGCCAATTTGGCCAGCGGCAGGCCGACGACGTTAAAATAGCAACCCTCGATACGGGGAATGAATAAAGCTCCCTTACCTTCGATATCGAAACCACCGGCTTTATCCAAAGGAGAAAATTTGCGATGATACCGGTCAATAGCCTCTAAAGACAAGTGATTCATAAACACCCTGGTTTTTTCATAGCCCAGCTGTGTCTTGCCTGATTGAACATCCATCAGCGCTAATCCGGAATAAACCCAATGCGGTTTTTCCATCAGTTCTTTAAGATTCTTTTTAGCTTCTTTAAAATTTTTGGGTTTAAGAATTAAACGCCTCTTATGGGAAATAACCACCGTGTCGCATCCGATGACAATGCCTGATCGAAGGCGGCCGGCCACGTCTTTGGCTTTGAGCAGCGCATTATGTTTGACCAAATGCGCGACATTTGCAGTGACGATATTTTTTTCTTTGACTTGACTGGGTTTCACGATAAAAGGAAGGCCTAAAATCTTCATGAGTTTGCGCCGCTGAGGTGAGGCTGAGGCTAAGATCATCTTAGTCATGGCAGGAATTGATCAATGGTGAAGATGGATTCCATGGGCACGTTGTATTTGCTCAGCGCCTCGCGCGCCCCTTGGGCACGGTCGATGATACAAATCGCTTTTGTAACCTTCACGTTCATTTTGGTTAAGACCTCCACCGATTCCACCAACGCTTGGCCGGTGGTGGCCACATCGTCGATAATCACCACCCTGGCGCCCTCTTTTAAAGCCGGCCCCTCAACCTGCTGGCCTTTGCCATGGGCTTTGGGAATTTTACGGATAATAAAGGTCGCCAGTGGTTTGCCTGACCCGCCAAAGGCGGGTCCTGTCTGATAACTCAAAGAAGCAATGGCTCCCACCATAGGATCAGCCCCGAGCGTGGGGCCACCGATAGCATCGAGGTGGTCATTTTTAACCATATCCAACATGATACGTGCGGTCAAATAAGCGCCGGGGGCGCTTAAAGTCACCAATCTAGCATCCAGATAGAAATTGCTTACTTTGCCCGAGGAGAGAATAAATTTCCCTCGGAAAAAAGCTTCTTTTTTGAGAATATCCAAAAGTTTAGCTTTGTCCTGCTCGATAGTTGTATTCATCAAGTTGACTTTCTCTTAATAATAACGTTCGAGCTGCAAAATATCCAGATTACGGCTGTGGATTTCCATTAAAAGTTCCAAGCGGTATTTCAAAAGAGTTTTAAAGTCTTTAAAATCTTTAGTGGTAAAACCAGAGGTATTATGAAAAGAACGGTTGGCATCAATCTCAACGACCGTGTCCAAATAGGCATTCATAAGCTGCTCATCACTGAGATGAACAATATCTTTTTTCTCCAAGATCGTCACATCCGACATAAAGGCGGCATGGATGAAAGTCATAGGAAATGTCATTAAAACCATCAGGGCTAAAAGAATTCTCAACATAGCGGATCCTTTCATTCGTCCCACCTAATCATTGTCCCAGCGGTTCATTATATGGTATCATAAATTATGCTTCAAGATTTTTTACAAGGTATCAAGGAACTGGTTTTCCCCGACAATTGTCTTTTATGCCGCCATTATCTCAACAGCCGTCATCAGCAACAATTGTGTCCTGCCTGTTTAGATGCGATTAGACCCAACACGCCCCCTTTTTGTCTGAAATGTTCCAGGCATTTGGCGGGCTTTAACGCTGATGGATTATGTTCCTCCTGTATAAAAACGATGTATTGTTTTGATGCCGCCTGGGGGGCGTGTCTTTATGAGGACCCTTTGCCTGTTCTGGTGCATGCTTTTAAATATCACGGTAAAACGTCTTTAAGAAAAACTTTAAGCCAGCTGATGATCACCTTTATAGAGACCTATCATATTCCCCTGGAGAGCTTTGACATGGTTTTGCCGATACCCCTTCATCCGACACGCTATCGGGAGCGGGGGTTTAATCAAGCCGAACTCTTAAGCCAGGCTATCAGCGGACACTATGAGCTAGTCCATCGAACGGATATTCTCACCCGCTGGAAATTTACCCCCAGCCAAACAACCGGAGGGGCAAAACAACGCTGGACAAACGTCAGCGGCGCTTTTAGAATAAACCATTCCTTGAATGTCGCCGACAAAAGTGTTTTGATCGTCGATGATCTATTGACCACCGCGGCCACGGCCCATGCGGCATCAAGCGCCTTGAAAGAAGCGGGCGCGGCTTATGTGGGAGTATTGACGCTAGCGATCACACCATGAGAATCCTTCGCAATTATATCCTCAAAGAATGCTTTGGGCCCTTTGCCATTTCTATCAGCGTGCTGACATCGGTATTTCTTTTGGGTTATTTGCCGCAACTGGCCAATAAAGTGATTAACAAAGGGGTTTCTTTGGTGGTGATCAGTAAAATTTTTTTCTATTATATCCCCATTCTTTTGGGCTACACCTTGCCGGTGGCCTGTTTGGTCACGGTCATCTTAACCTTTGGCCGGCTTTCGGCGGAAAATGAAATCCTGGCGATGCGCGCTAGCGGCGTTTATCTGCGCAGGCTTTTAACCCCGCTTTTTGTCGTCGGTGTGGCCTTAAGTCTTCTGGTGCATATCCTCAACGACCGTGTTATCCCCGCGGCTTACGACGCCCAGACACGTATTTTGCAGGAAACCGGATCGCAAAATCCCTCTGCCCTTTTGGAGGCAGGGTCGTTTATCAACGCCTTTGACAAATACATCGTTTTTATCTACCGCATCGACAATGACCGTCTCTATGGGGTGCGTATTTATCAGCCTCAACCCAATAAGGCCACCCGCACCATCATTGCACAGGAGGGTGAATTCGTCAAAGTCCCCCATCAGGATAAACTCATGCTCAAGCTCATCAACGGCACCTCCGATGAGCCTGATCTTAAAAATCCCAACAACTTTTACAAACTCAATTTTCAGCAATCATTCATTACCATGGACTTATCCAAGAAAAGATCCAAGACGGATAAAAAACCAAAAGCCATGACGCTCAAAGAGCTGGATCAAAAAATCGATGAATTAAGAAGCCTTTTCATCGACCCCTCACCGCTGGTGACCGAATACCACCGGCGTTTAGCCTGGTCCCTGACGCCGTTATTGTTTATCCTGCTGGGTTTTCCTTTTGCGGTCATTACCCACCGACGGGCGAGGTCAGCCAATATTCTTTTAGCGGTCCTGTTTGCCGCGCCGTATTACCTGCTGTCCTTGGCCTGCCAGGGGCTGGCCTCTCAAAACATCATGAACCCGGCTTTCACCATGTGGATCCCCAACATCATCGGCGGCGTCATTGTCTTTTTTCTCAACTGGAAACTATGCGTATCCTAGACCGTTATATCCTTAAATCCATTATCACCATCTTTGTCGGCATGGTGGTGACCTTTGCTTTTTTGTTTATCCTCATCGATACCTTTGGCAACCTGCAGGATTTCATCGAAAAAAAAGTTTCCTTACAAATTATTACGCAATATTACGTTTCTTTTTTGCCGATGATTATTGTCAATACATCCACCATGGCCTGCTTGATGGCCACTCTCTTTACATACAGTAATCTTAACCACCACAATGAAATCGTGGCCATCCGCGCCAGCGGCATGAATTTCTGGCAGGTCACCAAACCGGCGTTTATTTTTACGCTCATCGTCTCCGCCGGGGTCCTTTTGATCAATGAACGTTTCGTGCCCCAATCATCGCTCATCAATCAGGAAATTCGCGAGGCCCAAATCAAGGTGGCGGTGGCTGAAAAAAGCCACGGACTGCCCATCATCAAAAATTTTACCCTTTACGGACTGAAAAACCGTTTGTTTTTCATCGATACCTTTGACCCCAATACCAACATCTTAAACGGTATTTCTATCATCAGTCACGACAGAAATCAGAATCTTACGGAAAAAATTGTCGCTTCAAAAGGGATATGGACAGGTATTGTCTGGAAATTCTTAAATTGTCAGATTACCACCTACGGCTCCGCTTTACCCAACATACCAGGCGAAATCAAAGTCTATCCGGAAAAACTCATGGATATTAAAGAAACCCCCAAGGATTTCCTCAGACAACGCCTGGATGTGACGGCGATGAATATCAGACAGTTGAGTGAATACATAGGCCGTTTCTCCGGCAGCGGCGCGGTTAAAACCATCAACAACCTTAAAGTAGATCTTTTTGAAAAAATCGCCCTGCCTTTGCGCAATATCGTCATCATTCTGGCGGGCCTTCCTTTTGTTTTAATCAGCTCCAGCAAAAGAAAAGCAGCCACTTTTGCCTCCATTGGCGTGGCGCTGATTATTGGTTTTCTTTATTATGTCATCGATGCCGTGGGGCTGGCCCTGGGCAAAGGCGGCGCCTTGCCGCCATGGGCCTGCGCGTTTGTAGCCCCATCGACCTTCTTGGTGATTGGTCTTGCAGCGATCAAATTAAGATTTTAATCCTATTCATTGCTGTAGATGCGGGGTAAACGGCTGCCCAAAGAACAGACGATTTCATAGCTAATCGTCTGGCCCCAGACAGCCACTTCGTCGCAGCAAATACTCTGGTCTTTTTGATGACCGATGAGGATCGCTTCTTCGCCGATGCACGGCAGTTTTCCGGAAAGAGCCAGCGCAGAAACATCCACGATGATCTGGTCCATGGTGACCCTGCCTACCACTGGACAGCGCAGACCATGAATGAGAACAAAAGCCTGGTTGGAAAGCGAACGCAAATAGCCATTGCTGTAGCCGATGGGCAACACGGCAATCGTCGTATCGTCTTTGGCTTTAAACGTATGCCCGTAGCTGATCCCCTGACCTTTTTTGATGGTTTTCACAAAGATGATTCTGCTTTTGACGCTCATCACCGGTTTAAGGGCGACCTTTGTTTTTAACTCCGTCGAAGGATAGAGGCCGTAGAGCATCAGCCCCGGACGGGCACAATTAAACAATTCGCTTTTATAATCCCCTAATCCCATGCTGTTGCCGGCGTGCACATAGGAAAAACTGATAAAATGATTCTCCAGAGCAAAAACAATATCACGGAAACGCCTCATTTGCGCGAAGGTAAAATCGCGGTCGGTATCTGCCACGGGAAAATGCGTATAAACACCTTCCAGCTTTAAAGATTTGCACTTCTGCTGAATTTCCTGGCAGAAACTTAAAGCCTCCTCTTCGCTAATTCCCAAACGCCCCATACCGGTGTCGATTTTAATATGCACGGGGATCTCCTGGCCTAAACTGCCTGCGACTTCATCAAGCTGATGCGCCAAATCCAGCGTGCAGACCGTCGCTGTTAAATTTTCTCGAGCAATGGCGTGCGCTTCCTGCGGCAAGGTACTTTCAAACAGGAGAATTTTTTGTTTAAACCCGGCTTCCCGCAGAGCAAGGCCTTCCTGGACGTTAGAGACACCAAAAAATTTACAGCCATTATCAGACAAGGTCTGGGCAATGGGGATCAGGCCATGGCCGTAGGCATCGGCTTTAATGACCGGCATAATGCCGGCATTATAAGCCATATTGGCCGCCGCCAGTTTTGTTAACTGAATCCAGTTATGTTCCAGGGCTTTAAGATCAATATGAGCCCAGCTCAAAGGATGAATGACAGTTTCTGTTTGAAGGTTTTTTAACATTACGTCGGGTTCACCTGGCAATCCTGAGGATAAAGATAAACAGGAACAATGTTGGCTGGATCGTCATACTTTTCTGTTTCCAGCCGCTTGAATGCTAGTTTAGCTAATTCTTTTGCCTGTGGATACCAAAATTTTTCCAAAGCAAAAATGGGCCGGCATCCGGTCGATTTTTTCTTGGCGTAAGCTCGATAAGCTTTCTGAAGATGGTCTTTGTATAACCCCAAGCCATCGCCGACAAACAAGGTTGCCCCGTGCACGCGCCCAAGAACATCGTCAACGGTTGTCAACAGATAATCTGTCTTACGGGTCAACGTCTTATCACAAAACGGTGAGCGAAGCCTGCCTTTGGCGGATCGAGTTGAACCATAAATGGCCGCATACACCTTGCCGCGTCTAGCATCAATGATCGTACAAATCTCATCTGCCTTTTGATCCACCACACGAGAAGCCAGGATATCCAAACTGTTAATACCGACCAATTTCTTACCTGTGGCTAAGGCAAAGGCTTTCACCGTCGATAATCCTACTCTTAAACTGGTAAAAGATCCCGGGCCCAAGCCCACCGCCAGAGTATCGATGTTGTCCAGATTGAGATCACAAGAAGCCAAAAGATGATCAATGGCCCCAATGATCGACGATTCCAAAATCCTTGCGGTGTGGACATTGCGAAAACGCAGAATCTCATTGTCTTTCGAAACCGCTAGCGAGAAAATCTTCGTTGAGGTTTCCAGCGATAAGATATACATATTTTTCGACTGTTTTCATCTTGATGTTTAAACTCGATCCAGTAACCGTGGGCTGGTATTTGAGTTCCCAAACGCCTGGGCCACTCGATGACCGCCACCCCGTCGGCTTCCAAATACTCATCCCAATTAAGTGAGGCAAGCTCTTGAGGTTTTTGAAGACGGTATAAATCAAAATGATAAATGGGAAATTTGCCTTTGTAAATGTTCATAAGGACAAAAGTGGGGCTGTGGACGTCATTGACTTTAGCTTTTAAACCCTGGGCGAGTCCCTTGACAAACGTCGTCTTGCCCGAGCCCAACTGGCCCTCAAGCAAAACAATATCGCCGGCCTTGAGCTGCTTCGCAAACGCCGAAGCTAACTTGATAGTTTGTAGGGGGGACTTACTGATATATGGTCTCATTAAAAGTGTGTGAACGCTTTAGCCCGAACCAACTGTTTTCGATTTGCTGTGATTTGGCCTATCGGATAAAAAAACCATTGCCTGGTTTTCTGCTGCCACTGTAATAATTTCTTGGCCTTAAGGGCGGCTAACGTAAAAAGCAATTCAAAATCTTCCCCATTGCTTAAAACCTGTTGTAACGTGCATCCTGGATTCTTTGGGATTTGACCTTCCCATAACCGGACCCCCGCCCTCGATGCTTTTAAAATATGGTTCAAATCTCCCGCTAGCCCGTCGGAAATATCGATCATCGCATGGGGTTTGAAATTCCGCACCAGAAACCTGGCCTGGGCCACGGCCGGGGTGAAGGTTAAATGCCGTCCGCTTAGGAATGATCCTCCCAAAGGTCCTGTGACAAAAATCCAGTCTCCGGCTTTAGCTTTATCACGAGTCACTAAGTATTTCTTCTCGACTTCCCCCAGTAAAGCCACGTTGATGATGAGTTTATCCGATTTGATCGTATCCCCGCCGACAATGCTCACTCCAAACTGTTTGGCTAACCGGTGCATGCCCTGATAAAGCTCATCCACGTAACACACGGGCAAATGCTTAGGTAACCCGATAGAGACGAGTGCAATGCTCGGTAATCCCCCCATAGCCGCGATATCACTGATACTGCAGGCCAAAGCTTTATGCCCTACCGCTTTGGCCGGCATACGACGAGTAAAATGAATATCTTCACCAAGCATATCGGTGGTAAACAACAAATATTTACCCCTCGTATACGGCAACACGGCGGTGTCATCGCCGATGCCACGGATGACATGAGAATCCACACGCAGCCGCTGGCGGATACGATCAATTAAACCAAATTCACCTAATTGATGAATGTTCATTAGAGAACCCGACGAATATTAGAAACAGAGACAGGGCGAATAATACCGTGCTCCGTGATAATACCACTGATTAAAAAAGCGGGGGTAACATCAAAGGCCGGGTTATACACCTTGACGCCTTTAGGTACTGTTGGTGCTCCCGCAAAACAAGTAACCTCTTCAGACTTACGCTGTTCAATAGGAATTTGTTTACCCGAGGTAATCTTTAGATCAAAGGTGGATTTGGGAGCGACGACATAAAAAGGAATGCCGTGGTGTTTGGCTAGCACCGCCAGCATGTACGTGCCGATTTTATTGGCAGTATCCCCATTGGCGGCAATACGGTCAGCGCCGGTCAAAACAATATCCACCTTACCCTGCTTCATCAATGTGGCGGCCATGTTATCGCAAATCAAAGTGACATCAATGTTCTCGCGCATAAGCTCCCACGTCGTCAAACGGGCACCCTGCAAAAGCGGACGCGTCTCACAAACATACACGCTAAACTTCTTTCCCTTTGCTTTGGCAGTATACATCACGCCTTCGGCCGTTCCGTAATCAACGGTCGCCAGCGCCCCGGCATTGCAAATCGTCAACAAACGAGAACTGTTTTTGATCAATCGCGCCCCGTGGCGCCCCATCTGACGACATGCCCACCGATCTTCTTCAAAAATTTCCTGTGCTTCTTGATACAATTTTTTTATCAAAGTCTTAATATCTGAATTTCGGTCATTGTCCACGACCGCCCGCATCCGATCCAGTATATGAAACAAATTCACCGCTGTGGGGCGGGATGTTGCCAGGTAATCACAGATCTTACGCACGTGACGGATAAATGCTGTACGGTCTTTGCCTTCAAATTTCTTGAGACCTAACAAAACCCCCAAAGCTCCAGCCGCTCCAATGGCCGGCGCCCCGCGCACGGACAAACGCTTGATCGCCTGCCACATGGTTTTCACGTCGCGGCAATCAATATATGTCAGCTTATTAGGCAATTGGGTTTGGTCAATGATTCTCGCCACCCCATTCACCCATTTGATGGTTTCAATGGCCATTATTTTTTCTCCTCTCATACCGAGGACTTCTTTAGGTCGTCCAATTCAATACGTGGGAATAACGGAGGGTGTGTTTTTAAAGCTGTACCGGCCTTGAGCTGACCCCACACCGGTTTACTGCCAACAGCACCAAGAATATCCAAGACCGTTGCGATTTTTTGCGGCATGACCGGCGCAAGCATGATCGAGGCGATGCGCAAGCCCTCCGCAGCCGTATAAAGCACGCGCTCGGCAGCTTTCATATCTGTCCTGGCTAATTTCCACGGCGCCTGAGCTTCCATGTATTTATTAAGGACCCGCACAAATTCAATGACCGCCACCACCGCTTCCTGAACTTCGAACGCATTGACCAAATCCTTAACTTTTCCCGGCAAGGCATTAGCCTGCTTTTTGATATCCTCTTCAACAGCCGTCAACAACCCCGCCCCTGGAATCCTGCCGCCATGATTTTTGGCAATAAGACCGCTAACACGGTTAAGTAAATTACCAAAATCATTGGCCAAATCACTGTTGAAACATTTGTTGAAGGAATCCAGCGTGAAATTCGCGTCCGACCCCAGTACCATCTCGCGCATGAGATAATAACGCACGGCATCCGCCCCGTACTGGTCAATCAAATCCAAAGGATTGACCACATTGCCTAAAGATTTACTCATTTTCGTCTGGCCAATCAGCCACCAGCCGTGGGCAAAAATAGTTTTGGGTAAAGACAACCCCAAAGAAAACAATATCGTCGTCCAATAAATGCTATGGGTGGTTAAAATATCCTTGCCGATTAAATGCACCTGCGCCGGCCACCATTTCTTGAATTTAGCATCGTCGCTGCCGTAGCCTGGCACGGAAATGTAATTGACCAGCGCATCAAACCACACATAGGTGACATAGTCACGATCGAAAGGAATTTCAATGCCCCAGTCCATGCGCGCCTTGGGGCGAGAGATGCACAAATCTGAAAGCGGCTGGCGCAAAAAGCCCAACATTTCATTCTTACGGTGCTCGGGCTCAATAAAATCCGGATGGGATTCAAGGTAGTCAATGAGCTGCTGTTGATATTTGCCCATCTTAAAGAAATAATTCTTTTCTTTGAGCTTCTTAACGTCACGAAACTGACCGGAGGTATATTCGCTCTGGCTGATAAAACGTTCCTCCGCCACCGAATACCAGCCTTCATATTCATCCACGTAAATATCACCGGCATCATGCACTTTCTGTAATACCAGCTGCACAATTTTCTTGTGACGCTCCTCGGTGGTGCGGATAAAATCATCAAAACGGATATCTAATTTCTGCCAGAGATTCAAAAACCGGGGGGCCAAATCATCGCAATGCGCCTGGGGTTTAAGGCCACGCTTTTGGGCCGCCTGTTTGACTTTTTGGCCGTGCTCATCCAATCCGGTTAAAAAGAAAACTTCATCACCGGCAATGCGATGAAAACGGGCTAAAACATCCGCTAAGATAGTAGTGTAGGCGTGGCCGATGTGCGGAGCGTCATTGACGTAATAGATAGGGGTGGTGACGAAAAATTTCGGCATATCACTTAATTGGCGCTTTCCTTCGCGTAAACGATTCTGACGATCTTGCCCTCGCCTAAATCGACGCTGACTGTTCTTTTTAAAATATCGATATTCGCCACCCGCCCTTTGTCGCCCTCGGGGGTAGTGATTTTCTGGCCCATTTTAGGTAAGGTCTTGGCCATTTCCCGATAAACCTGAAATTCATAGGCCATGCAGCATTTGACGCGGCCGCAGACACCGGAAATCCTCGACGGGTTCAAAGGCAGGCCCTGGTCTTTGGCCATTTTAATCGATAGAGGATGAAAACTCTTCATGTAGGAAGAACAACACAGCTCTCGGCCGCAGACACCATAGCCGCCGATAATCTTGGCTTTATCGCGCACGCCGATTTGTTTAAGCTCAATACGCACGCGAAACATTCTGGCCAAATCTTTGACCAAATTGCGAAAGTCCACCCGGCCCTCAGCAGTAAAGAAAAACAGAACCTTACTACTGTCGAAGGAGTATTCCGACTTCACCAATTGCATATCCAGCTTAGCTTCCGCCACTTTGCGCCGGCAAGTTTCTAAGGCTTCCTTGGCTTTCATTTGATTATTAACAATCTGGCGTAAATCTCCCTCGGTGGCTAAACGGATGATTTTACCAGTGGCTTGGTTCGTCGTAGCCGTAGCACAAACACGGCTTGTATCAGAAACTACCTGGCCGTATTCGGAACCCTTGTCAAATTCCACAATGACGATATCATCGCGTTTGCAAACGATGTCATTTTGGTCGAAAAAAACAACGGAGCGGTATTCGCCCACTTTAATTTGAATTAATTGTCCCATATTTTTTGCCTCAATATGCTAAACGCCATTTTAGCGTTAAGGTTTTCATCCAACAACTCTTTGGTGTTAACCACCTGCTCATAAATCGCCGACAGATCTTCGAAGGAACGCCCGGCCAGGGACCGTACATCCGCCAGCCGATCGGTATGCATCAGCTCATCCGCCGGCACGCCGGTTTTCAATAAAATAGCGTCCCGGATAATACTTAAAAAAATATGCAACGCCTCTACGGCTTCTTCTTTTTGGGAAGATGATTTCTTGAAAAAGTCCTCATGTGATTTATGTAGAAACCCGTCGAGGATTTGATTTTTACGGCGGATAAAATCCTCCTGGGCGAGCTGACGCGCCTGCCCCAGACAACCGTCGCTATACACGGCTAAAAACTGCGCCATGGGTTGTGCCTTACCCAACACTTCCTGCAGACGGCGTCTAGAGGACGGAAAGAATTTCACCACATGACAACGTGAGCGTATGGTATCCAAATTCGCCTCAGGCACAGCCGTTGTCAGAATCATCAGCGTATGGGAAGCCGGTTCTTCCAAAGTTTTTAAAAGACTGTTGGCGGCCTCCAGCGTCATCGTCTCCACATGACGGATAATAAACACTTTTGTTTTAGCTTCAAAAGCTTTTAACTGCAACCGACCCAACAAAAAACGGATCTGATCGATTTTGATGCTGCCTTCCTCCTCTTGCAGGATCATCACGTCGGGATGATTACCGCTTTCGATCTTACGGCAAGAGGGGCATTCTGTGCACGGCTTGGTCGCCGAAGACTCGCAGTTAACGAGCTTAGCAACGGCCAAGGCTGTTTCGGTTTTGCCAGCTTCTTTAGGCCCCACCAAAAGATAGGCATGGCCCATACGGCCAGAAGCCCAAAGCCTTCTGAAACGTTCCAAGATTTTCTCATCCACGCTAGCTGTATTCATTTAAAGAATCCCGTCGATGCAGGTCTTGACCCGCTCAAAGATAATCTCCTTAGGTGCATCTACTCTGATAAGCTTAATGCGGCCAGGCTCTTGTTTGGCTAAAGCCAAATACCCTTGACGCACATGGTTGTGATATTCCAGCGAACGCAGTTCAATGCGGTCTTTATGGGCATTGGTGCGTGAGAGACCCTTCTGCGTCTCAAGATCAAATAACAATGTCAGATCAGGAATAACGCCTTTAACGGCAAATTTTCCCATTTGTTTAATCGTTGCAATATCGACGCCATTACCGTAGCCTTGATAAGCAATGGTGGAATCTAAAAACCGGTCGCATAAAACAATTTTCCCCGTCTCAAGCGCGGGAATCAACACCTCTTTAACCAGCTGGGCGCGGGCAGCCATATATAAAAGCGTTTCGCATTCATCACCCATGCCGGCATTGTCCACATCCAAAAGGATATTACGGATAGCTTCAGAAATTTTCACCCCGCCGGGTTCACGCAACAACATCGCCGGTAATTTCTTTTCTTTCAAATACTCCAGCACCAAAGCCGCCTGTGTGCTTTTGCCGGAGCCTTCGGAACCTTCAAATGTTATAAGCTTTCCTTTTAGATCCATCGCCAGGCCTGTCCTTTTTTGGTATCCTCAATGGCAACACCTTTGGATTTCAACACCTCTCTTAATTCATCCGAACGTTTAAAATTTTTCGCCGCACGTGCCGCCATACGTTCCTCTAATAGTTGCTTTAAATCGCCGCTCAACTCTTTTTCTTTCTCCTTCAAGAATAGACCAAAAATCTGGCGGCCTAAATTCTCCAAAATATCCACCGCGTGATAAATAACGCCTAAATAATGAGAATCCTTTTGTTCTTCATCGATAAACTTATTGGTATCGTTAATCAGATTAAACAAAGCAGCCAATGCTTCGGGCGTATTAAAATCATCGTCCATGGCGTCCAAAAATTTTTGCTTATGACGACTAATGAAACCTGCCTGGAAAGCTTCCACATCCCTGTCTTTAAGAAGCTTCGAGGCTTTCCAGAATAAAATGTCGAATTTGGACAGCGCTTTACGGGCCTCTTGCATCTTCTCGTCGGTAAAATCAATACCGCTGGTGTAATGCGAAAATAAAAAGAATATTTTGATTTCATCCGCCGTGTATTTAGCCAGAGCGTCTTTGATGGTGACAACATTTCCCAAAGACTTGGACATTTTATGGTCGTTAATGGTCAAAAGCCCATGATGAAGCCAGTACCTGGCAAAAGGTTTACCCGTCAGTGCCTCTGATTGGGCGATTTCATTTTCATGGTGCGGAAAGATCAAATCCCGTCCGCCGGCATGAATATCCAAAGTCTTTGTTTGGCAATATTTCATGCTCATACAAGAACATTCCATGTGCCAGCCCGGACGCCCCTTGCCCCACGGTGAATCCCATGCAGGCTCACCGGGTTTGGAACTTTTCCAAAGAGCAAAATCCAATGGGTCTTTTTTATGGGAATCTTTTTCGATGCGCACCGCTTCTACCATCTGATCAATGCTCTGACCGGACAATCGGCCATAGTCTTTAAAAGCGCGCACATTAAAATACACATCTGCGTCCATGGGATAAGCAAACCCTTTATCGATCAAACCCTGAATATGGGCAATCATCTCAGGGATATTTTCCGTGGCTTTGGGCTCTGCATCGCCGGGCTCAATCCCCAAGGTTTTCATATCCTCATAATACAAACGGATTTGTTCTTCGCTCACCTGGTGGCTGGTGCGCTTGGTTTCAATGGCTTTCGCAATGATCTTATCGTCGAGGTCCGTAATATTGCGCACAAATCTCACATCAAATCCGCGGAATTTCAAATAACGGCGGATCACCTCAAAAACATAAAGGCTGCGGCCATGACCGATATGGCATTGGTCATAAACGGTAACCCCGCAGGTGTACATGTTGACCGCTGACGGATGAATCGGATGAAACTCTTCCTTGTGTTTGGTAAGGGAATTGTAAATGTGAATGGCCATGGTCTTAAATAATGTAATCCTCGCCGTTATGCGATGTATGACCGGTTTTCTCCTCGAGGATTTTGATACGTTTAAGCAATCTGGCCATATTTTCCATGACCGGATCATTCACATGCGTGTGGTCCAGCTGGCTGTCGATTTTCTGGCCTTCTTGTTTTGTAATGCGTCCGGGAATACCGACAATGGTGGAGTTGGGTGGTACATTTTTGATGACCACCGCGTTAGCACCAATATAGGAATTGTCCCCAATGGTGATATTGCCCAAAATCTTCGCGCCTGCGCCGACCACCACGTTATTACCCACCGTCGGATGTCTTTTACCGGTTTCTTTGCCAGTGCCGCCTAAAGTTACCCCTTGATACAACAACACATTATCCTTGATGATGGCGGTTTCCCCGATGACCACCCCCATACCATGATCAACAAAAAATTTGCGACCGATTTGGGCTCCGGGGTGAATTTCAATGCCGGTCAAAAATTTAGCCGTCTGAGAAATCCAACGGGGAATTAAAGGAATATTCCACTGCCACAGCTTATGTGCGATACGGTAAGCCACCAGTGCGTGTAAACCCGGATATAACAGCAAAACCTCCAAAGGGTTTTTGGCGGCCGGATCACGTTCTTTGACAGCAGCAATATCCTCGGCAAAGATAATATAAATGGCCATGAAAACAACAACGAACGTTAAGAGAAAAATCATATTTTTATCCTCGCTTGTACGGGCGGGGTTACCCCGCCCCTACTATTCTTTTCTTAATAGCACGGTCGCGTAACAGGCAATGCCTTCTTTTTTGCCAATGAATCCTAGGCCTTCGTTGGTAGTGGCTTTAATATTCACCTGAGACTCATCAATAGCCAATTCATAGGCGATATGAAATTTCATTTTGGGTTTATATCCGAACAACTTGGGCTCCTGCGCTAAAATCACCACATCCACATTAACCACTTTATAGCCGTCATCATTGGCTACTTGATTAACTTTCTTGAGTAAAACTGAGCTGGAAACATCTTTGTAGCGGGCGTCCGTATTGGGAAAATACTCGCCGATATCGCCTTTACCGGCAGCACCTAAAATCGCATCACAAATAGCATGCAGCACCACATCCGCGTCCGAATGTCCTTCTAAGCCGAATGGGTGAGGAACTTCCACCCCGCCTAACAAAAGTTTGCGGCCCTTAACCAGCTTATGCACATCGTATCCTATACCTGTACGAAAATTCATAACCATTGCTGCGCTATACGCAGATCTTCTGCTGTTGTAATCTTGACATTACGACAATCGCCCATGACCACTTTGACCTTCACTCCCATCTTCTCCACCAGCATCGCATCGTCGGTAGTTTCTTCTTTGATCCTTTGCTGATGAGCTTGCATTAAAATCTGACGATCAAACCCTTGAGGCGTTTGCGCTTCCCATAACAGATGCCGGGGCATGGTTTGCTCCACGCACAAAGTCTGGGCATTGACTTTTTTAATCGTTGGCTTAACCGGCACCGCTAAAATAGCAGCTTTATAATTCTTAAGGGCCTGCATCAGCCGCCATAAAGAAGTTTCACCAATCAAGGGTCTGGCGGCATCGTGCACCAGAACAATTTGAGTATCCTCATCTACAGCGTCCAGGCCAGAACACACGGAATCCGAACGTTTGGCACCACCGGCGACGACGGCTTCGACTTTATGAAAACGGCGGGCCACTTTTTCAAACTGACGCAGATAATCCTGATGCCCCACCAATACAATGCTGTCTATCAAAGAACTTTTTTGAAATGTTTCCAGCGACCAAGATACCAGCGGTTTTCGTTTTAAAAGAACTAAGGCTTTAGGAATCTTGGACTTTAAACGGATGCCTGTACCCGCAGCCACAATAATAACTTGTGTTTTCATTTTTCCAATTTCGCAAACACCATACGGCCGGCCTGGGTCTGCAAGGCGGAAGTCACATACACCCTCACCTGCTGACCGATCAGCCTTTTACCATCAATAACCACCACCATGGTACCGTCTTCCAAATAGCCCACCGCTTGATGGGGGTCTTTGCCTTCCTTCAATAAACGGATTTCTAATTCCTCGCCGTTAAAGATCATGGGTTTGACCGCATTGACTAGATCATTGACATTGAGCATCTCCACCCCCTGCAAGGAAGCCATGCGGCTTAAATTAAAATCCGTCGTGCAAATGCGCGCCTCCATGATCTTGGCGAGCTTAACCAATTTCAAATCCACCGGCTCCGGACCGCTTAAATCATCTTCATGGATTCTCACATCCGCGGCCACGTCTTTTTGCATGTTCTTTAAAATATCCAGACCGCGACGCCCCCTCTGGCGCTTGGTTTCATCGTCGGAGTCGGCCAGGCGCTGAAGCTCATGCAACACAAAATGCGGAACCACCAGACGACCGCCCAAAAACCCCGTTTTAAAAATATCCCCGATACGCCCGTAGATAATCGCGCTGGTATCCAGCAACACCACGCCCTCTTTGAGTTCCTGCCGTTTGAAACGCACATAGGGGATAATCAAATTAAACTCATCCTTGCCGCGCAGCGCCATCACGGACCCCAAATAAGAAAAAATCAGCGTCAGGACGACCTTCAAAACGGATTGCACCGCTACCCCCAGAGGCAGAAGCGAGAGAATATCCGAAACCAATTTGGCCATAAAAATCCCCAGCAAAAGGCCGAAGACCATGGCGGACAAACCCCGCACCGAAACCTGCCGGGATTTCAATTCGATGAAGATCAGAATCAGCGCTCCCAAAAATCCCAAACACAAACCGTTTAAAGGATTATTGTTGATAGCGCCGATTTGATAACCGACAATACCGGCAATAATAAAAAAAAACACCCGAATGAATAATAACGTCATAGAACCTCCGAATAGTTATAATTTATCCAACGCCTCTTTCACACTCGCCACCGGAATCAATTGAATCTGTTTGGGCTTCTCCATTTTATTTTTAAGGTTATTGCGCGGCAGCAAACAGCGGCTAAACCCCAATTTTTCAGCCTCAAGGATACGGCTAGTCAACTGTGCGACCGAACGTACCTCAGCGGCCAATCCCACCTCACCTAAAATCACCATATCCGCTGCTACAGGTTTATCCAAAAGCGCAGAAGCCACCGCCAGCGTCACGGCCAAATCCGCCGCAGGGTCTTCAATTCTAACACCACCGACGACATTTAAAAAGACATCTTTATCCGACAGGTTTAAGCCCAGCCTTTTTTCTAAAACCGCGGCCAATAGCGCCAAACGATTCTGGTCAAACCCTTGCGCTCTCTGGCGTACCATCCCAAATGCGCTGCGCGCAACCAAACCTTGAATTTCCACCAACAATGGTCTTGTCCCCTCAAGGACCGGCACCACCACCGAACCACAGCTATCCTGCGGCCGCTCGGCGAGAAAAATCTGAGATGGATTAAGAACTTCCTGCAAACCACTTGAGCTCATTTCAAACACACCGATTTCATTAGTTGGTCCGAAACGATTTTTATGAGCCCGCAGCAGCCGATACGACGAATACCGTTCGCCTTCAAAATATAAAACAGTATCGACCATATGCTCCAGCACACGCGGCCCCGCGATCATGCCTTCTTTGGTCACATGACCAACCATCAAAAGCACGATGCCGCGCTGTTTGGCCAACTGAGTTAAGACCGCCGCGCTTTCGCGTACCTGGGAAACACTGCCCGGGGCTGAGCTGATCTCAGAAAGAAACACCACCTGAATCGAATCAATGATCACCACCTGCGCCCCAAGCTCCTCAATATGGCTGATAATCGACTGCACATCAATATCATTGACGATAAAAAAATTCTCGTTGGTGGATTCAGCCACACGGTTGGCACGCATCTTCGTTTGTTTGAGGGATTCCTCGCCGCTGACATAAAGCACTTTAAGACCGCTGCGGCCCAAAGCACATCCCGCCTGCAAAACTATGGTGGATTTACCGATGCCAGGATCACCGCCGATCAAGGTTACGGAAGCCGGTACCAAGCCACCGCCAACGACCCGGTCGAACTCACCCATACCTGTCAAGAAACGCTTTTCTTGATGCACCGACACTTCTTTTAAAAGAACAGGAGCAATCGCGGTGGCCACGGCAATCTGGGCCCGTAATTTTTCCGATGCTGGCCGCACGACGGTGGATTCTTCCACATAGGAATTCCAACTGTCACAATTAGGACATTTGCCCACCCATCGTGGTGACTGCGAAGCGCAGTTCTGACAAACAAACACTGTTTTAGTTTTCATAAATGACCCCAAGACGAAGGATTGCCTCTATGGCTTAGGGCGGTACAGCAGTTTCCAGGGATTGGTTTTTAAATCCGTGGTGAGTTCATCGAGATTTTTGTATATGGACTCATCGGTAAATAACCGACCAACCGTACCATGCCCGTTTTTTATGTTATTGGCCGCCATACCAAAGCCTTCTAAAATGTCTGTCAATGACTTTTTATTCTGGTCCGTCAAAATACCGTTATTAATGCCGTCCACGGTCGTCTCCAATTTATTGGTTAACACCGCCACCTGTTCGGTGATTTTCTCAAAAGGTACCGGATCCTTGCCCACAAGGACACTATCGTCCTTATAAAACTGCATGGATGGGCCGGGAATAATTTCCACATATTTCTCACCCAAAAGCCCCAGTTGATTAATGGTGATTTTAGAATCGAGCGGAATTTCCACACCATCCTGGATCCATAAATTCACCCGGACCTTGGTCTTTTGATGGTCATTCTCATCAACAAAAACCTTCATGCTTTTGACAATCCCGGCCTCCACCCCGGCCAAACGCACCGGCGCGGCCTGGCGCAAGCCATTGGCAAATCCAAAAATCACTCGAAAGTTGTGGCCTTTCTTGATAAAAGAAAGATCGCTGATGGAAACCACGAAAAACGTTAAGCCCAACAATGCCAGCAACACAAAACTACCAACCTTCAGTTCTAAATGGCTTTCGCGGGACATAGGTGTCTCTCCTTACTTAACATGCCCAAATATCAGACTCTCATCTTCCGTAATCGGCCCCTGGGCCTGGCCGGTGATAAACTGACGAATCACCGGGTGCGTCGAATTCTTAATCTCTTGGGGTTTGCCGTCGGCAATGACCTGACCGCGGTAAAACATGGCGATGGAATCCGCCACCTGATAAGCGGAATTCATATCGTGAGTCACCACAATTGAAGTAACTTTCAATTTGTCGTGTAGTTCAATAATCAGATGGTTGATCGCCGCCGCCGTAATCGGATCAATTTCGCTGGTTGGTTCATCATATAAAATAATCTGCGGCTCCATGCACAAAACCCGCGCTAAGCTCACACGCTTTTTCATACCACCGGATAATTGGGAGGGCATCATAGGCTCGACATCTTTAAGCCCCACCAGCGCCAGGGCATGGGCCACGCGGTCCCGCACGTTTTTTTGATCCAGGTTCAAAAATTCATTAAGCACAAAAGCTACATTATCGCCCACACTCATGGAGTCAAACAGCGCCCCCCCCTGAAACACCATGCCGATTTCCATACGCAGCCTATCATATCCTTTTTCATTGAGATTGGTCGCTTCAACACCGTTAATATTAATGGATCCGCTGTCGGGTTTCATCAATCCCACGATACTTTTTAAAAGAACGCTTTTACCGACCCCCGAGCGTCCGATAATCGCCTTGGTCTCTCCCCGACGGACGCTGAGGTTCAAATTATTTAACACCATCTGTGCGCCGAAGGCTTTGTATAAATTTCTAATTTCGATCATACGTTCAGCAAAAAATAAAAAATAAACGTAATCATACAATCGGTCATGATAATCAAAATGAATGACCGCACCACCGCCGTGGTGGTGGCCTTACCCACTCCTTCAGCGCCGCCGCGCACATTTAAACCCTGATGACAGCCGACGATGGCGATGATCATGCCAAAGAAAATCGTCTTGACCAAGCCTGTCACAATGTCTTTCATCGCCAGCGCCGAAAAAACCATTTTCCAAAACATCTGATGGCTGATATGCAGTTTATACACGCAAATTACGTACCCGCCCCAGATGCCAATCACATCCGCCAGCATGGCCAAAACCGGCAGCATCAGGACCAACCCCAAAAACCGCGGCACCACCAGATATTTGACGGGATTAACCGCAAAGGCTCTTAAGGCATCCACCTGTTCAGTCACCGTCATTGATCCGATTTCCGCGGCAATGCCGGCGCCAATACGCCCGGCAACAATCAAGGCCGTCAAGACCGGCGCCAGCTCACGTGTTAAGGCCACCGAAACCACCTTGGGGATATAAATTTCCGCTGATAACTGCACCATCTGATAGGCCATTTGCAGGGCCATAATCATCCCCACAAAAAAAGCCACCAGCGAGGAAATCACAAAACTGCCCGGGCCAATGCGATGAGCCTGTATCAAAGAACGCGTACCCTTAAACGAAGGGGTTAATGCTAAAACAATCGTCTGCGACCAGAGGATGGTCAATTGACCAAGATAACGGACCAGACTGTTGGTCGCAGCACCGATTTTGATGACGAAATTGAGCATGGTTATGACTCAAACTCAAGCGCATCCCCGCGACGGACGATGGTGATTTTACTGCCTTCTTTGAATTTACCGGCAATAACCTCTTCGGAAAGAATATCCTCGATATAACGCTGAATGGTTCGCTTCAAAGGCCGCGCACCGTACAAAGGATCATAACCCTTTTCAACCAAAAACTCCAAGGCCTCGGGGGTCAAAGTAATTTCAATGCCCCTACCTTTAAGCCGTTCAGTGACATACTTGATTTCCAAAGCCACAATCACCAGTAAATTTTCCTTGCTCAAGGGCCTAAAGACAATAATGTCGTCAATACGATTTAAAAACTCCGGCTTAAAAGCCTTCTTGACTTCAGTTAACAAACGATCCCGCAGAGCATTGTAAGAGGTATCTTCTTTCTGCGCCACGAAACCCAACGTCCCCGCGCTGCGCACGGTCTCGGCCCCGACGTTAGAGGTCATCAGGATAATGGTATTTCGAAAATCCACCACCCTGCCTAAACTATCGGTTAATCGCCCATCCTCAAAGACCTGCAGCAGCAGGTTAAAGACGTCCGGATGCGCTTTTTCGATTTCATCCAACAGAATCACGGAATAGGGACGCCGGCGTACTTTTTCGGTCAGCTGGCCGCCCTCTTCATAGCCCACATATCCCGGCGGCGCGCCGATCAAGCGCGACACATTAAACTTGTCCATATATTCGGACATGTCAATTTGAATCAACGCATTTTCATCCCCGAAGATAAACTCCGCTAAAATCCGCGCCAGCAGCGTTTTACCGACACCGGTGGGGCCTAAAAAGATAAAGGAACCAATCGGCCGACGGGGATTTTTAATACCGGCACGCGAACGGCGCACGGCACGGGCGATGGCGCTAATGGGTTCATCCTGGCCGATGATGGATTTTTTCATCTGTTCTTCCATCTTCAAAAGCCGATCGCTTTCTTTCTGCTCCAGGCGAATCAAAGGAATCTTGGTCCACTGGGAAACCACGCGGGCAATATCATCATCGGTAATCGTTAAAGAAACATCATCGCGCTTTTGCATCCACTCCATGCGTTTGCGCTCGAGCTGATCACGCACCTCGCGTTCCTCATCGCGCATTTTGGCCGCGCGTTCAAAATCCTGACTTTTGATAAACGCCTCTTTTTCTTTGCGCAGCTGCTCGATTTTTTCCTCAAGCTCTTTGATCCCGTCGGGAACCACCATCGCCTGCAAACGGGCTTTGGCGCCGGCTTCATCAAGAATATCCACCGCCTTATCCGGCAGGAAACGGTTGGAAATGTAGCGGTCCGAGAGGCGTGCGGCCGCTTCCAAAGCCTCGTCGGAAAATTTCACCCTGTGATGGGCCTCATATTTATCGCGCAAACCTTTGAGGATTAAAATGGTCTCCTCCACCGATGGTGGATCAACGATAATCGTCTGAAAACGCCGCTCCAGGGCCGCGTCTTTCTCAATATGCTTGCGGTATTCATCCATCGTGGTGGCCCCGATGCACTGAATTTCACCGCGGGCTAACGCTGGTTTCAAAATATTGGCCGCATCAATCGCCCCTTCCGCAGCCCCCGCACCGACGAGCGTATGAAGTTCATCAATAAAAATTACGATTTTGCCGGAACGTTTGATCTCATCCATAACCGCCTTGATGCGTTCCTCGAATTGGCCGCGGTACTTGGTACCGGCAATCATCATGGCCAAATCCAACACCACAATGACTTTATCGCGTAACACCTCCGGCACGTCACCGGCGACGATCTGCTGGGCCAAACCCTCGACGATGGCCGTTTTACCAATCCCCGCCTCGCCTAAGAGCACCGGATTATTTTTGGTGCGCCGGGAAAGAATTTGAACGACGCGCTCAATTTCATTTTTGCGGCCGATGACCGGATCCAATTTACCGTCTTTGGCCAATTTATTCAAATTGCGTCCGTAAGCATCAATGGCCGGGGTCTTGCCGGCTTTGACGGTTTCCTGCTGCTGGCCGTAGCCGGGAACACCGGAACCTAAAAGTTCCATGACTTCATTGCGCAGTTTGCCCAAATCCAATCCCAAATTCAAAAGGACGCGGTAAGCCATGCCTTCGCCTTCTTTGACCAGCCCCAAAAGCAAATGCTCAGTACCGATATAATTATGGCCCAAAGCGCGGGCTTCCTCGGCGGAAAGCTCAAGGGCTTTTTTCGAACGCGGAGTAAAAGGAATATCACCGACCACCTGGGTGGCTGGCCCGGGCTGCACCAATTTTTCTACTTCCAAACGAATGGTCTCTAAGTCCAGCCCCAATTTTTGCAACACCGCGGCTGCTACCCCTTCCCCCTCGCGGATGAGCCCCAAGAGCAAATGTTCGGTGCCAATATAATCATGATTAAAACGACGCGCTTCTTCCTTGGCGTAAACAATTACTTTGCGCGCGCGTTCAGTGAAACGGTTAAACATTTTTTCCTCCGATCATTTCAATCTAGTCGAGGTACTAGCTTTTGGCGAATCACCGCTGCTCGTTTGGTGTCGCGTTCAAATGCGTTGAGTTTTTTAGCTTCAATTTTTTGCAAATGCGCCGGCTGAATCATAATAAACAATTCATTGACCGCTTTGTGACTGACGTCTTTAAGAATTCCTGTGTCGATACCTAAACGCACCATCGAGAATAACTCAATGGCTTCCTGGCTGGAGATAATCCGCGCGGTTTTCAAAAGCCCCCAGCAGCGGCAAATTTTATCCTCGAGCATGGGGCGGTTCTGCAACAAAAGGGCCTGACGTGCCTGCTCTTCCTGCTCAATCACCTGACGGATAAGACCATTGATGTTTTGAATGATATCCAGCTCGCTGTGGCCCAGAGACACCTGATTGGAAATCTGATAAAAGTTACCTGAGGCCTGCGTGCCTTCCCCGTAGAATCCGCGGCTGGCAAACGATAGTTTGGAAATGGCGGCCAGCACTTTATTAATCTGCTTGGTCATCACCAACGCCGGCAAATGCATCATCACGCTGCCGCGCATGGCCGTACCGGTATTGGTCGGGCAGGACGTTAAATAGCCCCAGTCTTCCAAAAAAGCGAAATCGATTTCTTTCGAAAGCGTATCATCAATGGTATTGATGATGTCCCAACTTTTCGTCAAATTTAAACCCGAGAGCATCACCTGGATGCGCAGATGGTCTTCCTCATTGATCATGATGGAGACAATTTCTTCGACGGAAACCAGCAGCCCTTTACCGTCGGGATTGGACGCATGCTCATGGCTCATCAGATGACGTTCCACCAACAGCTGGCGGTCGACCTGATCCAGCTCATTCATGCGAAAAAAAGCGGCACCTTTAAGAAACGGAATGTGACCCAAGGCTTTTTCCACCTGGGTTAAGGTGGTTTCCAAATCTTTTTTCGTCGAACGGCTGGGAAATGGCGCCTTGGCCAAATTGCGCGCCAGGCGAATTCTTGAAGACATCACAATATTCGCCGAAGGGCCTGTGCCTTTGAGCCATTCGCTGGTATGGGTGAGGAACTCTTCGATTTTCATATCAAAATCCAACTGCTTTTCTTCAACTATTTTCTAGGGCCCTGATTTTATCGCGCAGCGTGGCGGCTTTTTCAAAATCCTCAGCCGCGATCGCGCCATGCAATTGTTTCTTTAAATCTTCCAAATTGTCCGATGGTAAAAGTGCCGCCGAGGTGCCAACAGCCGCCGGAACCTGGGCCTTGAAGGCATAAGGCGCTTTGCCTAAATGACGATTAGAGCCGTGGATTTTACGCAAAAGGCCTGCCAAATGCTCGCTAAAAGAAACATAACATTGGCTGCAACCCAAACGCCCGAATTTACGGAAATCTTCGTAATTGAGCCCGCAGCCGGCACATTTAAGCGCGCCTTCTTTGGTTTCCTTGGTCGTTGGCGCTGCCTGCGACAGGCCAGCCAGAAGGTCCGCTAAGCCAAACTGCTGTTCCATCTGAACGCTTTTCTGGCGCGCGCATTCCTCACACAGATGCATTTCCGACATTTGTTCGTCGACAATTTCGGTTAAATGCACCGTGGCTTTCTTTTTGCCGCAAATATCACACTGCATAACGAACGCCATCCTTCTTAGTGGCTTCCTTAAAGGCCTTGAGCAACTTCATCGTCACGGGCCCGGGCTTGCCGCTGCCAATGGTGCGGCCATCCACTTTCACCACCGGAATAAGCTCGGCCGCTGTTCCTGTCAGAAAACATTCATGAGCATTATACACCTGGTGGCGGCTGATGAGGCATTCTTGTACCTTGACCTTGAGTTTGGCAGCGATATCTAAAATCGTCTGACGGGTAATTCCTTTAAGCCGTCCCAACCCGGGAGTTAAAAGAACACCGTCTTTAATAATAAAAACATTATCCCCCGTGCATTCAGCCACATAGCCGTTGGTATCCAGCAGAATCGCTTCCATGTACCCGCTGTTGGCCGCTTCAATCTTGGCCAGGATACTATTGAGGTAATTGAGCGATTTGAGCTCAGGGTCGAGGGCATTGACGTGATTTTTCGTCGTCGGCACGGTGATGATGGCCATGCCCTTACGGTAAAGTTCATCCGGATATAGCGTAATCTTATCCGCAATGATAATCACGTTGGGGGCGCCATAGCATTTGCGCGGGTCAAGACCCAAATCACCATCACCGCGACTGACAATCAAACGGATATAGCCATCTTTGATTTTGTTAGCTTTCAAGGTGGCCACCACGGCATCAGACATTTGCTTCTTGGTCATGCGTGGGTCAATCAAAAGCGTATGCAGGGTTTCATAAAGACGGTCGATATGCTCATTGAGCCGAAACACCAGCCCATGATAGGAGCGTACCCCTTCAAAAGCCCCGTCGCCATAGAGAAAACCATGGTCGAACACGGAGATTTTCGCCTCTTGTTTATTCACGAATTTGCCGTTGAGATATATTTTCATAATTACCTTTCTATGTACCCCTACTTCAACAATATGCCATCTTTAATATAAACAATTCGTTGCGTCCGCTTGGCAATGGCCTGATCATGAGTGACGATCACGACGGCCTGCCCATTGGACTTATTCAAATTCAAAAGCACATCAATGACCATGGCCCCGCTTTGCGAATCCAAATTTCCCGTCGGTTCATCGCAAAAAACCACTTGAGGCCTATTCATCAAAGAGCGGGCAATCGCCACCCTTTGCTGCTCCCCACCGGATAATTGGCTGGGCCGATGGGAACCCCTTTGGGCCAAGCCCATTTGCTCCAGTAATTTTACCCCGTCCAATTCAATTGCGCTTGTTTTTCTTGAATTATTTTTGACCATCGCCGGTAAAATAACATTTTCCAAAGCCGTCAGCTCCGGCAGCAGATGGTAGAATTGAAACACGAAACCCATCTGACTGTTGCGAATCCGCGCACGCTCCTGATCGTTTAACGCATAAACATCCTGACCGTTAAAATGCACCTGGCCCCGATGGGGCACATCCAAAGCGCCTAAAATATGCAATAGCGTCGACTTTCCCGCCCCCGAGGGGCCAACAATCGCCACCACCTCCCCGGCATGAATTTGCAAATCAATACCTTTGAGTACGTGCAGCAAAGAATCCGCTTCCTTGTATGTCTTGTGAATATTCTTGGCTTCGATTAACATAGTTTTTAAAACAGTGTCATTGCGAACGAAGTGAAGCAATCTTTTAAAGGATTGCTTCGTCGCTTTGCTCCTCGCAATGACACGTCATTACTCGTACCTTAACGCTTCCACCGGCTCCAAACGGGCAGCTTTCAAAGCCGGATAGACGGCAGCTCCATACGTAATGACCATCGCCGCCGCCACAATCATGGCTACGTCGGAAGGTTGAATCAATACCGGCACATGATCAATGTAATAAATATCCTGCGGCAATTTGATAAATTGATACTTTTTAAGCAGCAGACTGATCGCCGTCCCGCCGAGGAAACCCCAAAAGGTACCGATCGCACCGATGGCCAGGCCTTGAATCATAAAAATGCGATTGATTGCGGCCCTGGAGACACCGATGGATTTCAAAATACCGATGTCTTTGATTTTACTGGTGACCGTCACAATCAAGGTGCTAATGATGTTAAAGGAGGCCACCAGCACAATAAGGGTTAAAATCACAAACATGGCGAATTTCTCCAGACGCAAAGCCGCAAAAAAAGTAGCATTGGCCTCCATCCATGTGCGCACGATAAAAGAAAAACCCATGGCGTCGTAAATGTTGTGTTTAACTGCGGCCGCCTTGTCAGGGTCGTGCAATTTCAAACCAATACCGGAAACGACATCCGGATTAAGATGAAAGATTTCCTGGGCTCTGTGTAAATCCACCAGTACCAAATTCATATCATAATCATACATACCCGAGTTGAAGATGCCGGCGACTTTAAATGGATATCGCCAGCCTGCCCCTGCGACCCCGGAGGCGGGGGCAATAATCGTCAACGGATCACCGATCCGATAACCATAATAAGAAGCCAACTGACTGCCGATGACAACTCCATCCGATTTTAAATCCGCGATTTTGCCGTGGGCTAAATACTGGTCAATCTTGGTCACTGAACCCTCCGTCGTGGGCTCAACCCCGCGCAGAATAAGACTCATAGCCCTCTGATTCGATTCTAAAAACACATTACCATGAATATACGCGGTGGCGGCCACAACCCCCGGCATCTTCTGCAGTTGCCCTTGAAGCTGCTGGTATTGTTTCACCCCGGTTTCTTTTTCCACCAAAATGTGCGCGTTGGCTCCGACAATTTTCTCCCGCAAATCATGATCGAACCCGGTCATCACACCGATCACGATAATCAAGGCCGTCACCCCGATGGCAATGCCGCCAATGGCCACCATATTAATAACGGAAAGGAATTTATCCTTCTTGGCCCGTAAATATCGTAGTGCTATCCAGAGTTCGAAGTTCATAGCGTGTATTCCCCTCCCTTGGTAGGAGGGAATCGTAAGTTCTTACTCCTGCGGTTTAAGTAATGGAAACAAAATCACATCCCGAATCGACGCTGAATCGGTCAAAAGCATGACCAAACGGTCAATGCCAATCCCTAAACCGCCGGCCGGCGGCATCCCGTATTCCAGCGCGGTGATAAAATCCTCATCAATGGCGCGGTTGCCGGTTTCAAGGTCATCATCCAAATCAGCCACCAGACGCTGACGCTGCTCTAGAGGGTCGTTGAGCTCCGAATACGCATTGCCGACTTCTATCCCGGCGGCAAAAAATTCAAAACGCTGGGCAATCGTCGGATTGTCCGGCTTGGCCTTGGCCAAAGGCGAGAGAAACGTAAAATAATCCACCATAAACACCGGATTGGCGCTCTGTTTCTGATCCAAGATCTCCTCGACAATTTTCATGACTGCCGAGCGTGTCAGTTTATCCACCTTGACCTGTCCAGGGCGCTTGGCTTTAACTTTCTCAAGCATAACCTTGGCGCTATCCTCGGCATTGATATCAAAATGTTCTTTGACCACCTTGGCAAAAGAGCGGCGCGGCCACGGCGGTGTAAAATCGATTTCCTGCCCCTGATACATGAGCTTATACGAGCCGTAAATTTCTTTGACCAAAGCAGCCACCATATCTTCGGTCAATGTCATCATGTCCTCAAAATTGCCATAGGCCTGATACACCTCCAGCATGGTAAATTCCGGATTATGCCGGGTGGAAATCCCTTCATTGCGGAAATTGCGGTTGATCTCATAAATTTTTTCCAAACCACCGACAAGTAAACGCTTCAAATACAGCTCCGGCGCAATGCGCAAAAAAACTTCCATGTCCAAAGCATTATGTTTGGACTTAAACGGACGACCGCGCGCGCCTCCGGCCATGGGCTGCAGCATAGGAGTTTCCACCTCGAGAAAACCTTGTTTGTCCAGAAACCCACGGATAAAGGACACGATACGGCTTCTTTGGATAAACACCTGGCGCACCGCAGGATTAGCAATCAAATCCACATAACGCTGGCGGTAGCGGATATCCACGTCTTTAAGCCCGTGCCATTTCTCCGGCAGAGTTTGCAGGGATTTGGAAAGTACCTCGTACTTTAAAACCCGGATGCTGTCCTGGCCGGTTTTGGTCTTAAAGGTCTCACCTTCAATGCCAATAATGTCGCCGATATCTAAACAATCCAGCATGTCATAGGCCTCTTGGCCTAATAAATCTAATTTCACAAAAAGTTGTATGCGCCCCGTCTGGTCCATCAAATCCATAAAGGTCACTTTACCCTGAGAACGCCTGGCCATAATACGGCCAGCCACTACCACCTTCTGGGCTTCTTGAAAATCTTTAAGCACCTCAGCGATGGAGTGCGAACGCAAATATCTCTGTCCGTAAGAGTTAACGCCTTTTTGGCGCAAAGTTTCTAATTTCTTAAGCTTAATACTGCGAATATCATCTGTTTCCATGAAGGCTCCATATTGTTATTTAAAGTAAATAAACAGGAAGGCATTATATAGAATTGCCGACGGGGTGTCAACCTAAGAGTAGCAGGTCACTTCGTGGAACGAGGGGGAATGATTTTCTTTTTCTTTGAAAGCCATATAAATTCATTGATGTCTTGAAGCCACTGGAGCCGATGGGCATAGGTAGTTTTTTTAACGTAATGCTCGAGGTGTTCATAAACTTCAAATCTTTTTTTCTTTAAAGGATATATTGATTTCATATGTTCTCAATACGTTTGATTTCCTCTAATTGTACGATGTCATTTAAATCTTTGTCCCGGGCGGCTATTTTTTTAAGTTTAAGTAAATGATTGATATTAATTAACGGGATTTTAACACCTTTCACCCGAACATCTTTCTTTCTTTTATAAAGCTCTTTAAATGCAATGGGCTCATTAACAAACATATCGACCATCTGAAATGGCGGTTGGCGGTCAACAAACGAAAAGACAATCATCCCTTTTTCTTTTTTCCATTGCTCTCGCTGTCTGGTATCACTGAATTGATCTACAGTAACCGGAACTTTGGGCAAATAACCAATTGTTTGTAATGCTTTATAAAACTTTTCTAAATTCTTTTTTTCTAAAAGAACAATCAGGTCTAAATCGGCTGTGTTGCGCAGATAACCATAGAGAATAACTGCCACGCCTCCCGCTACGACATATTTAACTTTAGCTTTATTTAACGCCTTAAAGACTTCCCCGTAAAAAATTTTCATGGTTAATCATAACATATGGCCTAAGTCCTCGCAACGGCCGCAATGATAATCCTAACCGGAGGCCACGGCCAGAGATGGGTGTTTTTCGTCTTCCTTGATGCCTAAAAATAATCTTAAATCATTCATCGGCTGGATGTTGATAATGACTGGAGTAAACCCCGGAGCGTTCTTGAGCTGTTGGAGTGTGACCGGGTCGAGGTTAAATTTGAACCCGCCATAGGCGGGTTTGATTTCCCCGTTGGGATTTTGAGTTTGCAAATTCATGTTGGCAGGGGTTAAGTCGATACCGCCTGTCTTCGATTCCCCCGCCTTCATCGCCGGGTTGGAGGGTTGATTGCCATTACCGTTAAATAATAATTTTCCGAGCGCACTATTATCGTCCTGCCAAAATCCATCGATATGAAGCCCTTCGAGTAATTCTGTTTCAACCCCCGTTTGCTGCGGGACATCTTCTTGGGGATGAAGTTTATCAAGGATATCGGTTTCCGCCGTTGCAGCGCGCTTCTTCATAAAAGTAACAAGCCCCTCATAAATTTGCCGGCCCTTTGCTTCCTTATCACGGGCAAGGATGTACCAGGAAGTTAATATTCCGATAAACCGCACCAAACGACGACGCTCATCCATAGACCGATTAGCACTAAAGGGAAAATCGACTGTAAAAAGTTCGCCATTGTTCGTTGGGAATCCTAACTGGAAATTATGACTGGTTGGATACTTTATAATATTAGGATAATTTTGTCCCTTTGCTCCGATTATCAAAAGGACTTTGGCAGGATCTTTTCTAAAAATTTTTACAAACTGCTCTTGCTCTGGTGTTAATAGTGAACGGCGCATTCCCCAAGCCGGCATCCCTTCCACTGCTTCGGACCACAAAATAACCGCGGCTTCTTGCGGTGGTAGGATTTTAGCACATTCATCAACCATCTTATGAAAGCTGCCTGAGGTATCTGGATTTCTCGCTTCGAGGGCATAAGCTGCTTGATACAATGCTGAAGCGATTTCTTCTACAGGAATATCCTTCCATGCAGGGTTATCCAACATCGCTTGAATAGTTTTAACCAGATAAGTTTTAAGCTTTGAATCCCAATCGCGTTTTTCCATTCCTCCAACACGAATATCTTTACTCGCCACAATAATACTTCTCTCTCCTTGGAATTCGACTGTTCTTTCTTCTTCCTTGGCTTTCATCGCCCGATCCTCTGGCCCTGGATGATCGGCGGACATGGCGGGAGACTGGGCGGAATCGTCGGAAAGCATGGCCTTATCATGCGAGTTTTGAATAAAATTTAAAGTTTGCTGATCAATCGGAATGCTGCCGGTAACTTCTTCAAATCCTGGACGGGAATCTCTTCCGCTTTCTTCTTTAAATACTTTTACAAAAGCTTTCCGGCTATATTCAGCTTTTGGGTCTGTTGTATTAAATTCAGCAACCACCTTATAATCTTCATAGCCTTTGGCGATCGCAAAGGCCTTCATTATCGCCAAGGCCAAGGTACCGTATCCCTGGTCTTCAGGGTCCACTCGGATAAAATCTAAATTTATCCGTTTCTCTGCATTATTGACTGAAAAATAAATCTCGCCGACACTCACACCTGTTTGGGCATCTCCCACATAGTAACCGTAAAGAATGCTCTGCGGATTATAAGAAACAGATGTCAACTCATCCGTGCCATAAAAACTGACAAATTCTGCTACTCCGCTATGGACTCTGTCCGGCTCAACATTGTAAAAATCGATTTTCTTCTCTTCCCATTGCTCAGCCTTACGGAACAACAAATCGGCATAGATGTTATTCTCGCTGAATTCTAATTTTTCCAAAATTATTGCTTTTTGGCCGATATCCATAAAGTTTTTTGCCTTCATCGCCCGATCCTCTGGCTCAGACAATGATTGGGCGCTGTCTGCGGTTTTTAAATCAATGACCAAATTAGGTTCTCCTTCTTTTCTGGAGACGTTGTCCCTGGCCCCAAAATTTCTATAAAAACTTTGTGCTATGGGGTCGCTGGTCGCATCAATGTAAAACCTCTGCACGCCGCCCTCTTGAGCCAGCCGAATGGCCGCCGACATCAATAATGTCCCCACGCCGTTTATTCCCATGCTTTGATTTTTGCGATACTCCCCCCGCACCCATAATCCATATGTTCCTTCAAAAGAATTCATCTGATCAGGTTTTAATTGATAGCGCTGGCTATATTGAATGGTCTGGGCCTCGGAAGATGGCAGAAGCCAATCGGGTGCTTGAACAATGGTTAGGGAAGCCCCTTGATGATCCGCGGACACGGAAAATGTCACATAGCCTATTTTATCCTTATTGGGACTGCTTAAATCATACGCATCAACCACAAAATAAGATTTCGTACTCAGCTCTTTCTCTCCTTCCCGTAAAGTAAATAGTAAATCCCGATCATTCACAGAATAAACAGTGGCACCATCGCTCCGCAACTGCTGGATATTAAAATCCGGAGCCCTGCTGGCCGTCTGATGGGACATGGCGGGGTTGGATACAGGCGACAAAGAAAAAGTGACTTCATCAAAACCTCTTTTTGTATCTACTTCACTAATCTTTATAAAAACCTTCTCAAAAGCTCTGCGACTGTAATCAGCGAAAGAGCTGACCTGGCTAAACTCAGCTTTAATTTGATAATCTCCATAACCATCTTTAAAAATTTGTTCCTTCAACAAACTCAATGCTGACGTGGCATACCCTCTGTTCTTATAATTTTCATCAACTTGTATTCGTTTGACAAAAATTTCTTTCTTTGAGGTGTTCACGGTTGCGTATAATGCCCCTATCCCTTGGCCATCCTGTGTATGAATCTCAAAGGCATACTGAAGTTTTTCATCAGGATTAACTGTGACCTCCTGCCGTATGAGACGATCCCCCACCTGACGTTGAAACTCTATTTTTTGAGCAGCCCCGTAAGAAAGGACTGTTTTGCCCGTCAAAGGCTGCAAATGAATGATCATCGCTCCATCAACGGACATGGCGGGGTTTGGGCTGGATAATTCCACCTTTTTATATATCCTGGCGTACGGTTCAAGATAATTACCGTCAGAAATAACTGGCTGATACTGCGCATGCTTGACAAAATACTCTTGCATTTCGTTCATATCATGTATGTCATAAGCATATAAGTAACCCCCCGGAGCCATGACATCATCCATCTGATCAAGCAGGAATTTTAATTCAGGAAGCCCTTCATAAAGATTAAAAATCTGAGCAGCATAAATGATCTGTGCTTTCCGTTCTTCTAACAGAGAGCTCAAATTAAATTTGTTAACACGTAGGACTTGAATACGTTGGGCAAGTTGAGGATCCATTTCAACCGCCTGTTGCGCTTTAATAACATTATCTTCAACCAAATCCGTGCCAATGATGCTGGCCTTTGGAAATAATTTTGCAATTTTCAATAACTCAACAGCATTGCTTCCAAATCCAAGCACTAAAATATTTCCATTAATCTTTACGGGATCCAATCTTGTTGAACGCAAAAAATTACTGATGTGAATATCTACAATGCCTGGATCCGCACCGGTCACCAAATTACGAAAACCAATCAGAGCTAACGGGGCACTGTCCCTTGCTTTGGCGGACAGCTGACCGACGGGCATGGCATTATCTAGTCTGCTAGACACCATAGCTAAATCACCATGGGTTAATTGAGCAGGGGCAATTGTTGTTGTCACCATCGCTCCGTCCATCCCAGTAAACCCAAATCCCCCCGAAAAATATTTTCTTGGTATGGACTGATTGGTGATGGGGTCTTGTTCTTCTTTGATGTAGTTATAAACACCTTTCTTGAAGGCGGCAAGGTAGCGTTGGTAAATGATCTCGGTGTCATTAGATTGCTTCGTCACGTCACTCCTCGCAATGACACTACTTTCATAACCTACTCCTGCTACTTTATTCTTATCCGCATACACTTGTGCCAGGATAGAATCCTTGATCTTCTTCTTGTACCAAGTCGCTAGGATTAGAGAGTTGTAGACTTGCCGTAGTTGGGCGAAGTTCTTATTTTCGTTGACTTCTTTGGTGAGCTCTGGGATTACTATCTCGCGGACGATCTGGGAGCCAAGGGCGCTTGTGTCATTGCGAGGAGCCGTAGGCGACGAAGCAATCTCATTAGAATTTGTTGTTCTTTTAGAGATCGCCACGGCAGCTTCGCTGCCTCGCGATGACACATTCTTTTGTAGTGCCAAGTAGTCTTGCTCAAGCATCACTTTAAGTTTAGATTCCACCACATAAGCCGTACCAGCCTTAGCATTCTCATAGACCACAGCTTTCTCAGGGACAATCCAAACCTTGTTAAATGTATTGACTGGTATATTGGTTGTACCGTACTTTTTGGCTGCCTCTTCATAGACTCTCTTCCAGAACTTCTTACCTATC
>JACQCF010000016.1 GCA_016201795.1 Candidatus Omnitrophota bacterium | reverse complement strand
GGTGATCTGCTTAAGCAGGTAGTCTTCAGCTAACAGATCACGGCCCATCTCTGTAAGTCCAAAGCTATTAGGAATAATGCGGTCTTTTTCATAGGGAGACAGGTTGACCCACAGGTCTTTTTCAGGGATGGTTAGAGAGGCGAGGAAGTATTTGATTAAACGGGTGGCCTCGGTTTTTATATCTCCCCCTCCCTTACCCTCCCCGCTTGGGGGGAGGGAATCCCCACGATCTAATATGAAATCAAAACGAAAAGGATTCTCCGGGTGTACCTTTATGCCTTTAAGGATGGGCGGATTAAACTCTGGGCTTAAATGGACCATGACCCCGGGTTTGGGTAGATATAATTCCTCTGCTCTGGCTACAGGCAAAGGCCCTACCAGAGAGGTTATCAGGAAGCAAACCAAGGTAAAAAGGGATATGTAGGTCTTCATAGTATCTAGAAGAAAGTATGCACTATAAAAGGGTTGAAAGCAAGGCAAGGGGGGTAAAATTATGGTCTTATGGTCAAACTCCAAACTCTAAACTCTCAAACTCTCAGCCTAAACTATCAATACTACATGAGAGTTTGGGTTTGGCTTTAAGCGCAGACGATGCAGATTCCGGCTTTATTGGCAAGATCAACCGTGTGGGGCCGGTCAATGATAAGGGTTTTGCCGGCTTCGATGGCCAGGCAAGAAGCTTTGACGCGGGCCATGGCGGCGATGGTACGCGGGCCGATAACGGGAATGTCGAAACGACGATCCTGCTGCGGTTTGCTGGTCTTGACCACTACGGCGCCAAAACGGGCAATCCGACCGCCCCGCTCAATGGCACGGTCCGTGCCTTCCATGGCCTCAATAGCGGCAATGGCTTTTTCTTTCACCACTACTGTCTGACCGACGTCAATACCACCCATGAGTTTGGCAACGGTGGTAGCAAAGGCGATGTCTTTTAATTCACTTTCCGTGGGCCCTCGTTTGGTCAGCGTCCCCGGGGGGGCCAAATATTTCTTTAACAAAAAAGTGGAGTCCAAAAGCATCATGCCCTCCTGGGCCAGGCGATCGGCGACGCCGGAGAAAATCGTATCGGCCTTTCGATCGCGCAGGGCATTGGCCAGGGCTTGAAACTCTTCATCCAAAACAACATCAGGGTTAAATAAGTGGTCGGGATTGACCTGACCGGCCATGACGACTTCTTTGACGCCCGCCTCCCTGAAGTAAACAAAAAGTTTCTTAAGTTCACCGACTCTAAAATACCGAAAATGGTCAACAAAAAAATGCAGCCAGGGCGAGGTGTCCCCCGCCACGCCGGCAGCGACCACGCCAAAACCCTGATCGCGCGCCGCGCGGGCAAATAAAAAAGGGAACTGATTGTTACCGGCGATGAGTCCTATGACCTTAGAAGAATGCATAATTTTACCCCGCCGTTGGCGGGGTTAATTCGTCCCGACTTATACGTCGGGACTCATTAAGAAATACCTCGTTTGGAATTCTCAATAAATTCCAGAATCCTTAAAATTTCAGGATGGCTGCCCAACTGTTGTTTAACTTGAGCAACCGCGTTACTGCGGGCCAGGCCGGAATTAAAAAGTATTTTAAAGGCGCGCCGCAAAGCCAGCATAACTTGGAACGATAAATCCGATCGTTTTAAGCCAATCACATTTAAGCCCCTCAAGGTGGCGGGATTACCGTCGACGAGCGCATAAGGCGGCACATCTTGATTGACTTTGGAACATCCGCCGACCATGGATAAGAAGCCTACCCTGGCAAATTGATGCACGCCGGAAAGCCCGCCAATGACCGCTTTGTCTTGGATGGTCACATGTCCCGAAAGACCGACATAATTAGCCAGCACGCAATCATCGCCGATGGTGCAGTCATGCGCCACATGAGAGCAGGCCATGAACAAATTGTTGTTGCCGATGCAAGTCACTCCTCCGCCCTCGACGGTGCCGGGATTCACCGTCACATATTCGCGAAAAATATTATCCTTGCCGATCTTTAAATACACCTTATCGGTTTTCTGATACTTTTTATCCTGCGGCGGCGAGCCGATGACAGCGCCCGTAAAGAGCTGACAGCCCTCGCCAAGGGTGGTGGCTCCCTGCACCAGACAATGATGCCCGATGGCGACATGAGGACCGATGACCACCGGCCCCTCGATGACGGAATAAGCGCCAATGGTCACGTTCTCACCAATTTGGGCATCGCTACTAATAACGGCTGTTTCATGAACCTGACTAGGCATACATTAACCCTTTAAGTAAACAGCATCCGTATAGGAAAACAACATTTCCGCCTCGACCACCGCTTCCCCGCCGACCTTACCTACACCTTTGACCTGGGCCGTTCGTTCGCGGTCACGGATGATTTCTATTTCCATGATCAACTGATCCCCGGGGCTGACGATTTTGCGAAACTTAACGGCTTCAATGGCCATAAATAACGCCACTTTACCGGGATGATGGCCGCTGGCCAAAACAATCACGCCCGCGGTCTGCGCCATGGCCTCCACCATCAAAACCCCCGGCATCACGGGTTTGGTCGGAAAATGCCCCTGGAAAAACCCGTCGTTGATGGTAACATTTTTAATGCCGATACCTTTTTTGCCGCGCTCTACCTCGATGATACGATCAACGAACAAAAACGGATAACGGTGCGGTAAAAATTTCATAATGTCATTGATATCAAAGATTCTTTGTTTTGAGCTCATAACGCCGTTCCTTTGCTGTTGGTCAATTTTACTTATCAAAATGCGGTTTAAGGCGTGTCCGCTTTTAGACGCATACACTTTTCCGTGCACGAAAAAACCCAATAAAAAAAGATCTCCGATGATATCCAGCACTTTATGACGGGCACATTCATCCTTAAAACGAAAACTGTTATCCAATGGCCCACCATTGGCAATGACCAGGGTATTATGATGAGTGGCCCCTCGTCCCAATCCCCGCGCGTGAATTTCTGGGACTTCGCTTTCTAAACAAAACGTGCGTGCCCCCGCAATATCTTCAACGAATGTCTGTTCTTTAACCTCAAAGGAAACGGTCTGCGCGCGCAAGAAGGGATGATTGTAATCCAGCGTATACGAAACCTCTAAACTGTTCGAGGGCACCATCACAATGCTGGCTTTGTCATTGGCCACCACAATCGGCTCATGAATCTTCAAATACCGACGGGGCGTATTTAAAACTTCTATTCCTGCCGATTCTAAGGCCCTGACAAATTCCAAACTGCTGCCGTCTAAACCGGGCACTTCCGGACCGCTTATTTCAATCGTCAGATTATCGATACCCAAACCGTTTAACGCCGCCAGCACGTGTTCCACCGTCAGGATGCGCACGCCATTGGCCTCGAGGGCCGTGCATCTGGTGACCAAAGGGTCCATCACCACCGCCATCGATTCCAATTTCACCGACGGTTTGCCCGGCAAATCCACACGGACAAAACGCACGCCCTGGTTGGCTTGCGCCGGCTTAAAACTAACAGAAGTATTTTGACCTGTATGCAAACCTGCGCCGGATAAACTCACGGCGTTTTTAATCGTTTTTTGCATCTTTCTTTTCTAATTCTTCCACGCGCTTCCTGAGCTCTTGAATCCATTGCACGTAATGGTCCAGCCGTTGAATATGCGCATTGGTCTTGAAAGCTTCCCGAAGAGGCTGGGCCGGCGTACCAAAAACCTGCCCTCCGGATTTGATGGATTTGCTCACCCCTGACTGGGCACCCACCACAGCGCCGTCGCCAATGGTTAAATGACCCACCACCCCCGCCTGTCCGGCTAAAATGACATGATTGCCTATTTGCGTGCTGCCTGAAATACCCACCTGCGCGACGATCAAACAATGTTTACCAATAGTTACATTATGGGCGATCTGCACCAGATTGTCAATTTTTGTTCCTTCCCCGATGGTGGTTTGATCAAACCGGGCCCGGTCGATGGTGACATTGGCGCCGATTTCCACATCATCCTCAATGACGACACCTCCCACCTGAGGAATTTTCATGTGCCTGCCCTCGACTGTCACGTAGCCGTATCCATCGGAACCGATCACGGTACCCGAATGAATGATCACACGCTTGCCCACGGAAATCTTCTCGCGCAAGGTCACATGGGGATAAATCAAACAGCCCGCACCCACGCGCGTGCCATGACCGACATAACTATGCGCATAAATCAACGTTCCTTCGCCAATCACCGCTTTGGATTCAATGATCACGTAAGGCCCGATGGCCACATTTTTTCCAATCTTGGCGTCTTTGGCGATGAGGGCGGTCGGATGAATGCCAACGCTAATCAAAGGCGGAGCGTCTTTTAAGAAATGGTCGATGACTTTGGAAAACGCCAGGGACGGATGATTCACCCTGATAATGGTTTTTCCAGCCAAGGCCATCTGGCGGGGAACAAGAATGGCGCCGGCTTTGCTTTCTTTGGCCAGAGGTTCATATTTAGGGTTGGCTAAAAACGAGAGGTCGCCTTCTCTGGCCTCTTTGAGACCGGCGCATCCTGTAATTTCCATCTGGCCACTACCGACGAGCTCACCCTCGATTAACTGCGCGATATCGGCAATGGTGATATGCATACTCTAATTATTTTTTGCCCGGATAGCTGTCATTAAGAGCCTTTAAAACCCGCTCGCTCATATTTAAGTCTTTGTCGCCATAGATCAAAAAGCGGTTGTCGAGGATAAAGGTATAATTCTCTTTTTGAGCTATGTCAGTGACAATCTTTTCAATCTCTAAAAGAATTTCTTTAACCTTATTGTCGTGCTTTTGGGCCAACTCGATCCTTTTTTGTCTATCGAAGCCTAACAAATCGGTCTTTTGTTTCTCGATATCCACCTGTAATTTTTGTTTTTCATCTTCTTTTAATAACGCCAGTTTCCCCTGCGCGTCGCGGATTTTGTTAACCATATCGTCATGCTGTTTTTGATAAGCCCCTGCTTCTTTTTGCAAAACTGCGTCGTATTCTTTAGTTTTTTGATAATTATCAAACACACGGGCTAAATCAACAGAGGCGATTTTTAAATCCTTAGCGTGGACGGTGGTGGTGAGAAACAAACCCAAAATAACGACCGATAAAAATTTTACTGCTTTCATGGCAAGTCTCCTTGATTGGTTAAAAAGATTGAATGTTAAAAACCACGACTGACGCTAAAATAAAATTTCCCGCCTTTCTTCTGTTCCCCGGGTTGTTTATTTAAAGGAAAGCCGTAATCCAGATTAATAGGACCTATGGGGGTCTTAACTCTTAAGCCCGGCCCCACCCCGGATTTTAGTCCCCCGCTGCCATAATCTTTAGCCTTACTCCAGACATTACCAATATCATAGAAAACCGCCGCTTTAATAATATCCATCAGAGGCATGGTGTACTCAACGCTACCTAAAACGATGGCCTCGCCACCAATAGCGTCTTGAGTATTGGGATCCAGAGGACCCACTTTGCGCTCATCATAACCGCGGATCGATTGCGCGCCGCCGGCGAAATAACGTTCAAAAATCGGCACACTGTTGGTGCCATTGTAGGCTTTCACCACCCCCGTGCGGGCGCTCAATTGCAAAACTGTGGTCAATTCGCTCAACTTAACAGGAATATAATAACTACCGCTCGTCTGAAAGCGATAAAAATCTTTATCTCCCCCTAAAAAACCACCGGCGACATCCGCGCTATTGACCCACATCCACCCTCGGGTAGGACTTAAAGGACTGTCACGGTAATCATGGGTGGCGGAAATTCCTGTGGAACTGATCACATTCTTTCCCTCCTCCGCGGCTAGATCAGCAGCCACGTTGGAATCGATGTTGCCAATTTTGATCTGTTCCAGACGATAATAAGAATTCAGTGAGAAGTTATCATTAAAGCTCTTGCCCAAACGCACATCGCCGCCGACGCGTCTTTCATCATAGGCATAGCCCGTACTGCTGTCTTTCTTAAGATCGGTAAGGAACCCATCAAAGCCGCCGGAGACCGGATAATCGAAAATCCACGGTTCGGTAAAACTCAAAAGCGCGCTCTGCCTGGCGGAGCCGACTTCCCCACGGACTTTCAAATCCTGACCGCCGCCGGTAAAAGAAGGCCAGCTGGCGATATCGAAATTTTTTTGTTCGATTTCCACAAAACCAACCAACTTATCCACGGTGCTGTAGCCGCCCCCGAAAGAAAAGCTGCCGGTTTTGGCTTCTTTAACTTGCACGATCAGATCTTTTTGATCGGGCTGATCCGTATCTTCAATGTCATAGCCGACATCTTCAAAATAACCCAAATTGCGCAAACGTTCCTTGGATTTACGCAGCTGTTTGCCGTCGAATTGATCCCCCGGATACATGCGTAGTTCACGACGGATAACAATATCGCGCGTATGTGTATTACCCTGAATTTTAATTTTATTAACGTAGGCCAGATTCCCTTCTTTAATAGAAAGCTTGATGTCTACTTTACCGGTCTGCGTATTAAAGGAAGTGGATTCCTCCGCGTTGGCGGAAATATAACCACGGTCAAAATAAGCATTGCGGATATTACCCAAATCATCTTCCAGCTTCTCGTGACTGAAAATATTACCCGTTTTGATATTTTTGATAGTGTTTCTGACATCCCGTTCAGAAAAGATAGCATTACCGAAAACGGACACGTCCCCCACATAATAACGCTTGCCTTCTTCGATGGTGATATTGACAATCACCAGCCCCCGATCCAAAGGCCCTACTTGATAGGTGGCCTTGGCATCAATGAAACCATTTTGTTCATAAAACGTTTGGATGCGATTCATGTCCTCTTCCAAAACATCTTCTTTGAAGTACCCCTGATTCAACAGCCATGCCCAGCGGGACTTGATTGTTTTAATAATCCTTTTATATGGATAAGCGGTATTACCAAACACCTTAATATGTTTGATTTTAGTCCGGTAGCCTTCTCGAATAATAAAATGCAGACTGGCTTTATTAGCAGTTTCATCCAACACTGTTTCCACATCCACCTTTACCTGTGTTAAACCCTTTTTCTTATACAGCTCTTCCATGGTGTTGACGTCGTCTTTGAGGGTTTTATTGTCCAAAAATTTATCTTTCTTGGTTTTTATCTTGCTTTCCAAGAAATGCTTGTTGTAATAACGGATCTTCGAGAAGGTTATTTGATTCACAATGGGTTTTTCTTTAAGCCTCACGACGACTTTATAACCACCCTCAACGTCTTGGTGATCGATTTGTACATCGGAGAAATGGCCGGTGTTATAAAGACGTTTGAGATCATCCGAGACCACGTTTTCCTGATACTCTTGACCGACGCGGGTTTTGATCTTGGCTAGAATTTGGGCCACCCCGATGGACTTATTGCCCTGAATATCAATGGATTTAACAATTTTAGGCTCTGGGGCTGCCGGCATAGAAACCTGGCTGGCCGCTGTACTGGAAGCCTCAAAGTTGGTCTGGTTTGCCGTAACCACTTGGGCTAAGGCCTGTTTGACTCCGAAAGAAAAGACAAAAAACAAAATAAAAACAGAATAAAAAAAATATTTTAACATGGGCTGATTATAGAGTCTGTATTCTGGTCTGTCAACGAACATCACTGATATTTTCCCTACCTATCCTTGATAAACGGTCTCAAGGTTGGCAAAAGTAACGAATTCTTTAAAGAATTTCAGCTTCAAGGAGCCGGTGGGACCGTTGCGCTGTTTGGCGATGATGACTTCGGCAATGCCGCGGTTTTCCTCGGTGGGGTTATAATACTCTTCGCGCATCAAAAGCACGACCACGTCCGCATCCTGTTCAATGGCGCCGGACTCGCGCAAATCCGACAATTGCGGCCGGTGATCCTGACGGCTTTCCACCGCGCGCGAAAGCTGGCTGATGGCAATCAAAGGCACATGCAACTCGCGGGCCAGGGCTTTAAGGGAACGCGAAATTTCCGAAATTTCCTGCTGGCGGCTTTCAGTTTTGACGGAGGCCTGCATCAGTTGTAAATAATCCACAATAATTAAACCGATATCCTGCGAGGCTTTCAGTCGCCGGGCTTTGGCGCGTAATTCCAGCGCCGAAATCGCCGGCGTATCGTCAATAAACATCGGCACATTGGAAAGCTTGCCTGCAGCTTTGGTCAACAGCGGCCATTCCGCCGGAGAAAGAAAACCGGTGCGTACTTTATGCGCATCGACTCTGGCCTGCGAACAAAGCAGACGCTGAACCAATTGCTCTTTAGACATTTCCAGCGAAAAAATCGCCACCGGAACATTTTTTTCCACACAGGCGTATTCGGCCATGGCCGCGGCAAAGGCGCTCTTGCCCATCGAAGGACGTCCGGCAATAACGATCAAATCCGATTTCTGTAAGCCCGAAGTCATGCGGTCAAAATCCATGAATCCCGTCGGTACTCCGCTGATGGCCTCTTTGCGCTGATAGAGCTGATCAATCGTCTCAATGGCTGTACGGATAACGTCTTTGAGGGCCACCGCCTGCTGTTTTTGTTTGGCCGTTGCAATTTCAAAAATCAAACGCTCCGCTTCATCGACCAAATTGTCAATATTGACATCACTGCCGTAACTTTTGCTGATAATTTCCGTCGAATTCTTAATGAGCTGGCGCTGGATGCCTTTTTCTTTGACAATATCGACGTAATACTGCACATTGGCGGCGGTGGGGACAAAATCCGCCAGCTGGGTCAAATACGTTAAACCTCCGATGGCCTCCAGAAGAGCTTTATTTTTTAGATAATCCGAAAGGGTGATTAAATCGACGTTCTTGCGGTTGGCATAAAGGTCTTTGACCGCATCAAAAATCTTCTGGTGGGAGGTCTCATAAAAATAAAAGCTATCAATATATTCAATGGCCACGCCGATAGCTTCTTCAGAGAGCATCATCGCTCCCAGAACCGCTTTTTCGGCGTCGATGTTCTGCGGGGGGACTTTTATTTCTTCGTGACCCATAAACGGATTTTGGCAACAACCTCAGGATGAAGTTTAACGCCGATCTCAAAAATACCCAACTCTTCGATTGGTTTTTGAATCACCAGGGATTTCTTATCCACTGTCTGACCTTCCGCTTCCAAAGCATTTAAGATTTCCCCGTCGGTAACGGCCCCATAAAGCTTTTCCTGATCATTGACTTCCACGGTGACCATCAAGGAAATTTTCGCCAGCGCATCGGCCTTTTGTTGAGCTTGAGCTTTCTCTTCTTCATAAAGAGCAAGTCTCTTGGATTTTTCTTTTTCAATGCGTTTGATGTTGGCTGCAGAGGCCACCACCGCCAGGGCGCGGGGAATTAAATAATTGCGGGCATAGCCATTCTTGACTTTTTTGACATCACCGACTTTACCCAAATTTTGCACATTGTCCGTTAAAATAATTTCCATTCGGCATCATTTCCTTTTTGATGATCCAACCGGTAAGAGTCCCAAAAACCGCGCGCGTTTAACCGCCTCCGCCAGCAGACGCTGCTGTTTGGCGTTGGCATTGGTCATGCGGCGGGAAAACACTTTACCGCGCTCCGTCAGGCATTTCTGCAAAAACGCGACATTTTTATAATCAATGTCGGTCCCTTTGGGAATCGAAAAACGATTCTGGCGTATGCCGCTACGACGACCAGTGAAGGCGCCGTCCCCTTCTTTTCTAAAAGGCCTTTTCTCTTCTTTTGATCTTAAAAATTTCCTTCTGCGTTCCATGAATTATTCCTCCCAAGCAATATCTTCCGGACTGATGACGTCCGGTTCACTGGTCTCTTTGGGTACGCTTTCGCCAGAAGGGACCGCTTGAGCCTCCCCGCGGGGACCACCTAAAAATTGAATACGTTCCGCGCGTACATCAATGGTGGAACGTTTCTGGCCGTCGCTGGTTTCCCACGAACGGCTTTGCAAAATACCTTCCACAAATACTGCACGGCCCTTTTGCAAATACTGGTTGCAGATCTCCGCCTGTTTATCCCAAGCGGTCACCGTGATAAAACACGTGTCTTCTTTCAATTCCCCGCTGCGGTCTTTGAATTTACGGTTCACCGCAATGCGTAAATTCGTTACCGCGGTGCCATTAGGGGTGTAACGCAATTCCGGGTCTTTGGTTAAATTGCCGATCAATAACACTTTATTCAAACTTGCCATAACAACGCCTCCTGTCATTAAGTGCTTCGACTGGCGCTCAGTCCTTCGACTGTGCTCAGGACTGAGCCCTGAGCGAAGGCCTTCGACCGAACCACTGCCTGGCGAATCGTCAAAAAACGCAAAAGATGCTCGTTCATCCTCAAAAGCGCCTGCATTTTATTGATCGCCGATGATTGAGCCTCTAAATTCAAGAGATAATACGTGCCCTCCCAAATTTTTTTGATGGGGAAGCTCATTTTATGCTTCTCCAGCCACAGATGGCTGTTGATCACATTCACCTCGGATTTTGCCGCGGTGTCCGCGACCTGTTTGGCAATATCCTCTTTGGTTGTCTGCGGCGAATGCGCGTCGATGATATACATTAATTCGTACTTATTCATTCATTCTTCCTTATTGTTTGTCCTTTGAACCATTGAACTGGCTCATGGTGGCTGTTGTGCCCTTCGTCACCCAGCTTGTAACGCAGGTCAAAGCGCGATTAATAAAATCCGGCAAAAGTTTCTTTTCACCGACAGTAAAATGCGATAACACGTAATCCGCCACCTCCAGCGACGGATGCGGCCGGCCAATGCCTAAACGCAGACGACAAAAATCTTTGGTAGCCAAATATTCAATCACCGATTTGATGCCGTGATGGCCGCCGGCCGTGCCCGAGGGTCTCAGACGCATCTGAGCGAAACTTAAAGCCAAATCATCACAAACAATCAAAACATCCTTGGTCTTGAGACCTTTTTTATCGACCCATTGTTTGACCGCTATCCCGGAATTATTCATATAAGTGAGCGGCATCATCAAAGAACAATCTACACCTTCAAGAGTAATTTTTGTTTCTATCGCCTGGGCCACGGCACTTTTTTTATATTTTAAATGGTGAGCCTCGGCTAAAGTTTTGAGGACCAAAAAACCCAAATTGTGCCGCGTTCCTTCGTACCGGCTTTCGGGATTTCCTAATCCGACAATTAACTTCACTATTTTTTCTCTTCCTTCTTGGCGGCGGGAGCTGCTTCGGGTTTCTTGGCCGCGGCCGCTTCAGGCTTCTTGGCTGCTGCTTCCCCTTCTTCAGTTTTCTTCTTCTCCTTGAGCACTTCCGGTTCGGCCGCCGTGACTGCTGCTTCAGCTTCCAGCGGCGCAGGGGCAACTTCCTCGCGCATGGAACCAGCCACTGTCACCACCACCGATTCCGGATCGTGTTTGGTGCGAACGCCCGCTGGTAAAATCAAATCTTTAACGTGAATGGCATCGTGAATGCCTAAATTGGTAATATCCACCTCGATATGATGCGGGATATTGTTGGGCAAACAGATGATATCCAATTCCCACATGGTGTGGTCCAGGGTACCACCGTCACGCTTAACGCCGATGGCCTCGCCTTTGGTCAGAATTTTGACTTCGATTTCGATTTCTTTATCGAGGGAAATACGGTTAAAATCCAGATGAATGACTTCATCGGTGACCGGATGCAATTGAATGTCTTTGATAATCGCTGGAAAATCCGCCACCTTTTTGTCGTTATCGAGAACATTGAGATGATAAATCAGGCTCTCACCCGCATGCTGGCGGTGAATGCGGTCATAGCTCTTGCGGTCCGCCTGAATTATTGTCGGTTTGGCGCCGCCACCGTAGATGATCGCAGGAATAAGATTAGCCCGGCGCACTTTTCTGGCACGGGCAGACCCTAATTCTTTTCTAAGTTGTACGTCGAAATTGATTTGTTCCATTTCTTTCTCCTGTACGGGCTTGATTCATCAAGCCATTTAATTTCTAATCTCCTCAAACAAACTGCTGATAGATTCTGCATTATGCGTGCGGGCAATGGCCTCTGCCAGAAGCGGGGCCACCGATAACACTTTAATCTTCGAACATGCCCGAGGATTTTTCAACGGAATGCTATTGGTAATAATCACCTCTTGCAAGGGGGCACAACTGGTAATATGCTCAAGCGCAGACCCTGAAAGAACCCCGTGACTGGCCGCCGCATAAACGCCTTTGACACCAAATTTTTTTAAAGCTTCGACCGCTTCAATCAAAGAACCGGCAGTGGCAATCATATCATCCACTAAAACCACATTCTTGCCCTTGACCTCGCCTAAAATGTTCATAACCTCTGTTTTCTCCGGCGAAAAACGACGTTTGTCCACCACCGCAAACCCCGCGTTTAAACGCTTGGCATACGCCCTGGCCATTTTAATACCGCCCACATCAGGAGAAACCACCACCATATCTTTGATCTGCTTATCTTTAAAATATTCTGCAAGAACGTTAATCGCGTAGAGATGGTCCACCGGTATATCAAAAAATCCCTGGATTTGGCTGGCATGCAAATCCATCGTCAGGACGCGATTGGCGCCGGCAGCCACAATCAGGTTCGCCACCAGCTTGGCGGTAATGGGCACACGCGGCTGATCTTTTCTATCCTGACGGGCGTAGCCGTAATAGGGCAACACCGCGGTGATGCGATCTGCCGAAGCCCGGCGCGCCGCATCAATGAGAATCAGAAGTTCCATGATGTTGTCATTGACCGGCGGACACGTCGGCTGAACAATAAACACATCTTCACCGCGGATATTTTCTTTAATCTGGACGCGGATTTCGCCCTCGGAAAAACGGCTGACTAAAACTTCCGTCTGCTTGATCTTTAAAGCTTCACAAATTTCCGCCGTGAGCGCCGGATTGGCATTACCGCCTAAGACCGCTAATTTAGCCATGATCCCTCTCTATTTTTTAAAAATCTTCGCCGGAACACCGCGGACAAGCGCGCCAGCCGGCACCTTGGTATGTTTGGTCACTACCACCCCTGCACCCACCAGGGCTTTAGAACCTATCGTCACAGGAGCGACCAATATCGCATCTGAACCAATAAAAGCGCCTCGATCAATTTTGGTTTTATGCTTGGTAACTCCGTCGAAATTAGCGGTGACAACTCCTGCGCCGATATTTGTTTTAGCCCCCACCACCGCATCGCCTAAAAATGAAAAATGTTTCATCAAAGTTCCTGCGCCCATCGTCGTGCGCGAGACTTCCGTAAAATTGCCGATTTCAACCGTGTTGCCAATGCGGCTGCCAGAACGAATATGCGCGAAAGGTCCGATTTTGCACCTGGTTCCAATACGCACGTTGCTATGAATCACCGTGCACGGATAAATGATCGTATCCGCACCGATTTTAACATCCGTCTCGATATACGTTGTTATCGGGTCCACTATAGTAACACCGTTTTGCATATGCTTATCCAAAATACGCTTTCGGATGACCGCTTCGGCCTGTGCCAGGTCCCCGCGGCTATTGACCCCCAGAGCCACCTGCGCATCGTCGCTGATTAAGGTCTTAACCCGATGACCTGCGGCTAAAAGAAGCTCGATACAATCGGTTAGATAAAACTCTTTTTTCTTGGTGTTTAACCGCACTTTTTTAAGCGCCTCAAAAAGCCTATAGCTTTCAAAGCAATAGACGCCGACATTGATTTCATTGGCCAGAGATTCCTTAACGCTTGCGTCTTTTTGTTCGCGGATCGCCACCAAAGAACCCGCCCGGTCTCTGACAATGCGGCCATAACCTTGCGGGTTATCGACCAGCGCTGTTAACACCGTCGCCGAAGCTTTGCTTTGGCGATGTTTAGCCAGCAAAGAGCGCACGGTGTCTTTAGATAACAGCGGCGTATCCCCGCAAAGAATCAGTAACGTACCGCGAAAACTTTTTAAACGGCCCTCGACGCGACGCACCGCATCAGCCGTACCTAACAATCGCGGCTGCAAAACAAATTCCACGCCGTCCGACGAAATGGCCCCTTTAACCTTTTCGGCGCCATGGCCTGTGACCACATAGGTTTTCAAAGAACTTAAACGACGCGTAATATCTAGTACATATTCGATCATCGGCCGGCCGCAAATCGGATGCAAAACTTTAGGCACATCGGATTTCATGCGCGTGCCTTTGCCAGCTGCTAAGATGATCGAACGAAAATTCGCCATAATATATTGCCCAGTCAGGATTCGAACCTGAACAACGAGATCCAAATTCTCGGGTGCTACCATTACACCACCGGGCAAACAATCAGTACGTTGAAACCACAAAAACCTGCGAAAAACGCCTGTCAAATCTCGCCCGGAGGCTTAAAGCATGTTTTTGCGATTCGGCTAAAGCAAAAACCGACGGTCCGCTGCCGGAGAAACACACCCCCACTGCACCAGCGTCGAACAATTTCTCTTTTAATAAACGCCCCCAATGAGGCTTTAAAGACAAAATAGCGGGTTCTAAATCGTTGGATAAACTAGAGCCTATAGAATATAAATTATTCCCTCTTAAAAAGGGAAGCAAAATATTAACATTATCCTTTTTTTTTGTCAACTTTAAATTCAGCCGGCGGAAAACATCTCTGGTATATATCTTAACTTGCGGGGTGACAAGCACATGCCACAATTTGGTCTTGAAGGCTAAAACCTTAATCTGCTCTCCCCGACCCTCGCCTAAGGCATAGGAAGTATCATACAAAAAGAAAGCCACATCGCTGCCTACGGCCCAGGCATAATCCCTAAGCTTTTTGGACGTTAACCCCAAACCCCATAGACGGTTTAGCCCCTGCAAAACGCTCGCCGCATTACTGGAGCCGCCGGCTAAACCAGCGGTAACCGGAATTCTTTTTTCAATGGTGATGGTAACACCCTCTGGAATGTCAAAATCTTTTTGAAGCCTTTGAGCGACTTGGTACGCCAAGTTCCTCGGCCCCAAAGGCACATGGGGATGATCACAAACAATACGTATGGGACCTGAAGTTCTTTTTAAAATAATCGTATCATGCAAATCAATGCGCTCGAAAATAGTTCTTAATTCATGAAACCCGTCGGGCCTTTGGCCTAAAACATCCAGAACAAGATTGAGTTTGGCGTAAGAATTAAGGGTTAAAGACTGCATGGGGATTATTTCGCGGGATTATGATCGGCGTCCTTCATTTGCGCCGAGGTGTGATTAAGCTGCTCGATCTTTTCCGATACTTCAGGCTGTTTGGCATCAAGGGCCAGGGACTTCAACCAGAATTTACGCGCCAGGGTTGGTTCATCCACGGCTTTATACACATCACCCATATGCTCATAAATAACCGGATCCTGGATATAATCCTGCGCTTTCTCCAGGGCCATCAAACTCTCGGCATTCATACCCTTTTTAAACAGCACCCAGCCCAGGGTGTCGTAATAAGCGCCGTTGGAAGGATCCAGCTCAATAGCCCGACGCACCATTTTTAAGGCATCGTCTAAATTCATACCTTCCTGCGCGTACATATAAGCCAGCGAATTAAGCGCCCCATCGTGGTCAGGTTCCAGGGCCAGCACTTTGCGAAAGGCCTGCTTGGCTTTTTCATGCTGCTGTAATTCCAAATCAACGGATCCTAAAAGATACCAGGCGGAAACATTCTGTGGCGTCAGTTGCAAAATTTGAGTCAGCTGCAAAACGGCCTGGGGATATTTATGCAAAGCATAGTACAGCTGGGCCAGATAGGCATGGATTTCGATGTTATTGGGATTATTCCGGGAGGCGTCTTTAAGAACAGTCTCGTATTCGACAGAAGCTAAATCATATTTCTTTTGGGAAGAATAAATAAGCGCCAGCAAATAATGCGCCTGTGCAGAATCCGGCTGCAGTTTGACAACCACCTTTAACTGTTCCACCGCCTCATCCAAATGTCCCATCCGGGCGTCATAAGCCCCCAATCTTAAATGCGGCAGAGGCTGCTGATGATCGAGGCTGGTGGATTTTTCATATTCGCCGACGGCCTGCCGGCTGTCGCCATTTAAATCATCCATGACCGCCATGATGTAATGGGCCAGGCCCTTGAATTTAGACTCACTCGGGCGTCCGTCAGCCCAGGAAATACCCGTCCAAACTATCAGCCATAAGCCAACGCCCACGGCGATGGCCCCATGGCGGCGTTGATCAAACATAAGCCCGCCTCCAAGAGGCAATTAAGCGGTTGCTCTCTTCTTCAAGTGACGCAGCGCTTTGCGCAATTTTTTGCGTTTATGCGTGCGAATCTTAACCCGTTTTCTTTTCCTGCCGCAGGGCATAGTACTCCTTTATTTAAGTATAACACACCGTCAATAGATTAGCTTATTGAGCGAATATTCGATAATCCCCTCGGCGCCGGCCTCTTTGAGCGCAGGAATAATCTGACGCACCGTCGACTCATCAATGACCGTCTCCAAAGCCACCCAAGCGTCATTGGCCAAGGGAGAGACCGTCGGGTTTCTTAAGGAGGTCAATACTTTAAGAACCTTATTCAAATTTTTACGCGCCACGTTCATCTTAAGACCCACCATGTTCCTGGCCGCCAGGGCGCCTTTCAGAAGCATCATGATCTGCTCCATTTTATTTTTCTTCCAAGGGTCTTTGATGGCCTCTTGGTTGGCGATAAATTGAGTGGTGGACTCGCACAAGGTATCGATGATGCGAAGGTTATTAGCCCGCAAGCTACTGCCGGTTTCGGTCAGCTCGACGATGGCATCCACCAGGCCGGCGGTAACTTTGGCTTCGGTCGCTCCCCAGGAAAACTCCACATCCGCTTTCACGTTGTGTTTGGCCAAATATTTTTTGGTGACGTTGACGACTTCCGTGGCGATTTTCTTGCCTTTTAAATCTTTAACGGATTTGATTTTGGAATCTTCGGGGACAGCCAAAACCCAGCGGACTTTATTGCCGGTTTGTTTGGCATACAAAAGCTCGGCTAATTTGACGACCTGCGAAGAGTTTTCTTCGATCCAGTCATTGCCGGTAATGCCGCAGTCCAGGGTTTTGTCCTCGACGTAACGGGACATTTCCTGGGCGCGCAAAAGCACCGGCGCAATCTGTTCATCATCGATTTGGGGGAAATACGAACGGGTGGAAACATACACTTTAAAGCCCGCTTTTTCAAACAGAGCCACCGTTGCTTCCTGCAAACTGCCTTTGGGTAAACCGAGTTTTAATTTTTTCATGGTTCGTCGCCTCAAAGAATTAACAATCTCCTCACCATAGTCCCGAGTCCCTCGCAAATAAATTTAATCAAATTTACTCGGGGACGAGTGGACATAAACGAGACCTCAGCCCGAGCATTTCCTTTACTAAAGCGTTAATTATAGCAATGGGTTAACAAAAGTAAAGCTAAAAGCGCAGACTTATTTACCCAGCAAAGCATTTCTTTCTTATCAGGAATTGACAGCGGACTTTCAACCAAATCAAATTTTTGCCCAAACGGCGGCTGAATGAAGCAGAGTAATAGAAGGGTTCCACCTTGTCTTGGTGGGTGGAGCTCCATTTTACTTCGCGGCGGCAGGCAAAAGGGGCTGTTTTTGCACCCAGGCCTTTCTTAAAGCAGCCAACTTGGCGAATTCTTCGTCTATCTGGCCGTTTAGATCTGCGTAATATCCCTTCAACTTCTCCAGGCTAAGCTTTGTCTTTGCCTCAATGTTCTGAGTAACGGAACTTAAGCTTTCAATATTCAAATCATTGGTTTTTTTAATCTCTTTCAACCAATTGACAAGAAAATTAATGGCAGTATCGGTAACCTCTTCTTTCCTGATAGTATTAAAAATTCCGAGTTGAGAAAAATACGCATCCAACTGAGATATCGCCATCACGCAGGAATCCCACATGCTATTGACCAAGATCACATCTTTGGTTTTGATCAAGAGGGCCTTTATCTCTTGGGACTCAACTAGGACTTTGTTACGGATATCCATCAATTTGTTTTCCGCGGCAAAAACAATACCACTGGTAAAAATGGCTGATGCTAGGGTCAAAAGAATTATCTTTTTCATACGTCCTCCTGGTTTTATAAGACTTTTTGTCAAAACTTTTAGCTTTTAATCTTCTTATCTTCTGTGTTTACAGAGAGTTTTGATTTTTGAACTTGCCTCCCCTCAAAGAAACGATTATTCTATTTTTAATGGAGGCATAAAACTATGAATCAAATCTCTCG
>JACQCF010000002.1 GCA_016201795.1 Candidatus Omnitrophota bacterium | reverse complement strand
GTCGAATACGCGTCAAATTGCCCGCGCTCGAAGGCGAGGTGGATAATCCAATGGGAAAAAATAACCATAAGCGTAGCGCAAGGGATGAGCACCCGCATTAAATTACGCAAGGAAAAAACCAGGGTTGCCTTAAAACGAGCCGTGTCCCCTTCGCTGGCGATTTTAGACAGCGACGGCAAACTCTTTGACGAGCGCAAGACCCAGCCCGGCGCCTTCAAACCGGCGCGTGGAAGCCCCTTCAACTTGCTTGAACTTCTGAAAAAGACCCTTGACATCGGAAGCTGAGATTCCAATTCCCGTGTCTCGGCAGGAAAAACGCAACCTGTCCCTTTCAAGCTGGAGTGAGACGGAGATTTTCCCGCCCGCTGGAGTGAATTTTGCGGCATTAGAAAGAAGGTTGAATACGATCCGCTCATAGAGATAACGGTCTATTAGCACGCTCCCCTTGCCCTCAAGCGGCTCAAAGCGAAGGTCAAGGCCTCTTTGTTTCGTCATCGGCTGGAAGTCTTCAACAAGCGATCGGGTCAGAGCAACAATGTCCGTCGGTTCCCGCTTGACTTCAACTTTCTTCGCCTCGAGTTTTTGAAAATCCAAAAGCCCCTGAACCATCTGCAGGAGGCGAACGGTATTATTGTGCATGGTGTGGAAAATTTTTTTCTGGCCTTCAGCGACAGATCCAAACCCACCGGAAATCAGCGACTCGAGAGGAGACAAGATTAGGGTCAAAGGCGTCCTGAGTTCATGGGAAATATTGAAAAAAAATCGCTTTTCACCTTCTCGTGTTCGGTAATTTTCGTGTTCGCCGCGTGAAGCGCCTCGTTCGCCCTCTGTAATTGCTCAGGGCTGGGAAGCCTGAGCAACAACGGGATAAGGGGCCATACCACCACGGCCGTTGCCACCGAAACCAGCGCGGTAAACACCCGGATAATTCCATCGAGCCGATACATAGGGACCCAGATCGTCCGCACATCCATCACATGCGTCGCCCCGCAGGCGACAATGAATATCCCAAACGCGACAAAGATCCACTTGAAGGCTAAGTCCTTGCGTTTGACCACAAAATAGACCAAGGCGATCGGGATCGAAAAATAGGAAAAAGCGATCACCGAATCCGCAAGGACATGTGTCCAAATGATGTCCGGCCGCCAGAGGAAACACTCCCCATGAGGATCGAAACCTTTGAATTGAAACAAATTCTTGAAAAAGGTCAGTAAATTTTCTGATTCCATTGATTTGCCTCCTTTTTTAATTGCACTCGTGCTCTCGCAATAATTGACTTTTGTTATATTATGCTTCTTTATCTTTTATTTCAAAGGAAAAATGTATGTTTTTTATAATTTCTAAAACTTCTCAATAAAAAAGCCCCCGCTGTGGGGGCTTTTGTCCATGAGAATCGGTGTGGTTTCCTAGGCCATAGTCACTGACTTCTTGGGAGAAATAATGGCGGATTTCCAGTGTAGTAAAATCTTCAAAGTATGGTAATAGCATACTTTAATCAGGCGACGGTTGCGGTTGACATAGAAAAACCCTTTGACCCGCATGGAAAACTTCTCGTCCCGGTTTAAACTGTCAAAAAACTTACGGATATGCACCTGCGGCGCATGCAGGGCGTCTTCATGGTCTGTTTCCTGCGCCAAATAAATAAAATTCTTACACACATCGGAAATACATTCTTTATCCTGGGCGTGTTCGTGGATGGTAATTATTTTTCCACGGCCTTTTAAAATTTCTTTTGTTTTATGAAAGATGTCTCTCATCTGAGATTTCCTATCTATCTGCAATTACTACTGTTATAAGAATTAGATTGATCCCTCTTCCTGTCTCTTAATTAAAGTATAACATCTGTTAAGTTGAAAACAAGGCGATTTGGGCTGTTTTAAGAAAACGCTTTCTCAATGAACCAAAAAATTACAAAATGTTAATATAATGAAGGGTAATTGTTTAGCAGTCAGAGAAAATTTTGCTTCATTCCCCTCCCTTGATGGGAGGGGCTAGGGGAGGGTGATCGATGGAGAACATTGCTTTTATGCCCCCTCCCTTACCCTCCCCACAAAGGGGGAGGGAACCCAATAACAAAATAAATCTCGTTGAGTCTCTCTACGCGCTAAACATTATCAATGAAGGATTACCTTTTATAAAACGGAAGACTAACGCGGTTTTCTTTACCCTGAAGCAGGCGTTTGATATTAGAATGATGGCGAAAAACGACGAACAAGCAAAGGACAATAGACATGACAACCATGACAAAAGGCGCATGGACCGTGACCATACAAATCGGCAAAGCGACCGCCGCCACCAGAGAAGCTAAAGACACATAACCAAACAGTAAAAATACTCCTAACCACACCCCTACAATACTCAGCAATACCGGGCGCAGGCCGGGAATTTGAATGGTCAAACCAATCAGCACCCCCAGACTGGTGGCAATGCCTTTGCCTCCTTTGAACTTCAAAAATACCGTCCAGTTGTGGGCAGCCACAGCCACCAGACCGATGATGCCCAAAGTTAAAGGATCATGAAACCCAAAAAGATTAGCCACCAGCGTGGTTGGAATAATACCTTTGATAATATCGATGATCAAAACCGCTGCTCCGGGCCCTTTGCCCAGCACGCGAAAGGCATTGGTGGCCCCCACATTGCCTGAGCCGTGCTGACGAATATCAATGCCTTTGAACAGACGGCCAAAAATATAAGCGGTGGGAATGGCGCCAATCAAATAGGTAAGCCCAAGGCTAATGGCTAGAAGAACCATTGTCATTGATAAGTTTAATCCCTTCTTTGATGTAAATAACTCCCGAGATAATGGTGGCTATCAAAGCCATATACCAAAAAATTCTGGTAAACGACCATTGCAAAAGCATACCTAAAATACACACGATCTGCAAAAACGCGGTGGTCTTACCTGAACGGTTGGCTTCGATTTCTAATTGACCGGTGATCAGTTGGATAATCATGGCGCCCAACAGCAAAATGATATCGCGGCTGATGATGGCCACCACAAACCACAAAGGAAAAACAATTTCTTCAAAATTCCCCCGACGGATATAAAGGCAGGTAAAAGCACTGATCAGAAGCATTTTATCCGCCAGAGGATCGAGGATAGCGCCGGCTTTAGTTTTTTGATGATGCATGCGGGCGATATAGCCGTCGATCACATCGGAGATGACCGCCGTTAAAAAAAGCCCCAGCGCCACCCAGCGCAAATACGGACGTTCCGGGGAAAGGGACAAAACGGTAGCAATAAAAAACGGCACCAGAAGAATGCGGCCGACGGTGACTTTATTGGCGAAAGTTAAAGACATATTAATCTACAGTTTTCAATTTAACTTTATGAATCGGGCATATATCCACGGACGCATCGAAACGCTGGCCGTCTACAGGACAATATTTTACCCCTTTTTGCCCGGCACTTAAAGCCTGATGAATCGATTGCACCGCAGACTTGGTCTGAGGATTATTTTGCACCTGTACCGCTAAATTTTTAAGGTCTTGCTGGCTGATCTGTTGATTGGTCAATCCCTCGGTAAGGGTACCCAACGCAGAAACCGGCTCCTTAGGCTGTGTTGTCTGACAACCGAGACAAAAAATGAGTGTCATTGCGAACCCGCCATGGCGGGTGAAGCAATCCTTTTTTATAGATTGCTTCGTCGCTAAAGCTCCTCGCAATGACACAAGATTCATATTCATTTAATTAATCGAATCCGATGGGGCGGCCAAAACAAAAAATCCGCTTTGCCAACAATATCATATTCATCCACAAAACCCCAATAACGGCTGTCACGGCTATTAGCGCTGTTATCACCCATCATAAAATAATGACCGTAAGGCACCGTCACCACCTGGCCAGTCTGCCCGTAGATACAACTATCACAATTAAAATAATAAAGGTTTCTAATACGAGGATCCTCCCAATGTTGGCCATTAATATACAGGGCTCCATCGCGAATTTCCACCTGATCCCCCGGTAGACCAATAAGACGTTTAATAAAATTCTGGTGGCGATTCTGTGGAAACACAAATACCATCACATCCCCGCGCTGAGGATGGCCGAATCCCGGCAAACGGATTTTCGCCAAAGGCTGCAAAAATAACGGCCATTGAATATCAAAATGATACCCCGACATTTGCCATAACCAATCCGGGCTGTGCAGCTCCGGCAAAAGAAGGGGGCCGTAGCACAATTTATTGACGAACAATTGATCGCCTTCCAAGAGAGTCATGCGCATGGAGCCGCTGGGGATTTTAAACGGCTGAAAAAAATAGGTGCGGATAAAAACAGCCAGGATCAAAGCGATAACGATCGATTCGACCCACTCGCGGGCAACAGATTTAACTTTATTCTTTTTTGGGCTCATATTTTTAGGACGGCCAGAAACGCCTCTTGCGGCACTTCCACTCGGCCGATAGTTTTAAGTTTCTTTTTGCCTTCCTTCTGCTTTTCCCACAATTTACGCTTACGGGTAATGTCCCCGCCATAACATTTGGCGGTCACTTTTTTGCCGGCCGCTTTAACCCTGGCGCTAGAAATGATGCGCCCGTCGGCCTGGGCCTGAATACGCACCTCAAATAATTGCTGGGGGATTAAATCCTTTAATTTTGTCACCAGCGCCAACCCCTTATCATAGGCGCGCTCTTTATGCACCATGCACGAAAACGCGTCACAGGGCTCATCGTTGATTAAAATCTCCAGCCGTGAAATTTGCGCCGGGGCATAGCCTTTAAATTCATAATCAATGGAGCCGTAACCGCGGGTAGCGGATTTAATGAGATCATTAAAATCAACAATGACCTCAGAAAGCGGAATATCAAACAAAATTTTCATGCGGTCGCCGATAAACTCACTTTTTTGATACGCCCCGCGTTTGCGTTTGGCCAACTCCATCACTTGATCCATATAGGTTACGGGAGTCAGAATCGACACCGCTAAAACCGGCTCTTCAATGCGGTTGATTTCCGAACCGTTAGGCAAATCCGACGGGTTTTCCAAATCCATGACCGTCCCGTCGCGTTGGACGATCTTATAACCCACGTTGGGGGTGGTTAAAATCAAATTCAAATCATATTCGCGCTCCAGGCGCTCCTGCACGATTTCCATATGCAAGAGCCCCAAAAATCCACAACGAAAGCCGTGGCCGAACGATTGTGAACTTTCTTGTTCGTAAACAAAGCTGGGATCGGATAAACGCAATTTATCAATGGCCTCACGCAAAGGCGTATAATCTTTGGCGTTCACCGGATATACGCCGCAAAAAACCAGGGGTTTAAGCTGACGATAGCCCTCCAAAACCTTTGCCGTCGGGCGGTCGACTTCGGTCATGGTATCCCCCACCCTCACTTCTTTAGGATCATGCAAGTTGCAAGTAATGTAGCCGACTTCCCCGGCCGAAAGCCCTTGGACCTGCTTGGCCTCGGGCGCGAAAATGCCGACTTCTTGGACCACGAATTCTTTGCCGACATTCATAAAACGGATGTTCGCCTCTGACTTAATGGCTCCATCGACAAGACGGATATAAATGATAATGCCTTTGTAAATGTCGTATTTCATGTCAAAAATCAGGGCTTTGAGCGGCGCCGCAGGGTCTCCCTCGGGGGCGGGGATGAAAGAGACGATTTTCTCAAAGAGCAAATCAATGTTAATTCCCTCTTTGGCGGAGACGAGTTGTATATCTTCTTCTCTGAATTTAAGAATTTCCTTAAACTGACGTTTAGCCTCGTCGATATCGGCGTTGGCTATATCGATTTTGTTGATGACCGGCAGGATTTCCAGATTACTGTCAATAGCCAGATAATAATTGGCAATGGTCTGCGACTCAACCCCCTGGCTAACGTCGATTAACAACAAGGCCCCCTCGCAGGCGCGCAGGGATTTTTCCACTTCATAAGAAAAATCCACGTGGCCAGGAGTATCGATCAAATTAAAAATGTAATCTTGACCATCCTTAGCTTTATAAGACAGACGAACGGCAGAGGCTTTGATGGTAATGCCGCGTTCGCGCTCCAGGTCCATATCGTCGAGCATTTGATGGCGAAACTTGCGTTCGTCAATAGCGCCGGCAAAAAGCAAAAACCTGTCGGCCAGCGTTGATTTGCCGTGGTCGATATGGGCAATGATGGAAAAATTACGGATATGGGACTGTCTCATCGCTAAGTTTTAATATAGGTCATGACCTTATCAACGGTCTGCTGCACGTTTAAACCCGTTGAATCAATGACAATCGCATCCTCAGCTTTCTTCAGAGGCCCCACCACACGAGAAAAATCTTTATGATCGCGTTCCTGCATGTCTTTTTTTAACTGTGCCGCATCCACGGCTTCCCCCGCTTCTTTAAGTTCACGGTGCCTTCGGTGCACACGCTCGCGGAGGTCAGCATCAATGTAAAATTTATAATCCGCCTTTGGGAAAACCACCGTCCCCTGATCGCGCCCGTCGGTCACAAACGAACGGTGCCGGGCAATGGCTCTTTGGGCGTTGACCATCATTGCTCTAACCGCCGCGGTTCTAGCCGCGTGAAAAGTGTGGTTGGTCACCTCGATACTGCGGATAGCCTCGGCTACATCTTCGCCGTCAAGCGTCACATGCAAAGACCCGTCGGGCATTTCTTTAAAATCGATAACGGTTTTTCTAGCCAGCCCGGTTAATGCTTTTTCATCGTCGAGTTTTATTTTCAAACGCAAAGCTTTCAGCGTCAAAGCGCGGTACATAGCCCCGGTATCTAAATACGAAATACTTAAACGTTTGGCTAGATTTCGAGCCACCGTGCTTTTGCCCGCGCCTGCAGGACCGTCAAGGGTGATCATGAAATGTTTAATGCTCATTTTTTTAATGGTGAACCTGTATTACCCTGAGCTGGTCGAGGGGTCGAACCATCGATGCTTTCACGTTTGGCTTTAGCGGCTTTGAAGATCTCCTCCAATGCTTGCGCATCAGAGGAAACAATGGCCTTGCGGATGGAAGATAAAACCTGAACCGTTTCATCAAGGGATTTGAGTACGTTTTTAGGATTAGATAAAGCGATGTCCCGCCACACATGAGCGTCGGAAGCCGCCAGGCGCGTGGTATCGCGCAACCCTTGAGTGGCGTATTCCAGAAATTTATCGGGGATGGCTTTCATCAGACCGAAAGCGGCCAAATGCGGCACGTGGCTGATAAACGCCAGCACCTCATCATGCTCCTGCGGGCTCATCATTTTAACCTGAGCACCCAATTGCGACCAAAAATGTTTGATCTTTTCTTTGGCCAGGCGATTGGTTTTATCCGTCGGAGTCATCACGCAAGTGACATTTTCATACAAAGCGGCATTGGCGTACGTGGGTCCCTTTTTCTCTGAACCGACCAGAGGATGAGAGCCCACAAACAATACCGAATGATGTAGAACTTTTTCTGCGCGCTCGACGATTGCAGCCTTGGTGCTTCCCAAATCCGTGACCATGCAGCCGCGATGATGCTCTTTGCCTAAAAAATCTAAAATTTCCAAAATCGTATGCACGGGGGTGGCCAGCACAATCAAATCCGCACCGTTGATACCTCTTTTTAAATCCGAAGAACTTTCATCAATGGCGCCGACGTCGGTGGCTTCCCTTAAAGACGTTTCATGCCGGCCGATACCGATGACCTCTCTGACCAGCCCCTTCTTTTTGATAGCCAGCCCCAAAGACGCACCCATCAATCCCGCCCCTACAATCGCCACCCGGCGAAATAATTGTCTGCGATTAAACATAGGTCTTCCTTTAAAGGTTATAAATCCCGACCCACGGCCTGGGCCACGCGTTTGCAGGAGGCCATCAATTCCTGAAACTTAGCTGGTATCAGCGATTGGGCCCCGTCGGATAAAGCCTCTTCGGGATTTTCATGCACTTCAATGATCAAACCATCACAGCCGGCCGCAACCCCGGCACGAGCACCTGCCGCCACATATTCCCAGCTTCCGGTACCGTGGCTGGGATCCACAATCACCGGCAAATGAGTCAGTTTCTTGGCTACCGCCACTGCGTTAATATCCAGCGTATTGCGGGTGGCGGTTTCAAAAGTACGAATCCCGCGCTCGCAAAGCATCACCTCAAAATTCCCGTTGGCCAGCAAATACTCGGCGGACATCAGCCACTCTTTGATGGTCGTCGACATGCCGCGCTTGAGCATCACCGGCTTTTTGCTGGCGCCCACTTCCTTTAACAGGGAAAAGTTCTGTATATTGCGCGCGCCGATTTGCAAAACATCGACGTATTTGGCCACCAATTCCACCTGGCGCGTGTCCATGACCTCGGAAATGGTGCAAATGCCCACCTGCTTGCCGACCTGCTGTAAAATCTTTAAACCTTCCTCGCCCAAACCCTGAAAATCATAAGGTGAGGTGCGCGGTTTAAAAGCGCCGCCACGCAAAATGGTAGCCCCCATGGCCTTGACAGCCTTGGCAATCGAAAGCATGGATTCATAACCCTCGACGGAACAAGGGCCTGCCATGACCGCGATTTTTTTGCCGCCAACCACCGCCCCATATTCAAGTTTAATAACCGTATCCTGTTTTTTAAATTCGCGCGAAACGAGTTTGTAAGGAGCCAGCACCTGAAGCACCTGCTCAACGCCGGGAAAAACCTCCAGGGGAATCACCCGCAAGGCATCTTCGGGACCGATAAAACCGATGACGGTGCGCTCCACTCCCCGGGAAATATTGCTCTTAAGCCCCAGTTTGGTGGCGCGATTCACAATATGTTGAATTTGAGCCTCGGTCGCATCCGGGCGTAAAATGACAATCATTTGCCCTCCCAGTCAGCGTCATTGCGAGGAACGTTTTTTGTGACGAAGCAATCTTTTAAAAAAGATTGCTTCGCTACGCTCGCAATGACACAAGTTATATAATTTCTCCTAATGTTTGAATAAACCTCTTATTTTCCAACGGTGTTCCGATGGAAACACGGATAAACCCTTTGAGTCCCCAGACATTCATGTCGCGGATGATCACTCCTTTGCGCAACAAAGCATTAGCTATCTGGGCGGCATTCTTGATTTGAATTAAAATAAAATTCGTAAAACTCTCTTCATAGGGAAGCCCCATACCCTCCAGGCAACGGTACAAATATCGACGCTGTTGTTCCACCTCACGGGCGATGCGACGATAATACCCCTGATCCGACAAAGCGGCCACCGCCGCCGCCTGCGCCAGCGAGTTTACATTAAACGGCTCGCGCAGACGATTTAAAATATCCACCATCCGCGGCTGGCCGATGCCGTAACCGATGCGCAAACCCGCCAGAGCGTACATCTTCGAGAAGGTACGCGCGGTTATTACATTCGGATACGTTTTCATAAGTTGAATCGTATCCGGATAATCTTTGGCGTGAACATATTCAAAATAAGCCTCGTCGAAGAACACCAAAGCCTGTTTGCCGACGGTTTTCATAAAATCCGCGACTTCCCTAGTATTGATATAAGTGCCGGCGGGATTATCAGGATTACCGAGAAAGACCATCCTGGTACGCTTACTTAATTTGTCCTTCATGCCTTTAAGGTCATAACGAAAATTCTTTAAAGGCACCTGGTGAATTTTTGCTCCCGCCAAACAGCAGGCGATTTCATAAATTAAAAATGAAGGTTTAGCGATAATAACCTCATCACCCTGTCCCACAAAAGCTTTCACCGCCAGCACAATAATCTCATCCGAGCCATTACCAAAAATTAACTGGTTCTCACCCACCTTTAAATGTTTGGCCAAAGCCCGACGAAGCAAAAAGCATCCGCCGTCGGGGTAGCGATTCACACCTCTGGCGGTTTTGGTCATCGCTTCAACGGCCTTAGGCGACGGCGGATAAGGATTTTCGTTGGAGGCCAGTTTGATAACGCTTTTTAATTTCAGCTGGCGTTTGACGTCCTCGATGGGCTTGCCCGGCACGTAAGGCTTGATATCGAAAATATATTTATTAGCAACCTGCATATAAGAATCTTTTTAAAACCAACGAATCTAAATTAATTCAACATTCTTTAGTTCTTCTTGAGCATATTTAAACAATTGTTTGTCAGAAGTGAGAAAAGCTTGTGTATTGGCTATCATCGCGGCAGCTAATTGTATGCTATCTAAAGTAACCATAGGATACGATGCAATCAAATATTTAGCCGTCTCACACAATTGGGAATTAAACTCAATCTCATGATAAGAAAAAAAATCTTCTTCGATCTTTTCCTTTAATCTGCGCACCTGTTCTTTGGTAAATGTTTTATCTCTATGACGACGCTCAAGTGCGGCATGCGCTTCAAGCAAGTAAGTTGGAGCAACTGTAATATGGGTCACGTTCCTTATAAATTGATCGAACGCATCTGCTCCCGGCTCATCAAAATACCTTTTAAGCATGGCAGAGGTATCAATAAATGCTTTCATCGCCAGTCTTCATGCCTCATACGGCTGATCGTCTGGCTCACCGGTTCTCCCTTAACTTTAATCCTCTTGAAAGGTCGTTTCCAGCTTGGCACGACTCCCGTGGAAGGAATATAATTGGGTGTAACCTGGGCAATAGGTTGATTACGATACTTTAAAACAAAACCTTGCCCTGACCTTAATTTCTTTAAATATTTCGCCATGTGATGAGAAAATTCTCTGACACTGATGACAGTCATAAGTAACCTCCTTTTTGTCTAACAATAGTATAACATTTGTTGGACACTTGTCAAACATTTGTGAGTTTGTCATTCAAGCACAGGGTAGGATCCTAGAATTTTCATAAACTTGCACATACCTTCTAAGCCGCTTAAGGCGCGCTTGACATGAGGATCATCCCGATGCCCTTCGATATCCACAAAGAAATAGTAATCCCAGGCCTTTTTCTTGGACGGCCGGGATTCGATTTTGGTTAAATTGATATTATTTTTGTAAAAGGGTGCCAGCATGGCATGCAACGCCCCCACTTTGTCTTTAATGGAAAAAACCAGCGATGTGCGGTCCTTGCCCGTCGGGGGAACGTCGCTGTTGGATAATACCAAAAACCGCGTGATATTCTGCGCGCTGTCTTGAATGTTCTTTTTTAAAATCTTAAGGCCGTATAACGACGCTGCGATTTCCGAGGCAATACAGGCCGTGTTTTTCTTCCTTGAGGCCATCTGGGCGGCCCTGGTGGTGGATGTCACCGCCATCAACGATACCTGCGGCAAATTTCTCAACAACCACTGGCGGCATTGACCAAATACCTGCGGATGCGAATACACCTCTTTAATACCTTTCCAAGCACCGCGTGTCATCAGATGATGAGAGACATCCAATAAAATCTGCGAGCAAACTTTAAGTTCAGAGTCCACCAGAAGATCAATCGTATGGGTCACAACCCCTTCGATCGAATTTTCAATGGGCACAACGCCGTAATCACAGTCGCTGTGCTCGACTCTGCTAAAAATCTCCGCGACATTCTCGCAGGAAACGTACTCCACCATGGAGCCGAAACGTTTCAAAGCCGCCAGATGTGAGAAGGTCGCCTCCGGCCCCAAGTACGCGATGCGCAAAGATTTCTCCAGGCTCAGGGAAGCGGACATAATCTCGCGATAAATCGCCTCAAAAGCCTCCTGACTCATGGGACCTTTGTTGAGAGTTTTAATGCGCTCCAATACTTGCTTCTCCCGCGCCGGCGCATAAATGGAGGTGTTATTTTTGAGCTTGTGCTGGCCTATATCCAAGGTAATCTGGGCTCTTTGGTTAAGAAACTCGATGATTTGGGCATCCAACGCATCAATTTTTTTTCTTAAATTTTGTAGGTTCATAATTTTTTCAAGTGTCATTGCGAGCGAACGTAAGTGAGCGAAGCAATCTCATGAGATTGCTTCGTCGCCTTCGGCTCCTCGCAATGACACATCCATTCTCGATTGGCCGCTGGTTTCCTGTGTTATCGAGTCTATGGAAGCGACCCCCAGCGTTTCTTGAACAAACTCCTCTAGTTTCGGCAAATCTTCCAACGATTTTAAACCGAAATATTCTAAGAAAACTTTGGTGGTGCCGTATAAAAATGGACGACCCGGCACTTCTTTGCGCCCCATGACCTCAACAAGTCCTTTATTGAGCAAATGCGCCAGAGTCCCGTCGCAGTTAACCCCCCGTATCATCTCCAACTGTGCGCGGCTCACCGGCTGTTTGTAGGCGACAATCGCCAAACATTCCAGCGCCGGCCGAGATAATTTTTCTTTGGCTTTAGTTTTATAAAATTCACGGATGTATCTTGCAGCGTGGCTGTTAGAAAGCATCTGCCAGCCACCGGCAATATCCGCAATCACCATTCCTGCCTGACGATGCACATATTCTTCCTGAAGCCCTTTAATCAACTCCACGATCTCTACCGGTGGAAGTTGTGGAAAAACAACCTTGAACTGATCCAGCTCAATGGGTTTGTCGCTCACAAACAGAAGCGCTTCCAGAGCGCTTTTATAATTTTGACTTTGTTCGTCCATCACTGGCTCTTTCTTTGCTTGTCCCCTCAGCCGGGGACTTCCGTTGGTTGTAAATTTCGTTTAACAGTCCCTCGGCCGTCGAAATTTGGCTGTTACGTTCCAGCGCCTTCTTAATCATATCGTCCGCTTCTGTTTTTTTGTACTGCAATTGTAATAAAATGTGCAGCGCTTCCTCTTCGATATCACGCAAATCCACCTCTGATTTGGGTGTGGCCACATGATCGCGCATCAGGATGAATTTACCCATTTTTCCCTGCAGTTTAGCGATAATCTCCTTGGCGCGCTGAATACCGATGCCCGGCAACGTTTTTAAATACGCTATATCGGCGCGGTCAATGGCCTGGGCAATTTCGCCGATGGATTTATTCAGTGCCTTCACCGCTGCCCGAGGACCGATACCGGAAACTTTGATAAACTCCAAAAAGAAATCGCGCTCGATTTTATTAAAAAACCCCACCAGCACCTCGCTGGCGCTGGAGGGTGAAACCTGTAAATAATGATACGTGATAAACCGCACATTGCCATCGCTATCTTGATTTTCTTCCAGCCGCTGTAAAACCGAGGCCGGCAGAAACACTTCATAGCTTAAAGCACCGGTATCGACGATGACCGTGCCTTCTAAACGAGTAACAATTTTGCCTTTAATGGAGGCGATCATAACAGTTTAAACCTGCGCATCTGCGCATGGCCTAAGGCCAGCGCCAAAGCATCAGAGGTATCCAGGTTCAGTTTTGTTGACTCAATATTCAAAAGACGTTTAACGAACATCTGTACCTGTTCTTTGGTGGCATTGCCATTACCCACCAGCGCCTGACGGATACGTTTGACGCTGTATTCGGTCAACTGGATCTTATGCTCATGGGCCAATAAACAAATCACCCCACGCACGTGACCTAACACAGAGGCGGTGGTGGGGTGTTTGTAATGAGCATATAGTTTCTCAAGCACCAGCACATGAGGTTTATGTGCACTGATAATATCGGACAACAGATGGTAAATCCTGGCAATGCGTTCTTCAAATAAAGCTTTGGTGTTTGGCTCAATACTTCCAGCATCGAGAATTTTAACAGCTCCCGCCTTGACTTCCACCAGCCCAAAACCGGTGGCCCGAAGGCCCGGATCAACACCTAAAATGCGCATAGGTTATTCCGCAGATACCTTGGCCATTTCCTCTTCGGAAATATCAAAATTCGCGTGAACGCGCTGCACGTCTTCGTGTTCTTCCAAAGCATCCATCAAGCTTAAAATATTTTTAACATCATGGCCTTCCACTTTCACCGTCGAACTCGGAAGCATGGTCACCTCGGCGCTTGAGGTGGGGATCTTTTTAGCAGCCAGGGCATTCTTAACCGCCTCAAACACCGCAGAGTCACAGGTGATTTCAAAAGTATCCGCGTCACTTGTGACATCATCCGCCCCTGCTTCCAGCGCCGCTTCCATGACCGCATCCTCACTTGTCTTGGATTTGTCGACGGCAATATAGCCTTTTTTGCTAAACATCCAGGCCGTGGAGCCGGCGCCGGCCATGGATCCGCCTTTTTTAGCCAAAATATTACGAATTTCAGCGGTGGTACGGTTTTTATTATCCGTCAGGCCTTCGATGAGCATCGCCACCCCACCGGGGCCGTAAGCATCAAAAATGACGGTTTCAAAAACAACGCCCGGAAGTTCGCCGGTACCCTTTTTAATCGCGTTCTCGACGTTGCTTTGGGGCATGTTAAATTCACGGGCATGGGCCACTGCCGCGCGCAGACGGAAATTCGTCTCCGTGCTGCCGCCGCTTTCTTTAGCCGCCGCCGTGATTTCCTTACTGATCTTAGTGAATACGGCTCCGCGTTTGGCGTCTTCGGCGCCTTTTTTATGTTTAATCTTTGCCCATTTTGAATGACCTGACATTGTGTTGAACCCCCGTAAAAATTAATTTTAATCTTCGTCCCGCACCAGCTGGTGCGGGACTCGCCCCGACATTTCGTCGGGGCTCGCAAGCCTGTAAGCCGAGTTTTGTTTGATGCGGCCATTCGACTAACATTCTGCCTTGCGGCGACCCGCCAATTCTGTTGACAGAATTGGCGAGGTCTCGCCAAAAAATCTTAAAATTTTTTGGCGGAGAATATCTTGCAGCCTACCCGAGAATGATAACGAGCCGGATCAGCTCATCTTCTCCTATTTGGCATTGCTCCATGCAGAGATTGCCGCGTTTCACTCCCAGTTAAGGGCTTCGTCACTGTGGCTCTAATCCTATCCCGCCTTCCTTAGAATATTTTCTGAGGTAGGCGGGACGTCCCGCATTACCGGGATGCATTATCCTTTGGAGCTCGGACTTTCCTCCCCGACGTCATGGACATCAGGGCGACCGCTGCGGCTTGTTTTTTTCACAGCAGTAGTGGCCAGCTTATCCGCCTCATGGTTTTTTTCACGCGGCACACGGTGAAATTTCACCTGCCCAAAACCCGTCAACAGATGCTGAACCTGATCAAAGAGCGGTTTGATACCGTCGTGCTTAACTTTGTATTGACCGACAATCTGCTTATGCATCAACTCACTGTCCGTATAAACCTCTATGGCCCGGGCTTTAAGTATCAACGCTTCCTGCAAACCGTAAATAAGCGCGGTGTATTCGGCAATATTATTGGTGGCCTCCCCGATCGAACGGGAAATTTTTTTAATTGTCTGACCATGTTTTTTAATCACCACCCCGATAGCGGCCGGGCCGGGATTCCCGGAACAAGCTCCATCGGTAAAAATTTCTATCTTCATAGATCATCTTCGAGATAAAGAAGCCTGGCACACGCATCACAGGCAACGAGCTGATCATGCATTTTGATTTCATGGATCAGCTGTTCGGTCAGATGCATGAAACATCTGCCGCAGGCATGATTTTTGACAGGCACGATGGCCAACCCTTCTTTCTTCTGTAAAATGCGCTCATAACGGCTTAAAATATCGGGCCTGACATCCGGCGTCAGACGGCTGCGCTGGGATTCTTTGACTTTCAGCTGATCATTAGCGACGGCGATCATCCCATCCGCCTCTTTTTTCTTAGCCTGAAATTCTTTTTCATAACTGGCCACCACCGCTTTTTCCACCTCCACGGCTTTACGGGCCGCTTCGATCTGATCAAACCCTAAAAGGATTTTTTCTTCAACCAAAGATTTATCTGCCTTGAGACTTTCAATTTCCAACAATTTGGCCTGATACTCTTTGTTGGTCTTTAACTGGAACAATTGCCCGTCAGCTTTGAGGATCGCTTCTTCCTTGGATTTAAGCTCACCTTCATCCCCTTTTTGCCTAACCAAAATGGCTTTTAACTGATCTTCTAAACTTTTTAACTTGTCTTTTTTAGCTTCAAAACTTGCTTTGAATGCCTCGATCTCCGCGGGTCTGTCACGAAGTTCGCTTTTGAGACGGTAAACCTCAATATCCATCACCTGCAAATCAACCAGTTTTCTAATTTGGTCTTTAATCGATGTTGTAGTCATAATAGCAATGGACTCAGTAGGACTTGAACCTACGGCCTTCGCCATGTGAGGGCGACGCTCTAACCAAGCTGAGCTATGAGTCCTTAAATGATCTGGGCCCACCTGGACTCGAACCAGGGACCAAGAGATTATGAGTCTCCTGCTCTGACCGACTGAGCTATGGGCCCGAAATCATCAACTACCGTTGTAAGGCCCTTCTCAAGCGTTGAATTCACCTCAACATGTCCCGAGCCCTGTCGAGGGACTGAGTCCGCCAAATGATTTTATCATTTGGCGAGATCTCGCCAAGCCAGAGGCTTGGCGGACTATGGGCCCGTCGTCGCCAACTTTTCCCTTCATAACCCTTTTTAGGTTCTCGTCTTAATAAACTCGAACCTGGACTAATCCAGTTTGGGCCAAAGAAGGGTAAATAATATCATAATTTATATACTAAGGGTAGTAAAATTTCAGGTGGGACTTGAGTGTTTTAACATCAATTTGTCCCGGGGCGGTTGGTTTATGCAGAAAGGCGTAAGTGTATAGGCTACCGGCAGCTGGTAAGAGCAAACGTGACATAACCCCCCAAGTCCCCATAGAAACCGTGATTAACGGATGTTTTCGATGGGTATGAGTAAACTCGATCATGCGCAGTACATCATCCCAGATATTGGCCTTGGCCGCGATTTTGACAATGTCTGCCCTGGCGCCTAGAGCTTTCTTGAAAATGTATTCCATGTGCGCTGGTGTTTGGTCAAAATGATGGCTGGAGACAATGACCTTTTTGCCATGTTTGTGTACTAAAGCCACAACTTGCTTTAAAAGCCCACAGCTCAGTTCGATATCGACCATATCCACCAAAGGCAAAACAGTTTCTATCATCCGCCATTTGGTCCTATCGGAAAAAACTTTGCGTGCCCCTTCTTTTTTTTGATTGCGCACACTCAACAACAGAGGAATTTTTAAAGCCCGACGGCGTTTAGCCTGGGATGCCACGTAGGCCGGATCTAATTTCTTAAATAAATCCACGCGCAGCTCCAGCAAATCAGCCCCCCAGGGCTTGATTTGGGCGTTGGTTTCCTTATCGGTGATGACCAGCGCGATACGTGGTTTATTGGTCTGCACTTAAATAACCGTCTCGCCTTCTTTGGCGGCCATGTCCAAGAAGGACTTGATGCGCCTTGATCTGGTCGGATGCCGCAATTTGCGAAGCGCTTTGGATTCAATCTGGCGTACGCGCTCGCGGGTGACGTTAAACTCGGCGCCCACCTCTTCGAGAGTACGGCTGGTGCCGTCATGAATCCCGAAACGCAATTCCAGAATCTTGCGCTCGCGCTCATCCAAGGTGCGCAGCACAGAGGTGATTTCATCCTTGAGCATCGAATGCAACGTGGCATTGGCCGGTGACACCGCTTTTTTATCCTCGATGAAATCGCCAAAATGGGTGTCCCCTTCATCGCCGATGGGCGTCTGCAAAGAAATCGGCACCTGAGAAATCTTGAGGATTTCTTTGACTTTACTGATCGGCATGCGCATTTCCCTGGCGATTTCCGTCGGTGAGGGCTCGCGGCCATATTCCTGCACGAACACGCGCGAGACGCGGATAATTTTATTGATCGTCTCGGTCATGTGCACGGGGATACGAATGGTGCGCGCCTGATCCGCAATAGAACGGGTGATCGCCTGGCGAATCCACCAGGTGGCATACGTGGAAAACTTATATCCGCGCTGGTATTCGAATTTCTCGACGGCACGGATTAAACCCATATTGCCTTCCTGGATCAAATCCAAAAAGGAAAGCCCGCGGTTGATGTATTTCTTGGCGATGGAGACCACCAGACGCAAGTTGGCTTCAACCAGCAATTTTTTGGCTTTGTTAAAACGCGACTGGCGGGTTTTGATCTCGCGCAAATGTGTTTTAACGCGCTCAACCGGATCACCCAGTTCTCTTAAAAGCGCGGCCTTTTGCTTTCTAAATTCCCCCGCATTGGGCATATTCTTTTTGACCTTCAACAAGCGGTCGATACGCTCGGCATTCTCGATGATTTCGGTAATTTTGATAACGATCTCTTCGTTGACCGTCGAGGTTAATTTAAACTCGGCAATGGATTGGGCGGAAATATCCGATCCTACGCGCGTATGGCGCACGCGTTCGAGGATTTTACCCAGATCCTTGATCAGGCGCCCACGGCGTTCGAGCTCGTCTTTGATCACATCTTCGGCGTTGATCTCTTCACGAAGAACAGCGTTAATCATGGCAATGGCTTCTTTGCGCGCAAAATAAGTCTTAAATAGGCTTTCGGCGAATTTCATCTCCGCCTCTTCAATACGCTTGGCCAAACTGATTTCTTCCTCGCGCGTCAACAGGGGAATGGAGCCCATTTGTTTAAGATACATTTTGACAGGATCATCGAGCGGAATGAATTTATCGGCATACACATCTTCCTCTTTATTTTCTTCCCGCACGCGGCGCACCTGCTGTTCACGGCTTTCTTCATTACTATTACTGCCTTCTTCGACCACAGGAACATCTTCCGCAGAGTCGACCACTTTAATTTCCTGACCGTCCAAAACATCAAAAACCTGGTCAATGTCATCGGACGAATCAACGGCATCCGAGAGGGTTTCATTAACCTCGTCATAGGTTAAAAACCCCTTCTTTTTACCCAAGGACACTAATTTATCCAGATCACCTTGTATGTCTCTGTCTTTGACCTGTTCTGCCATATTAACCTCGATTTTTTACCCTACGGTTTAACTCTTCAAACCTGCGTAATGTACCAACGTCCACGGTATCACCACGAATTTCTGTCTCCTGAATTTCTTTTTGAAGTTGTCCTTTTTGTTTTTCAATACCTTCTGTTTGAATAAGCTTCACACAATCCCCAAATACGCGCGAGGGATCCACCTTGCGCGCATGAACACCGCTTAATAATTTGGCCACCAAACTCTGGGCTTGTTGATCCTCAAGCTTGGCCATCAATTGAGTATCGGTCCACTCAAGATTTTCTTGAGTCATCCGCCAAATTTTTTGTACCATATCCCGCGCCAGGCCTTCGGTAAAATCTTCAAGTTTAAGAAGCTCCTGAGCTTTTTGAGCCCACTGATGATCGTCTAAAAAAAGTGCGATCAAAAGTTCTTCCTGAGGTTTCATGCCCTTGACGGTCTGGACGGGTGCCTGTTGGGTCACAGGTCTGTTCATCTGCGACGAAGACTTCCATTGGTTTTGGGCCTGCTTGAGAATCACCGTCTCAGGTACGTTTAACTGCTTTGCCAAAAGGCGCATCAATTCAAACTTGGCCACCTCGCTTTTAAAACGACTGATCGTCGTAAGCATATCCTGGCTGATTTTTGTTTTGCCCTCGATCGTCTGGGGATTGAATTGGCCGGCGAGCCAGTTGAATTTATAGTCAAACAACGTCTGCGCCTGTTTTAACCGATCCCCCAAAGCGGATACACCAAAACGACGGATAAATGAATCCGGGTCCTGGCCATCACCTAAGGTGACTACCTTCACATTCATCCCTTCGTCAATGAGCAAATCCAGCGACCGCACAATGGCGGCCTGACCTGCGGGATCTGTATCAAAGAGCATGATCACATTCGAGCTGTAACGGCGTATGAGTCTAATCTGATCGACGGTCAAAGCCGTACCTAAAGACGCCGCAATATTTTTAACCCCGTGCACGAAGGGCATCATCATATCCATATACCCTTCGACTATCACGATGTGATCAACTTCTCCCACGGACGTTTTGGTCAAATGAAGACCGAATAAATGCCGGCCTTTGGTGTATACCGGCGTCTCGGGAGAATTAATATATTTAGCCCCCTCATGTTCGCTTAAAGAACGCGCGCCGAAAGCCACGGGACGGCTATTGATATCAAAAATCGGAAAAATAATGCGGCCACGAAACCTGTCGTAATAGCCGCTCTTTTCGCGGGCAATCACTAAACCCGCCTGATGCATGAGTTCTAAAGAAACGCCTCTTTGTTTTAAAACGCCGATGAGACTATCCCACTCATCGGGCGCATATCCTAAACGAAACCTCTTGACTGTTTCTAAATCCACCTCACGGCTTTTTAAATAATCGCGGGCCGCCTTAGGCTTGGGCTGGCGGCTGGTCAAAAGCGTTTCATGAAAAAAAACCAGCGCCCATTCGTTGATCTTGTAAATTTCGTCTTTAAGATTCTTCGATGGGCCTGGGGCCTGCTCTTGATCCTCGGGGATAACAATGCCGGCCTGATCCGCCAGGAAACGCACGGCCTGGGGAAACTCCACGCGCTCCTGACGCATGATAAATCCCACCACGTCACCGCCCACCCCGCAACCGAAACAGTGAAAAATTTGCTTGTCGGGATTGACCACAAACGAAGGTGTCTTTTCATGATGAAACGGACAAAGAGCTTTAAAACTATTTCCCGCTTTTTTAAGCGTCACGTAACGGCCAATCACATCGATGATATCAGATCGGTCAATGATCTGTCGGATCATATCTTCTGCGATCAACCCCACGTAAAACTCCCTGCTAAAACGGCTTTCGACTAACGCTGTTGCGCGAAATCACATTAAAAACGTCTTCGTTAAACTTCTGTTGCGTAAAAATCTTTCCAATCACCTGATGAAACAAAAAATGGTATGTATTCGGCGCTACTTTCAAAGCCAGTTTCTGCGAAATAGAAGTCAAAGTCTCTCTTTGCAAATATTCAACGCGGGTCAATAAAAGCGCATACATGATGAGACTAGCCAAAAACAAAGCCCTCAATACACAGATAAAGCCGGCGCCCCATTGATTAAACCCCGCATGGGTGCTTTCAAATTTAAAGAACATCAAAAACCAATCACGCAAACATTTGACCACCAGCACTGCCAGCAAACAGAGTAAGACAAAGATCACAAATTCAAAGGATTCTAAAGACCAGTTGGTCTTTTTAGCTATCAGCGCAGCCATCAGCGCATAATAGTGCAAACCAACCAAAACTGCACCTAAAACTCCTAAAAATTTGAACAGCTCTATCACAAAACCGGTTTTGACTCCGATAAAAACGCTACGGATGAGCAAAACCAGCATGACCACATCAACCCAGTTGATACTTTCAAGAATATGTGTGAATGTATTCATTTATGGGAATCTGGGAATCCAATAGGAAGTATAACATGTCATCAGGGCGACTGTCAAGGAAACGCTCCCTGTACTGTTAAGATTTTTAAAAACCCTTATCCATATGAGATTTATAGAGTTATAACATATTTGGATTTGAAAAGGTAGTGTTTTCTTAAAAAATCTTTTCAAGCCCTACACGACTGCAACTGCCTCCATAGGCTGCGGCGCTTTGGCAGGCGGTGTTTGAGGATGGTATTGGTTGAATTTCACCGACACAATACGGGAGACCCCGCGCTCCTGCATGGTCACCCCATACATGATATGAGCTGCCTCCATGGTCTTTTTATTGTGAGTGATGACGATAAATTGGGCGATTTTAGCAAATTCCTTTAAGAGCGTGACAAAACGGCCGATATTGCTTTCGTCCAAAGCCGCATCGATTTCGTCCAGAACGCAAAATGGCGAAGGGTTTACCTTAAAGATACCAAAGATAAGGGCAATGGCTGTTAATGTCTTTTCCCCTCCAGAAAGCAGGCTAATATTCTGCAGCTTTTTACCCGGCGGGCGGGCCATAATATCAATACCGGATTCCAGGGCATTTTCAGGATCCAATAACACCAGCTGGGCCTGGCCACCGCCAAACAGCATGCGAAAATAAATTTGGAACTCTTCATTGACTTTGGTAAAAGTGTCGGTAAACATCTGACGGGTAGTGCGGTTGATTTTCAAAATGGTAGACATCAACTGTTCGCGGGCCGTCAACAAATCACTCTGCTGTTTGGTCAAAAACTCAAAACGTCCTTTAAGCTCGTCGAACTCTTCAATGGCCACCAAATTGACCGCGCCATAGGATTCACAGCGTTTCTTCAAACGCTCAATTTCAACAGCCAGTTCTAAAACTCCATTAGGTTGGGGCAACACCGGCTGAGCCTGCCACTCATCCCAATCAATCTTATAGGTTTGCAAAAGACGCTCTTTGAGAGCCCGCTGGTTAAACTGTAATTCCTGCTGGCGCATCTGCAGATGATGAAGCTCGCCTTTGGCTTGAATCATTTCATCCTCAATGGTCTTGGCATGGTGGCGAATACCGACTAAGCGCTGGCTCATGTCTGCTTTTTGACCCATCGATTGATTAAATTGACCGTTTAAACTTTCCTTCCTGGTTTTTAAATGATCAATGGCGATTTGCAAATTAGAAATATCGTCGTTGATTTTAATCTTTTTAGCAATGGACTCCTTGGTTTCACGATCAAAACGGCTGATATCGGATAAATCGCGTTCTAAATTCTGTTGGTGTAAATCCAAACTACTTTGAGCGTTTTGCTGTTGAGTTTGTAAAGTGTTCCATTGAGCTTCCAATTGCACGATTCCCACATTCCAGTCTTCGCGTTCTTGATGTTTGCGGACAATGTCTTGTTGTTTGCCTTTGATTTCTTCCTGGGTATGGGTCATTTGACCGGCGATATTTTGCAATTGCGCGGATAATGCGGCTTCCTGGGTTTTCAAATCTGCAAGAGCCGATTCAATTTGAACAAATTCTGTGCCGATTAAATCCAATTCTGTGACGATCTTCCCGGATTCCAGCTCAATATCGCTTTTCTGCGCTTCCCAAACGGATAATTTTTTCTCCTGTTGCAAAATGTCTTTTAACGCCTCATCCATGACCGCCTGATGCTCACGGATACTTTGATTGAAACGATCCTTCTGGGCATTTTCACCGGCTAATTGCCTCTCAAGCGCGGCCATACGTCCATCCATGTGCCCTAAATCCAGCTCCACATATTTCATCTGGTAAACGATTTCATAACCGCCGGCCACCTCTTGAATACTTTTGATTTTACCGATGATACCGGTTTGATGTTCTAAAGGTCTAACCGGCGCAATGAAACGGCCCTCGACAATCAAATCAGGATTGTCCTGATACTGACGCTGCATCCCGGCGATAAAATCCTTTTGAGACAATAAAAAAACTTTGGATTTCTCCAGGTCGTCAATTTTAGTCTCGCAGGCAATCCATTGGCTTTTAAAATTCTCCTGGGCCTGACGCTGGCTGTCTAAAGAGGTCCGGGCGCTTTGCAATTGGGACTGGACAGTGGTAATGGACGCATTGATGGCTTCGAACTTCTGGCTCACCTGAGATTTTTCCAAGTTAACTTTGCTGTTTTCCTGTCCCAGACGGGCTTTACCGGCGTTTTGCTCTAGGACGCGTTTCATATTCTCGGTTAATTGATTCTTTAAACGTACCTCTTCGGTATTGAGCGCAAAAATTTTCTGCTGACAGGACTTGATGGAAACAGAGGTCTCATCAATAAAGATCATCAGCACCTTTAAACCCCGGCGCTTCTCGTCTAATTGATTGGTCGAAGCCGCTAAAGATTCGGTGATTTGAGCCAGTTGAGCTTTGAGGTCCTCAATTTTGTTCTGATGAGTCCCGCAGCGCTCCAAAGCGGCCTTTTTGTCTGTCTCCAGACGGCTGAGGGTCTCGTCGAAATTCTGCAGGCGCTCTTCATTAAAACCAATTTGACGGACATTGACCTCAATATCATTATCCAAACGGATTTGCTGGGCTTTGAAATCATTGATTTTCTCATCGAGCTCTTCCATAAGCGCTGTTTCGTAAGCGAGGCGCTGATTAAATTCTTCTAATTGGCGCAGGCCCTCCTGTTCTTTGGTCGCAAGGTTCTGCAGACCGGCTGTCATGATCTCCAATTCCTGGGTAAATCCGGCCATTTGATGACCCGCGATCGTCAGCTCAAGTTGTTTTAACTGCTCAAACTCTTCCTTGTACGCTTTCGCTTTTTTGGCCTGACGATCGATGGTGGCGATTTGACGTTTGACCTCGACAATAATGTCGTTTAAACGTACCAGATTATCTTCCGTCTCTTTGAGTTTGCTTAAAGCTTCTTTCTTCTTGGCTTTGTATTTAGTAATGCCAGCGGCTTCATCAAAAATCTGACGACGCTCATCGGATTTGGCGGAAACCACCAGATCCACCTTACCCTGCTGAATCAGCGAATACGCCTCAGCCCCCACCCCTGTGCCCAAAAACATTTCCACAACGTCACGGAGGCGGCAGACATTCTTATTGATCAAATATTCACTTTCACCGGAACGAAACAATCGGCGGGTGACAATCACTTCTTCATGTTCAAAGGGGAGAATTTTGGACTCGTTGGAAAATATTAAAGAAACCTCCGCAAAACCGAGGGCTGGTTTCTGGTCGGTGCCGTTGAAAATAACATCCTCCATCGAAGAGCCGCGCAATTCCCTGACGCTTTGCTCGCCTAAAACCCAACGGATGGCGTCAAACACATTGCTTTTACCGCAACCGTTGGGTCCCACGATGACGGAAATGCCCTTTTGAAAATCCAGGACGGTTTTCTCGGCGAATGATTTAAAAGCAAAAACCTCGAGGCGTTTAAGATACATGCCTTCAATATATTGATTTTTCGACGAGTCGTCAACGGAGAATTGAACTTTTTTAAAGGATGGGTACTTCGGGGTTTACATCGGCATTATAGTCAACGCCTTTGAGGCCAAAACCAAAGAGTTTAAGAAAGTCCTCATTGTAGCCTTGGATATCAGCGATCTGGAAAAGATTCTCATTGCCAACAATGGACCAAAGATGGTTGACCTCATCCTGCACATCCTGGCGCATTTCCAATTCATCGACACGCACGCGGCCCTTTGCATCCACGGGAATTTGGGTTAAGGGACGTTTGTTATACAAACGATCTGCAAACAAACGATATATTTGATGAATACAATTTTCATGCAGGCCTTTTTGTTTCATGACTTTCATCAAGATCACAAAATACAAAGGAATAAAAGGAATCGCTGAAGAGCTTTGGGTCACTAAGGCTTTGTTGACCGACACCAAAGCGCGTCCGCCCAATTTTTTCATGGCATCATCAAGCAGGTGGGCGGTGGCTTCCAAATGATCTTTGGCAGCACCGATGGTACCGTTGCGGTAAACGGGGATAGTCACATCCGGCCCTATATAAGAGTAAGCCACCGTCACGGCTTTAGGGGCCAATGAGTTTTGATCAGACAAGGCCTGCATCCACCACTGCCAATCTTCACCCCCCATGACTTTGATGGTTTCTTGAATTTCCTGCTGGCTTGCCGTCTCAAGGGAAACCGTGGTAATTTGATTGGCTTCAAAATCAATGCTTTTATTAGTATAAGGTGCCCCTTTAGGTTTAAGCACGGATTTGTAAATAATACCGGTTTTAGGGTCTGTGCGCCGAGGGGAAGCTAAAGAATAAATAACACAGTCTGTCTGGCCCCAGTCCTTTTTAATGGCCTCACAGACTTGTCTTCGCATATCATCCGAGAACGCATCACCATTAAAACTCTTTGAATAAAGCCCTGCTTTGTGAGCGGCAGTATCAAAAGCCGCGGAATTATACCAGCCCGCGGTGGCGGTGCGTTTGCCATCAGAAGGTTTTTCAAAAAACACTCCCATGGTCGCCGCCGAACAGCCAAAGGCTGCCGTAATACGAGAAGCTAAACCATAACCGGTCGAGGCACCGATGACCAAAACTTTTTTAGGCCCGCCGGCAATAGAACCTTTGGATTTTACGTAAGCGATTTGTTCTTGAATATGCGCGGCGCAACCGACAGGATGTGCCGTCGTGCAAATGAATCCGCGGACTTTAGGTTGTATGATCATAATGAGGTCTTTTTTGCAACAATAACTATGCAGGATGTGGTCAGTACAAAGCGCTGGCGATCCAGGAAAGGATCAAAACCAATTTTTACTTGCGGTGGGATCACCACTTCTTTATCAATAATGGCATTTTGAATCTGCGCGCCTTCGCCGACCACCACCCCTTCCATTAACACCGACCCGGCAACCCTGGCCTTATTCTTAATATAAACGTTAGAAGACAACACCGAATGATTAACCTCAGCGCCTTCAATAACACAACCGCCGGAAATAATCGAGTTAATAATCGCCCCCGGATGATCCCCGACGCTAATAACCCGAATGGGCGGGTATTGATGATGATAGGTGCGAAGCGGCCAGGATTTTTCATACAAGTTAAATTGAGGTTCAGCACCGACTAAATCCATATTGGCCTGATAATACGCATCGCGCGTTCCAATGTCACGCCAATAGGTCGAATGATCATTCTCGAGGGCAAAATCATAGGCAAACACTTTAAGCCTTTTCTGCACCATCTGCGGGATAATGTTCTTGCCGAAATCATGGTTAGAGTCCGCTTTTGAAGCGTCGATCTTTAATTCATTCAAAAGCACCTCGGCATTAAACAAATAAATCCCCATGGAACCAAAAATCGACCCCGGGTCAGAAGGAATGGTTTTGGGCTTCTGCGGTTTTTCCTGAAAACCGGTGACCATATTGTTTTGATCCGCCTCCACCACCCCAAAGAGATCCGCCTCGGACTTAGGGGTTTGAATGCAGGAGACGGTCATATCCGCGCCTTTGGTTAGATGATATTCAATCATCTTGCGGTAATCCATTTTATAAATATGATCCCCCGCTAAAATCAAAACTAATTTGGGATCGTAATCCTGAATCATGTTGAGATTTTGATAAATCGCATCCGCGGTGCCGCGGTACCAATCGCTGGAGATACGCTGCTGGGCCGGAACCACGTCGATGAATTCCCTTAATTGATTCGAATAAATATTCCAGCCTTCGAGGATATGCCTCTGTAGGGAAAAAGATTTATACTGCGTTAACAAAAAAATGCGGCGCAACCCGGAATTGACGCAATTGGATAAAGCAAAATCAACAATACGGTAAATGCCGCCGAAGGGCACGGCGGGCTTGGCACGGTCGCGCGTCAGAGGATCCAGCCGCTCGCCTTTGCCGCCGGCTAAAATAAATGTCAAAACATCACGCATGGTTTTATGAACCCTTTTTTCTCTTCTTATTTTTGTCCATGATATCACGAATTTTCTGCACATTAACCTTATCTTCGGGTGCCATCATCTGAAATTGATGGAGCATATTTAATGCTTGTGGGCGCTTTCCGTCTAAAGCATACGCCCTGGCTAAACCAAAATATCCCTTAGAGCTTCGAGGGTCCATTTCAATCACCCGCTGATATTGCCCCACGGCACCTTTGAAATCTTTTAAATTTTCATACGCCAAAGCCAAATTCAGACGCGTTTGAATATCATAAGGTCTTAAAATAGTGGCGATACGAAAACACTCAAAAGCCCGACGATGGTTACCCTTAGCCCCATAGATTTTTCCTAAAAGTTTATAAGAATCAAAATCGTCCACAGATATTTTCAGAGCTTCATCAATTTCCTTAAATACGGCATCGTATAATCCCAAGGTTTCCAGTAGATAAGCGCGGTTGGTAAAGGGCATCGGATTGATGCGTTTAGTCCCCAGCCTCTGTAAATCCATCCCTTGAGGCCGCCATTTTTTTAAATCAACGGCCAAACGGTCAATCCACGGTTTATTCAAGGCTGTATTTTTCAAAAAGATGACCGCATCGTAATCAAAATAAACAACCTTCCAATCGGGTAATTGATAGAACATTTTAAGTACGTGAGGCGGCACTTGTTGATTATTATTATTTAAAAACGCCCCTGTAATATTATATTTAGCCGCATCTGCCAGGAACATTTTTTGGTCACCGTCGCGCCAAATCTTTTGATAATGCTCAAAAAAATCCGGCCCATACTCCTCCGTACGGCCATCCATATACACTTTGATATTGGGAAAACAACGGCCGACCAAATAAGCGCCGGAGTTAAAATCATTAAAAAAATTGCCCTTAATTTGATTCTTGACCAAAAAATTGACCGCATGGTAAGGAAACGAATGTTTAGAAACACCCCCAAATTCGCTCTTACGTTCATACGTATCAAAGTCGAAATAGCCATTGGTAGCGATTTTTAAGCCAGTATCCATCATCCAGAAAATGAGAAGACCTTTAAACAAAATACCGGTGATATATTTAAATTTATGGTGAGAGAAACGCAATGGGATAATCCCCTGCCAATGGATGGAGGCTACATTGGCCATCAATACCAGGTAAGAGGCCACGGCAAAGAAAACCATGTTGCGCAAAGCCGCCAGCGAGAACAAAAGAAAAATCACCCAAATGAAAATCGAGCTGATATCCAATTGACGTCGATTCAAAATAAAACTAATCCCCGATATAATAATCATCGCTTTATAAAAACCGTTCTGAACCGTCCAAATCGTGGCGGCGGTAATGGGTTTTTGTAACTCCGTAATGTGCTGGAAAAAAATCTTAGAAGACCCTCCCAGATTAAATAAAACACCCACCGGATACCAGGCCCCTTTAAAGGTCAGGGGATTGATAAAGCTAGCCAATATCAACAAAAGCAGGAGTTTTTGCAGACGCACGTACTCCTCATCCTGCAGGCGGCCTGTTTTGTTCCACTGCCACGGCAAAGACACATGGCGTTTTAAAAATTCTGAAAAACACGCCACCAGCACCAGCACGGGCCCAAAAAAGAAAAAACCGTGCATATTGCTCCAGAGCACCTGAATGACCACCAAAGCCCACACGGACCACCTGCGGTCAATAAACCAGGAAAGAATCCAGATAAAAGATACGAAGAACAAAAGCGAGAAGATATCAGGACGGATGGTAAAACGACTTTGATAAACCAGAAGCACGACCAGCAAGCTAAAAGCAGTCAACCATTGACGTTCTTTGCTATAGCCCAAAACAAGAAGTATGAAAAGCGTAATAAAAACAACGACGATCTGCATGTTAATAAGCCCATCGAAACTCCAGAGGTGAAAGATCTGATAAATAATGGCCTGAAACAACCACTCGTGATTGACCCAGGGTTTGCCGGCAATGGAGCAGGAAAGAATATCAAAGGTGGGAACAATTTTGTGTTCGCTGATATACTGGCCCATTTTTAAATGCAGCCATAAATCCAGGTCTTTGATTTCAATACTGGCTAAAAAAGCCATGAGGCCAAAAACAACACCGATGGCCATAATGCCCGTGATATAACTTAATCTCCGCCAGAATCGATCACTCATATCTGATAATCAAAAGCTGCTTTCAATAATTGTTGGGTATAAGACTGCTGGGGCTTCTTAAAAATATCCTCTGAGGCGCCGATTTCAATGATTTTACCTTCTCGCATCACCGCTATTCTACCACTAAAATTTTTGACCACTCTTAAATTATGTGAAATAAGAATATAGGTTAAATGAAACTGCCCTTTCAGATCCTTTAAAAGATCCATGATTTGCTTTTGAACCAAAATATCCAAAGAAGAAACCGCTTCGTCTAAAATGAGAATTTTTGGATTCGTCAATAGCGCGCGGGCAATGGCGATACGCTGACGTTCGCCACCGCTAAACTCATGCGGGAAACGATTCAAAATCTCCCCTGATAAATTCACCGCTTCAAGGATGGCTTGCATACGCTCCTGCTGTTGGCCGACGGAAAGCCTCTGGCGTCCCAGGGCCTCCTTGAGAATGGAACGCACGCTCCACAAAGGATCCAAAGAACTGTAGGGGTCCTGGAAAACCATTTGAATGATATGACGATCGATGCGGATTTGCCCACCATCCCTTTCAAGCAATCCCATGATGAGTTTAGCCAGCGTGGACTTGCCGCATCCGGACTCTCCGATAATGCACAGATTCTCCCTTTCTTCGACGGAAAAGCTGACGCCATCTACGGCATGAATCTTTCCAAATGTTTTAGTAAGATTATAAATTTCTAGAATCATAGCTACCTAACTAGTGTCATTGCGAGCGTAGCGAAGCAATCTTTTTAACCTTAGGAGATTGCTTCGTCGTTTCACTCCTCGCAATGACACAAATTTAAAAGACCTCCATTAAAGACTGGGTATATTTATGTCGTGGATGATTCATAATCAAATCGACCGACCCCGATTCGACCACCTGCCCGTTTTGAAGAATGATGACCTCATCCGCTAAATGAGCCACCATGCCCCAATCATGAGAAATCAAAAGCATGGACATCTCCTCTTTTTTAAATTGGCGGAATAAATCCATGATCTTCGCCTGCAAGGTGACATCCAAATTGCTGGTGGGCTCATCAGCAAGGATCAGGGCAGGAGCAGCCACCAAGGCCTGGGCCATCATCGCCCGCTGGCGCTGGCCGCCGCTTAACTGATGCGGATAACGGTCCGCCATATCCGTCGGGTTAGGCAACTGCACTTTGGCCAAAACATCCAACACTCGACGACGACGATCGGATTTTCCTTGAGATGTATGCGCGGCTAAAACCTCATCCATTTGCTGGCCAATAGTCATCAAAGGATCAAAAGCCCAAAGCGGCTCTTGAAAAATCATGGCGATATGCCCCCCGCGTAGGAAACGCATTTGTTCTTTGTTTAAAGACAAAAGGTTTCTCTGCTCAAAAAGAATTTCTCCCTTGGTGATTTCCAAAGCCGCGGGCAATAGCCCCAGAATGGAGTTGGCCACCGTCGTCTTACCGCTGCCTGAACTACCGACTAAAGCGGTGATTTTCCCCTCTGGGGCTCCAAAGGAAACATCATCGAGCAGAACCTTCTGGCCGACTTGAACCGTTAAATGCTTAACTTCCAGTAAGTTTTTCATAGGATTTCTAATTCAGTGATTTTCCCTCCCCCTTGTGGGGAGGGGAATACATTATTAACTTTCTTTAAACATCGGATCAAAGGCATCGCGCAGCGCATCTCCGATGATGTTAAAACACATGACCGTCACAAAAATAAAAATCCCGGGAATCATAATCCAGGGCGCGAATTGAATCTGCACGATGCCCATGGCATCCGAGAGCATATTGCCCCAGCTAGGAATTGGATCCTGAATCCCTAAGCCTAACAAACTCAAACCCGCTTCCCCTAAAATGTACGACGGAATAGTCAGCATGATGGCAACCAGAGAATAAGAAAGCGTATGGGGCAGGATATGTTTGACAATAATGGTCATATCCGAGGTGCCCATGGCTTGGGAGGCCAGCACAAAATCGCGCTGGCGCAACGATAAGCTCATGCCGCGGATAATACGCGCTAACGACGCCCAGCCGATGAACGAAAGAATCACCACCACCGTTAGATAGATTTGCAGAGAATTAAAATTCTCCGGCACCACCGAACGTAAAGCCAGCATCAAATAAAATCCGGGTACCAGCATAAACATTTCGCACACGCGCATCAAAAGACTGTCAATGAAACCGCCGAAATATCCGGCAATGCCGCCGACCAAAAGTCCCAGCGAAAAGGAAATCAAAACTCCTATAAGACCAATCGAGAGGGAAATCCGTCCGCCGTGCAAAATGCGCGAAAATAAATCTCTGCCGCGGGCGTCCGCGCCCCACACATAAATCCGCCCGGGTTCATCCACCCCGAATAAATGACCGTGATGGAAAAATCGCAGCGGATATTTTTTGGTAGTATCGATCTGGTAAATCCTCTGATGATTCTCATTAAAGCTCAATGTGCGGACATAAACAAAAGGCCATATCCCGTGTCCTTGGTTAAAAAATTCAATCGTCGTGCTTGGACAATAAGAATAGCTGCGGTCTTCATCGTCAAAACGATACGGAGCCAAAAAATCAGCGAAAATCACACAGGCGTATAGACCTATCAACACATAAAAACATCCACGCGCTAAGCGATGTCGACGGAAACTGGTCATCGCTATCGACCATTGACTTTGAGGTTTCCCCTCTTGCCGGGGATTCCCTGTTGGTTTATGACTTGGCATAACGAATCCTCGGATCCAAACGGGCTAAAGCAATGTCCGCTAAAAAATTACCGATTAATAATAGAAGACTGCCTAATAAAAGGCTGGCCATGACCACATACACATCTTTGGAGCGCACGGCGGTGAGCATCAAAGTCCCCAGCCCCGGCCAAGAACAAACGATCTCAATGAGAGCTGCCCCGCTTAAAAGACCGGATAATTCATAACCTAATAAAGTCACCATCGGATTAAACGCGTTCTTTAAGGCATGGCGATAAATCACCTGATGCTCCGGCAAACCTTTGGCCCGGGCGGCTGTAATATATTGCTGGCGTAAAACTGAAAGCATATTGCCGCGCATAATGCGCTGTAAGCTGGCTATCGATGCTAAAGAAAGTGCAATGGTTGGAATTACCAAATGCGCAGCTAAATCCAACAGTTTCGAGGCCAAAGAAAGACTTTCATAATTAGGACTATGCATGCCGCCTAAAGGCAATATCCCCCATTGGCTGACCATATAAAGAAGAAGCATGGCCAAAAAGAAACTGGGGGTTGAGAAGGCGGCGAAGGAACATAAAGACAGGGCCCGGTCGATGAGACGATTGTGATGCAAGGCCGCCCAAATTCCCAATGGAATAGCCAAACTCCACGTTAATAAAAAAGAGGCAAAGGAAAGAATAAACGTGTTGCCCAGACGGCCTAAAATCACATGAGACACCGGCACATTATAAAAGAAAGAATAACCAAACTCCCCACGAGCCACATTGGCAAGCCAGCGGCCGTATTGAATCAGCAAAGGTTCATTAAGGCCATAGAGTTTCTCATAGCGGGCGATCGTTTCTTGGGAAATCTGAGGATTCAGTTTGAGACTGTCAAAAAAATTTCCGGGTGTCGCGTGCATCAGCCAAAAAGTCAAAAAGCTCATGCCTATGATAAGCAGGATCGCAATCAAAAGTCTTTTCAATACAAAGGAAATCATCGGTTTTTGTCCCTAATATAAATCTCTTCGATATTATGAAACACTCCGGCATACGCCGACGGTTTGAGATTACCGAAACGATTGCGTACCGCATAAATATTGGCGGCTAGCACTGTATAAATCATCGGTACCTCATCGGCGGCAATCACTTGAAATTCATCATAAAGAATTTTACGTTTATTTTCATCCAATTCCTGTCCTGCTTGATCGTAAATTTCATCCAAGCGCCTTTCCCAGGCGGTGGCCGGCTGTTTTTGTTTGGGGTTCCACATATGCAATTGCCCCGAGGAGGACCAAACATTTTTGCCAAAATGAGGCTCCACGCCGCCGGTTAAGCCCAAAATCACCGCGTCCCAATTGTAGCTGGCCGTCAATTTGCTCACCAAGGTATTAAATTCAACCGGTAAAAAATTAACCTTCATTCCCAGCTTCTCTAAATCCGAACGAATCATATAAGCCATTTGCACCCGCGTGTCATGCTCGGCACCATTGGTATATACATTAAATTCCACCCGATGGCCTTTGGAATCATAAAGAAGGCCGTCGTGATAGACAAATCCTCCTTCTTCTAAAAGTTTTTTGGCTTCTGTGAAATTGTAATCGTAGACAGGGACGTTGGGATTATAAAAAAATCCGCTCGAGGGGCTCATGGGACCGTCTTGCGGATAACCCAATTCGTTAAATAAAATTTGGATGATTTTCTTTTTATCGATAGCATGGGCTAACGCTCGACGGAAATTGACGTTCTCAAACCACGAGCGTTTGACGGGATCGAGAAATGGTTTATGAGTTTGAGGATTAATGCCGGGATTCTCATTAAAAACAATAAAGCTGCTGCCGAAATCCGCCCCTGTCTGGTAGATGGTAAAATTCTTTTTCACTTCCAAAGGTTTGAGCAAAGGATAATCCTGACCTCGTAAGGCGATATAATCCAATTCGCCGTCTATAAATTTTAGCAAAGCGGCATTCGTATCAGGAATGATTAAAAAGATAATTTTGTCCAAATACGGTAAAGGCTGACCCTGTGCGGTACGTTTCCAATAATGGGGATTACGTTTAAAAATCAAACGCTCTCCCGGATGGTATTGGTCCAGATAAAACGGCCCTGTACCTATAATATGGCCAGGCGCAGTATCAATGCCCCAGGTAAAAGCAAATTTGCCTTCTCTAACACTTTGCTGTAAACAATGTTTGGGTAAAATCGACTGGGACATGCTGCGCAAAAAAGGAGCAAATTTTTTAGGTAACTTAAAGGTGACGGTATAGTCATCAATTTTGCTGACCTCAAACTCTTTGCCGTCGATGGTAAAAATATCCCTGGACTGAGAGGGAATTTGTGGATTATAAATCAAATCGTGAAAAGTAAAGACCACATCATCCGCCATCAAAGGCGCCCCGTCAAACCAGCGCACGTCACGGCGCAGATGAAAAATCCACTGTAATCCGTCGGGGGAAACCTCCCAGCTTTGGGCAAGGTTGGGGATGACTTTTAGAGTGAAAGGGTCTTCTCTGGTAAGACCCTCAAATAACATACCCGTCACCAAAGAACTGGAGGTTTCGCTAGCGACGATGTCATTGAAGGTTTTCGGGTCGGAGCTGGTGGATAAAATAAGCTGACCGCCGTTGGCGGAACAGGCGGACATTGTGAAGAATAAAACAGCTAGAGAAATAAAAAAGGTTTTCACCCGGGGTCTTATTTGGCTGTGTTAGTGATTGGCGTTGTCGTCACAGGTTTAGCTTCAGCAGCAGATATTGGTTTGGGCTCACTAACCTTGACAGTCGGTTCTTCTTTCGTTTCTTCTTTAGCGCTTGAGGCTGTTTTCGCAGGCAATTTGGCATGGGCCATCAAAGATTTGTCCCCTTTAGAGGAGCTGACTGCCAAAATCAAAGATGTGCAAAAGAAAATCACGGCCAGGATCGTCGATAAACGTACCATAAAAGCATTGGTCTGCGTGCCGAACATGGATTCCGCCGAAGCAAAGCTCTCGGCCAAACCACCGCCGCGGCCAGCCTGCATAAGAATAGAAATAACCAGCAACACACAAACCACAATGTGAATAAAAACGATGAGCCCCATATATAACCCTCGTAAGTGTCATTGCGAGGAGCGTCAGCGACGAAGCAATCTAATAAGAGATTGCTTCGCTTCGCTCGCAATGACGCATGTTTATTTTTTAGCTGACTTTACAATCGCTGCAAAAGAAGGAGCTTTTAAACTAGCCCCTCCCACCAAAGCACCGTCAATATCCGGTTTGGCGATTAAAGCCGCGATATTCTCCGGCGTCACGCTGCCGCCATATTGAATACGCACCGACTGGGCTACGTCGGCATTAAATAATTTACCTAATAATTGACGGATAAACGCGTGCACTTCCTGCGCCTGCTGTGGGGTGGCGGTCTTTCCGGTGCCGATAGCCCACACCGGCTCATAGGCTAAAACGATTTTCTTCATTTCATCCGCGGTTAAATTCGCCAGCGACCCCTCGCATTGATGCCTGATCACATCAAAGGTTTTGTTCGCCTCACGCTCGGGTAAATTTTCGCCGATACAGACAATCGGCGTTAAAGCGTGGGTTAAAGCGGCGCGGATGCGTTTATTGACCGTTTCATTGGTGTCTCCAAAAAACTGCCGGCGCTCACTGTGGCCGATAATCACATATTGAACGCCTAAATCTTTGAGCATCGGCGCTGAAACTTCCCCGGTCATGGCCCCGCTATCCTGCCAATAAAGATTTTGCGCGCCCAAAGCGATATTGGTATCTAAAACAACTTCACTAACATCATCCAAAGCCGTAAACGGCGGACAAACGACAATATCAATTCCATCGATATCTAACACTTCCCGCTTTAATTCTTCCACCAGGCTCATAGCCTCTCGGGACGTTTTATTCAGTTTCCAGTTTCCGGCAATAATGATTTTACGCATAAGAAATCCTTGAAAATCAGATCCCTCGCTTCTATGGTTCGGGATGATTTCGACATTACGTCGAAATCACTTTGCGCATGCTTGCTCCTGTTTATCCTGCAACGCCGCAATGCCGGGAAGTACTTTGCCTTCTAAAAATTCCAGCGAAGCGCCGCCGCCGGTAGAGATATGCGTCATTTTATCTTCCAAACCGAATTTAGCAACCGCCGCCGCGGAATCACCGCCACCGACGACAATGGTCACGTCTTTGAGAGAGGCTAGGTATTGCGCAATGTCCTTGGTTCCTTGCATATACGCCTCGCGTTCAAAGACGCCTAAAGGCCCGTTCCAAACCACGGTTTTGGCCCTCGAGAGAATCTTTTTGTAGTACTCACGGGTTTTGGGGCCAATGTCCAAACTCTCCCACCCGTCGGGAATCGTATCGGACACTTTACAATCATCGCTGTCAAAAGACCGGGTGATGACAAAATCTTTTGTCAGGGCCAATTCAACGCCGGCTTTTTGAGCCTGCTCCATTAATTCCCTGGCTGTATCAATTTTATCTTTCTCTAATTTGGAATTGCCGATACTAATCCCCTGGGCTTTTAAAAACGTGTAGGCCATGCCGCCGCCGATGATAATGCTGTTGGCTTTAGGGATTAAATTTTTAATCAATGCAATTTTGTCTGAGACTTTAACGCCGCCTAAAATAACGACTAAGGGGCGCTTGGGATTATTGATGGCACGACCTAAATATCGTAATTCTTTTTCAATAAGAAAACCCGCTACCGATGGCAAATAGGCCGTGATGCCGACGGTCGAGGCATGCGCGCGATGGGCGGTGCCGAAAGCATCATTGACATACACATCCGCTAACGAAGCCAGTTCCTTGGCAAAGGCCGGATCATTTTTTTCTTCAGCTTTATGAAACCGTAGGTTCTCTAACAAAATAACCCGCTCTTTGGATTTGGTAATGGCCTCTTTGACCGTCGGGCCGATGCAATCGTTAAAAAATGCCACCTTCTCTTTGATGAATTGTTCCAGGCGCAAGGCCACGGGTTTTAAACTCAATGCCGCTTCAAAACCAGCGCCTTTGGGACGGCCCAGATGGCTCATAAGGATGACTTTGGAGGCTCCTTCTTTTAAAGCGTATTGAATTGTCGGCAAAGCCGCTGTAATACGGCGATCATCGGTGATAGCGCCATGATCATCCAGGGGTACATTAAAATCCACACGGATAATCACCCTTTTGTCTTGAATATTAACGTCTTTGATCGTTTTTTTATTCACAAATTCCTACCCGACAAAAATCGGTCTATTATACCGAAGATGTTTATTTTGTCAATTTACAGCCCTAACTCTCCTGATGTTTTAAATACCAAGCGATCGTCTTTTTAAGACCTTGCTCAAATCTTGTTTTAGCCTTAAAACCAAACTCTTTTTGAGCCCGGGAGGTATCTAGACACCGACGGGGTTGGCCGTCGGGTTTGGTCTTATCCCAGACTACTTCTCCTTTAAAGCCGGTCAGTTTCACAATCAGACCAACCAAATCTTTAATGGAAATTTCAAAACCAGCCCCTAAATTGACCGGCTCTGGACTATTGTATTTTTCCGCGGCCAGAATAATCCCTCGGGCCGCATCATCGACATAAAGAAATTCGCGGGTGGCTTTGCCGGTGCCCCAGACCATAATCTGCGGATCTCTGCGTTGTTTGGCCTCCACGCATTTGCGAATGAGCGCCGGAATCACATGAGAAGCTTCCAGAGAGAAATTATCCCCCGGCCCGTAAAGATTAACGGGCAAAAGATAAATCGAATTAAAACCGTATTGTTGACGGTAAGCCTGAGATTGAACCAAAAGCATTTTTTTAGCCAATCCATAAGGGGCATTGGTTTCCTCGGGGTAGCCGTTCCAAAAATTGTCTTCCTTAAAAGGCACCGGGGTGAATTTAGGGTAAGCGCAAATGGTGCCTATGGCCACAAACTTAGGAACACCATAAAGCCTGGATTCTTCCATGAGCTGTACCCCCATGATCAAATTATCATAGAAAAATTTTCCAGGATTAGCACGGTTAGCGCCAATACCACCGACGACACCGGCCAGATGGATGATGATATCGGGCCTGGTCTGCTTTAAAAGACGTTTGATCGCCAAAGACTGACGCAGGTCGTATTCTCTAGAACGAGGCACCGTGATGTAGGAACAATGTTTGGCTTTTAATTGCCCAACGACCGCCCGTCCTAAAAATCCTGCTCCGCCGGTGACAACCACTCTTTTATCAGACCAAAAACTCATACCCTTCCTTTTAAGCCGTAAACCGTTTTTCTGACTATTTCCATATCCGCATCTACCATCATACGTACCAGCTGTGGGAAATTTACTTTTGGTTTCCACTTAAGCACGCGTCTGGCTTTGGAATTATCCCCCAACAAACAATCTACCTCGGTTGGACGAAAATATCTTTGATCGATGGAGACATATTTGCGCCAATCGAATTTGGCATAACCAAAGGCCTCCTGTAAGAACTCTTTGACCGAATGTGTATGGCCGGTGGCAATGACATAATCGTCGGCCTTGGGCTGCTGCAGCATCAGCCACATGGCCTCTACGTAATCGCCGGCAAAACCCCAGTCGCGCTTGGCATCTAAATTTCCTAAATACAATTTTTTCTGCAAACCATACTTGATCCTGGCCAAAGCCATGGTGATTTTACGGGTCACAAAAGTCTCGCCCCGCCGGGGAGATTCGTGATTAAATAAAATCCCATTGCAGGCAAAGATATCATAGGCCTCGCGATAGTTAACCGTCACCCAATAGGCATACATTTTGGCCGCCGCATAAGGACTGCGTGGATAAAACGGTGTTTTTTCCGTCTGAGGGGTTTCTAAAGCTTTGCCGTACATTTCCGAACTGGAAGCCTGATAAAATTTAGTCTTAACCCCGCTGTCGCGGATAGCCTCCAGAAGACGGATAGTTCCCAAGGCCGTAATTTCCCCCGTATATTCGGGGACTTCAAAGGAAACCTTCACGTGGCTTTGGGCCGCCAAATTATAAATCTCGTCGGGTTTAATCGTTTTAATGATGCGGTTTAAAGAACTGGCATCGTTAAGGTCCCCGTAAACCAAACGCAGCCGGCGATGCCGTTCATGAGGATCCTGATACAAATGATCAATACGCTGAGTATTAAAATGACTGGATCGACGGATAAGACCGTAAACGGTGTATCTTTTTTTGATCAAGAATTCCGTCAGATAAGAACCATCCTGGCCCGTGATCCCCGTTATCAAAGCTGTTTTCGACTCTGCCATCAGTAAGCTCCTTTGCCTTGAATCACAACCGGTAAGGTCCGAAACAGAATATAGAAATCCAATCCGAAAGACCAGTTATTGATGTACCAAATATCCCAGCGCACCAGCCTCTCGAAAGAGACGTCGCTGCGCCCCCTAATCTGCCACAGTCCTGTAATACCCGGACGGATATCCAAACGCTTCAACTGGCGCAAGTTTTCCCGCTCCACCTGGTCAATGGGAAGCGGCCTTGGCCCCACCAAACTCATATCCCCTTTGATCACATTCATAATCTGAGGCAGTTCATCCAGGCTGTATTTACGCAGAAAAGCACCCACCTTAGTCACCCGCGGATCCTTTTTAATTTTAAAAATAGGGCCGTCCACTTCATTTTTATCTTTGAGCTGATCAAGTAACTCGTCGGCATTGGAAACCATACTGCGGAATTTATACATAGGAAATATTCGTCCGTGACGGCCATAACGCCTGGAATGATAAAAGACCGGTCCAGGGCCATCGAACTCGATCAATACGGCCAAAATCATCAGCACCGGCAGCAAGACGCAAAACAACAGCAACGATAAAACAAAATCAAAAACACGCTTGGCCCATAGACGGTAATTAACATCAATATCGGAATACTCCAAAATAGGAATAATCCCGATATTGGATCTGGTGAAATCCTGGGCCATGAATTCATAACCCTGGGGTACCACCCTCACTGCCACGTCCAACTCTTTGGCCTCCTCAAGTAACTTAATAAACATTTGCTGTTCGGGATAAATGGCGATAAAAACCTGATGGATAAATTCACGCTGAACCACCCCCCGAAAATCCTTGAGTTTGCCCAAAACCGGCCAGGCCTTCTGGCCGACATGGCCCTGCTTCTCATCGTCTAAGAAACCAGACACTTTAATCCCCAACGCCGGCCTTTTTCTGATTTCATCAGCCAATAGAGTCCCCACCTTACCCGCACCGATGATAAGGACGTTGAAATTATTGTAGCCGCGCTGCACGAGGAAATTGACCAGTAATTTCTTTAAAATCCTCCACACCGATAACAAAACACTAATGCCCACCGCGCTAAAAACCATAACCGCGCGAGGGAAATCCTGAGTCTTCAATAAATACACCAGCACCATCGTAACCAAGGTCGAAAGTGTCACGGACTTAACAACTTCCCAGATTTCCAAACTCTCGAGCATTTCACGACGGGTTTGGTAAAGACCGTGCGTCTGGTTAAAAAATAAAATAACCGGCATCCAAAGAAGGATGATGACCTTAAAAGGATTAGTCGATGATAAAACACTCCCCCAGGAAACTGTAAAGGGTAAAGTCTCCTGACGCCAAAGCATCACTAGATAAATCGCCAGGTAAATGCAGGCTAAGTCAATCAATAAATAAATGACATGGATCAATAACGTGTGTTTACGATCGCGCATGTAAAAAATCCTTCATCACATAATAAACAAACAAACTGTTGCCGACCAAATATCTTTTCCACAAACGCTTCGGTTCGCAACATAAACGAAACAACCATTCTAACCCTGCCTGCTGCATCCAGCGCGGGGCTTGGGGCTTGACACCGGCGATAAAATCAAATGCCGCGCCAATACCGACTAAAACCGGCGCTTTCAAATACGGACGGTTATGATACATCCAAAAATCCTGTTTAGGAGATCCCAAACCCACCCAGACAATATCCGCGCCCGAGGCATTGATCCCTTCAATGAGAACATCATCCGCCTTGCCTGCTTCTATCATGAGCGGTGGGGACACTGCGCCAACAATGCGCATATCAGTATACTGCCGCTGCAAATTCTCCTTTAATACCTCAAGCGTTTGGGCTGTTGCCCCGAACAGAAAATGTTTCAACCCCTGCCCCCTTCCCTGATCGCAGACCAAGCGCATCAAATCAGGGCCATAGGTGCGGGCTGTCCCTTGAGCCCCCCTGGCTTTCAGAAGCCACGCTACTGGCATCCCATCCGGAGTCACCATACCGGCTCTGTTAATAACCTCACGGTATCCGGGCACACGCTGGCAATCCACCAATGTGGACACCGGTGCCACACAAACATATCCCCGCCAACCGCTTTGAACCCAAGCTAAAACCTGCTCAACCGCCAAACGCGGATTGACGACAGAAACATTAACTCCAAGAATATCAACGGATTGCATAATAAGGAGGGCAATTATATCAGAAAGCCACTGTGTGAGGCAATCTTTCTTTATGAACCACCACGGGAAACTGAGCATAGGCCACATCATGCTGCGGCCAGTCCACATACCCTGTGCTGCCATGCTGAAAATAATTGCGGCTCACCACGACCAGTTTCTGGTCCTGGGTTCTTAATACCTCAAAAGATGGTCGCAAGAAATCTTTGTTATGAGCCCTCCATAAAGAAACAACATGCAATGCTAAAGCCGCCACCAAACATGCCAACAAGCACTGGGACATTTTGGTGAAACGGACCGCTGTCACTATAAAAATTATCAATAAAGGAATATAAAGAAATCTCGCCTGTTGAGACCCGAACCACCACAGACCCCATACCAACAGAGCTAAAACACTCCAGGGGCAAAGTCTGCGACGGATTAAATCCGTAACGAAATAAAACAAGAATGGAATTAAAAAAAGCAGATAAGGCAACCCCATCGGATAATCAAACGCATTATTAACGCTTCCTTCAGGGACAGCCAATAACCACCAGTGCTTTAAAAACGCTATCAAATCCCGTCCATGCCCGTAACCGTCTTTAACCGTATTCATCCACATTTGACTTGCCTGCTGCAGCGAATGCCATGCTTGCGGATTAGTTTCAATTTTAGCCCAAGGCCCCATGATCCCGGGAGCTAATGGAAATAACGGTGTAGCCGCATAATGGATCGATTTCACGATAAACGGGCCAGCCACCAATAAGCTCAATAATATAAAAGCTCCCAGGGCCCTACGCCAGTGCTTAAAAACAAACCCCCACACCACCTGTCCCTTTAAACATTTGGCCGCCCCCAACACAGCTGCCATCAATAAAACAACTATCACCACCTGCACAGGCATCAATGGCTTAGACCAAACAAAAAACGTACCTTCCACCGCCCCCAACCACCGCTGCCCCGTACGCAAACTATCCAACGCAGCAAAAAATAAATAGGTGACCGTCAAATCCAACATCGCCGTGCCCATTTGTACACCCAAACCATGCGAACCTAAAAATGCCAACACCACCAGCATCGGTACCCACGAACGGCCAAGGGAGGCTAAGGCGCAAGACAACCGTACCAACACCGCTATTAAACCAAACATGATGATTAACTGTGGCAACTTATTAGGGAAGACTGTTATAAACCAAAACGGGGCTAGGGCAAAATCAATCGGCAATAAAAATAAATCATCCGCTGCCCAAGGAATGTGGGCGAAGGAGCCTAAAATTAAATGCTGACGCGGTAATGCATAATGGTACTGCAGGCAGTCAAACTCTTGGGTTAAATGGATCGGCTGTGCGGCAGCCAGCACTGCCATCAACACAACAGTGCCGGCTAACACAAATGCCGCGGTCCAAAGCAGTCTCTGGCTGAACCTCAACGACGACCAGAATAAAGTAAGTTCACTGCGCCAATCTTTAGGTTCTCTCATCCATCGCGAGCATGAAACAACGGCCACTAACGCAAATAAACTCCATGCCAACGGTGAGGTTACACCATCTTTGGACTTGAACTCATAAAGTTCCAGCCAGAACACCGGATAACCGATAATAAAAAACCACGTCGGCAAATGGACCAGCGGCCCGGCTATTTTGCCCAATGGACGGCCAGGCGCCATAAAATATAGGCTCCGGTTATTCCCAGGAAATAAATATCCCACCAAGAAACTTTCATTTGTATCTTCCCAAGATATGATTGCATTGAATACGAACAATATCCTTAACCATCTGAAGCCCATGGCACAATAATTTTACACTATTGCTCTCATTGCAGCGCAATACGACCGGCAGGCGTTTAATATTATAATGACGTTTTAATGCGATATATAACAGTTCTGCATCAAAAGCGAATCCGTTGATATAACTATTTCCAAAAAGATCATCCGCCACATGCCCACGAAACCCCTTAAGTCCGCACTGGGTGTCAAAATGACCGCTTGTGACAAAGCTCCCTATCATAAAAGACATGCTCCGGCTTCCCCATTGCCGCAAAATCGGAATCTTTTTAAAGTAGGTCGATTGAGGAAGGGTCCTATCTCCCACGACCACATCACATTTTCCAAAATCTAAGTAATATAAAAACTGCTCTATCGCGTCGTATTCAAATGGAATATCCACATCCGTAAATAAGCGATATTCTCCCTTGGCATGCAGCATCCCTTTTCTCACCGCAGCCCCTTTGCCCATATTCTTTTCATTCTTCAAATAAACACAATGATAATCCCGAGCCACTGATTGAATGGAATCAGCATCTGTCGATCCATCATCAACAACAATCATTTCATAATTGATGGATTTCTTTTGAAGATAATCCATAAAGGGAGGCAATTGACGTCTTAAAATTTCTACAGCGTTATAACATGGAATGATTATGCTTAGCATAGTCGCTATTAATAAACAAAGGCTTTAGGCCGGCTTATTAAATAATAAAAATGGTTTCCAACAAAATCCGGTTTGAATACAGCGTGAGCGCCCTCTTGTCGATCCATATGATAAATAGCCCAGGTGCCGTTAGTATACATACCTTGAGAGGCAACGACGGACTCTAATTCCATCGGCGCTGCTTCATCGTTAATTAACAAATAACATGATGAGACGCACTTAGCCAACATCCCTCCTTCCATCTTACCAGCATAAACAATATCGGCCCCGCTGAAATACCTCAGTGCCTCAAATGTTTCCATCATGGGTGGCGGGTAGAAAAACTTTGCTCTCGGATGCACTTGACGTAAATCGACCAGGGCCGCAACAATCTTACGTTTGTCCGCCATTTTACTGATGCGCGGTATGATCACATTGATCAAAATAATCACCGTAAGAACGATGACCAAAAAGCGTGATGCCGCCGCCACCTTGGGATGAATACTGCAGACAAAAACAAAAAATAAATAAACAGATACTCCTAGAAATGGAGCCAACGGTGCCAACAGATAATTGGCAAAACGCCACGGCAACAAAATGACCATATAGGCCAACACAAACAATGGCATGATTAAAAAATAAGGCTTCACCCCTGCGGCCCGCCGTGTCCTACTCAAAATGAAATAAGCAGCAATGGTGACCAGCGCAACACAAAAGATCCCTTTGATCATCAATGGTGCGGCCAATGCCGCTTTGACCATGGAGACCACATTCATCTTGTCTTTATAGCCGGCCGTATAACCTCCTAAGATCAAGCGGATCAAAAAAATATAGCCAATCAATACAGTACCACTGATCGCTGCCATCCAACGGGATAAGCGCGGCGCAAGACCTATCAGCCACCAATCAGCAACGGCAAAAACAAAAAAAGATGCTATCAAAGCCAAACCTATTTCTTTGCCGGCCATGGCCAAAATAACCAACCCTAGTGATAAAAAAACACCCCTCAGACTTTCCTTGCGGTAAGCCTGCAGCAAAACATAAATAGCCGCCGTCCCAAAAAGATAAACAAATTTTTCCTGAACAGAAACGTACATGAAAATATTCCAAAACGGAGTGAAGGCAAAAAAGACAAGCGGATAAACATATCGCGTAAAAATATCCTGTCCGGCATCAGGAAAAATATGCGTGATGATCCTGCCCCACGCCAATAAGGCGCCGAATCCGATGACGGTCACGAACAAGTAAATCATAACCGGAGCTTTAATGGCATAGGCGCACACAACCCATAGATAATACAAAGGCCTGAAACGGCCGAAGCTATGTATATCACCGGCAATCATCGCAGACAAAGACCTCTTCCCCGACCAGAAATCTTGGGCATTATCAAGGCCATGCGCATCATCCATAAAACCCCAGCCCGGTTGCAAGTACACCGTCACGCCCAAGATAACTAAGGCATAGCACAAAAAAAATAATAGCGGCCAAGAGATCCGCTGATTACCGTACCCCGTCATTAGGTTCATCAATGAGCTGCCTCCTCATAAATATTTATTAGTCCCTGATGGTGACACTGGGCTGTGTATTTTGATTCATAGGCCCTGCGGGCATTCAAACATAATTGCCTATGGCGTTGTTCATCACTGATGATTATCCTCGCCTTATGGGCGAGATCCTGGATATCGCCGGCAGAAAACAAAAGTCCGCTTACCCCATCCTCCACGCTTGCCTCCAAAGTACCCAACCGGCTTGCCAACACAGGCACTCCATAAGAATACGCCTCTACTACCACCATCGGAAAATTGTCATAACTTAAACACGGCACAATTAAAAACCGGGCGCCGGCAAGGATCTTTAAATACTCTTGCCTGTCTAAAAACCCGAACATCTTGACATTGCTTAACCCTTCGCTTTTGATATATTCTTCCATCGCCGCTCGCTGCGGGCCAGTACCAACGATATACAATGGCATTTCCTTTATACTTTTCCAAGCTCGCAGTAAAACATCCACGCCTTTTTCTTCACTCAACCTACCTGCATAAAGGGCGTACTTCCCTCTGCTTTGCTCACCAAAATTTTCCGCCGGTTGCTCGACAAAATGCGGCAACACAGCGACCTTCCCCTCAGGAATTCCCGCTTGAATATGTTTTTGACGGGAGAATTCAGTCGCCACGATGAGGCGATCAATGCCCTTGGTCCATGTTTGCCTGGCCCAATGGTGGCTGATCATATCAGTCATAGCCGCTGAAAACAAAAACGAACCGTGGTAACACCTGTACCTGATCCCCGCGTTTCTGGATCCATGCAAACAATCTTCACAGGGCTTATTATCCCTGAAGAAAAGCCCGTTGATACACATCAAACGATAATTATGAAGGCTGACAACAACGGGAACGCCTTCGTCCTTACAAGCATAGAAAACAGACGGCGTCATGACGAAAAAAGTATTATGAAAATGTGCAATACGGGGTTTAAAGGTACGGATCAGCCAACGTATTTCGTCATACGACCGCTGTGACCAACGCAAAGACATTGCATGACGAGTCCTGGAAAAAATATTCGGTCTTATTTCATCATTATGGCGTTCATAAAGACAAACCTCGTGGCCAAAATCTTTCAACATCCTGGTCTGGGAATGAAAAAGCATATCCTCCCCGCCAGCTTGCTGATAATAATTATGGCCAACGAGAATTTTCATACACGCCTCTTGTCCCCCGGAATGAATTTCTTTTTATGGCGCGCGAAAAGATCCTGCGCGCGTTCTAAATCCTCAAACCGTCCCAGATCCAACCATGTACCTCGCATCTTATAACAACACACTTTTTGTATTTTTGATTTCAGGCGCAGCATCAAATCAGGCATACCGATGTGTTCGCCGGCTTTTATAAAACTTTTGACACGGACATTTAAAGCATTGACCCCTATACTCAAAAAAGATTTATGTTCGGGTTTCTCATGATAAGTCTTTAATTCATGGTTCGTCCCCACCTCAACGACGCCGAAATCGCCTTTTATTTTACGCTCTTTGATGACGATACTGGCCATAGCTTTCTGACGGATGTGCCATTTTAAAAATGCCGCGAAGTCCATATCTGTGAAGACATCACCATTAAGCACCAAAAAATTGTTCTTGGTGTGCGTGGCCAACTTAAGAGCGCCGGCTGTTCCTAAAGGCTCACCTTCACGCACATAACGGATATGAACGCCCCATTTATCCCCATTGCCGAAATAGGCCTCGATTAACTCGGCGAGATAACCGGTCGATATCAGAATATGTGTCAACCCATAATATTTGAGCTGACGGATGAGGATCTCCAAAATAGGCATCTCACCTAAAGGTAAAAGGGGTTTGGGTAAGACTGTCGTGTATGGCCTAAGACGGGATCCCTGGCCACCGGCTAGAATCACAACCTGGGCTTTAAACATTGTAAATATCCGTTTTGTAATGGTTCATATGCTTCTTTATCCACGCGCATGTCCGGCGCAGGCCTTGCTCCAAGGAAATTTCTGGCTGCCATCCGGTCAAGTTGTTTAATTTCACGCAGCTACACACAAGCTTTTCCACCTCGCTCTTGACCGGGCGTATGCGTTGTTTATCCATCTCAATTTTTACACGCACGCCCAAAATCTTCTGTATGATTGCAGCAACTTCCCCTACAGATACCTCCACGCCGCTGCCGGTATTGAACACTTGACCCAAGCCTTTATCCGTCTGTGCAAGATGGATAAAAGCATCGATGGTATTGCCGATATAATTAAGATCGCGTATCGATTCCACATTCCCCAATTTAATGACCTTGCAACCAGCCAAAATCTGAGAAATAATCGTCGGGATCACCGCGCGCGCCGACTGCCGGGGACCAAATGTATTAAAAGGTCTTAACACCGTCACCGGCAAATCAAAAGAACGATAAAAAGAAACAGCCAAACTATCCGCCGCGGATTTGGTGGCGGCATAAGGGGATTGCGGGTTAATGGGATGATTTTCATCAATGGGAACATATTGCGCTGTTCCGTACACCTCACTGGTTGACGTATGAACAACCTTTTTGACGCCAAGTATCCTGGCCGCCTGCAAAACATTCATCGTGCCAGTAATATTGGTGGCCACAAAACTGTCCGGCGCCCTATAACTATAAGGAATGCTAATCAGCGCTGCTAGATGAAACACTATATCTATATCCTGGCAAGCCTCCAAGACACAGCCAAAATCCCTGATATCCCCGGCAAATACTTCATGTTTATCTAATATCTTTTTGGGGACAGTATCCAGCCAGCCCCACTGATTAAATGAGTTATAATACACAAACGCCCGCACCGAAGCGCCTGCGGCAATACAACGTTCGGTCAGATGGCTACCGATAAACCCGTCGGCACCTGTAATTAATATTTTTTTACCTTTTAATTTCATGAGAACCTTCTCTATAATCCCTATAGGCATAAGCCCATGTCATTCCCGCCAAAGTCCAAAGAGGAATGGCCGTATAGGGAAATTCAAGGATTAATAAGAAATTAGCCGCTACCAGCCAATTTAATAAAATAGCAGACAAAAGAATTAACACCCAGGCGCGCTGTCTAAAAGCGAATATCATCAGCCTAATCAGCGCCGTCCAAATGACAACGACGACCGCCGCCCCCACCATGCCCCCACGATACATCATATTCAAAAAGGAATTATGCGGCTCTATCCATCCATCGCGGCCCCATTCTGATACCGCCCAACCTTCTACTTCTAAACTCACTGAACGAAAAGGTTTTCCAAAATCAACCCCCATTAATGGTTTGGTTGCCTTCCAATCTTCAAACATATCACGCCAAATAAATAAACGGAAAAGAATATTCTCGATGGATTCCCACTGGATAGACATCTCTTTTGTCATAACAACTCCTTTAACAACCTTACCTTTCATTAAAAGTTTCTTGGCGCTCTCCAGGCCACGCTCTTTGCTTTGCTTGAATCCCTTATTGTAATAATAATAATTTCTGGCAGCATACGCCTCAGGATGATAAAGGCCGACCCTCTGAGACTGTATTTGAAAATTTTTTCTTTTCTGCTGAACATCTTTGTCTATAGCTATAAATTGGCTGACAACCTGAGATGGAGAAACAAAAATCCGGCCAGACTCTCTAAGCACAAAAAATTTATAAAATCCAATTGATAGACCAACCATCAAAATAACAACGGTTATTATCTTGACATAGCGTTTGGTCTCTAACAAATACCAAAGGCTCCCTATTAAAAATAGCAGAGAGGCCGTGTTGGCGACAAACATCATCCGGGCTGTCTTAAACAAAAATACATACGGGGTAGCCAAAACCAAAATCAGCACCATCGGGACGATCCATTTCTTTGCTTTAACCCCCAGGATCAAAATTAATCCCAGAGAGGCAAGCGTGAACGTCCAGTAAATGTCATAATGCCCGTATAAAAAAATACCAATGATGACGGAAAAAAGCGATAAAATCACCGGCTTTGTGAACGCATCGCGGTTGAAAAAAATATACCCGACTAAAAAAAAGAAAGGGTAATAAAAAAGCGCGGCATGACGTAACGCCAGCGGTCCCCAAGTCCTGTATCCTATGACGATTTTGACCGCTACCCATATAAAATAAACCAACACGAACATATAAAAACGGTTGTGCAAAGGCGGCTGCCTGCTCCAGCGCAAAGCAAGAAGCAAAACGTACGACAACAAAAGGACTTCACCTATAAAAACAGGAAAATCTAAAAATGACAAATCCACATAAATTTTCGCAAAGTCCCTTTTTAAAAGCACATACCCCAAAGAAACCATACCGACTGGAACAAAGACCAGGGTACTACATATCTTATTTTTTGTGCTTTGCGTTAGTTGCATGGACGATAGACCCTTTGCCAATAACTTTCCAAGAATTTAACCTTGTTCTGTAACCATTTTAAATTTTCACGATACCAGACAACGGTATCAGCAATGCCTTGCTCGAAGGCAATCTGAGGCTCCCAAGACAATTCTTCTCGGATTTTTTTGGAATCCAGGGCATAACGCCAATCATGCCCTGGCCTATCCTCGACAAACGTAATTAAATCTTTAGAACGACCCAAAATATTGAGGATAATCTTTACCAATTCAATATTCTTACACTCATCCCCGGAACCTATATTATAAGTTTCCCCCACCCGACCGCGCTCTAAAACCTTCAGTACGGCCCGTACGCAATCGGAAATATGAAGCCATTCCCGGACATTGAGTCCCTTGGCATAAACCGGAATTTTTTCATGTTTGATAGCTTTATAAATAATCACCGGCATAAATTTCTCCGGATATTGCCATGCGCCATAATTATTAGATGGCCTGACAATCATGGCCGGAAACTTAAACGTATGGGCATAAGCCTTGACCAATAAATCCGCCGCGCCCTTGCTGGAAGAATACGGTGAATTCGAGCCCAGGGGAAAATCTTCTTTAAATTTCCCCCGGACAATAGCCCCATAGACCTCATCGGTCGAAATATGAACAAATTTTTCTATGCCCACCTGACGAGAAATAGTTAACAGACTCTGGGTCCCGGAGATATTGGTCCTGACAAACTCCGCATCATTGAGAATGCTGCGGTCCACATGGCTTTCCGCGGCAAAATGGACGACGGCCAAGGGACGTTCCCGTCTAAAAATATCCGAGACCCGCCGCTGATGAACAATATCCGCCTTATAAAACGTAAATCTTCCTTTAAGCGTTTTTAAACGCGCTAAGTCACCGGCATAGGTCAATTTATCCACCACCACAACCGGATACCCTAAGGCCACGGCCTGACGCACGAATTCACTGCCGATAAATCCAGCCCCGCCCGTTACCAAGATCTTAAAAGACGATCTTTTCACCATTTAACCTTCCCCTGCTATTTTTATAAGATAATCCGCATAAGCCGTTTTGAATCCATTGGCGAGGCTCAGGAGTTTTTCACGGGTAATATAACCTTTTAAATACGCGATTTCTTCAATACAACCAATTTTTAATCCCTGCCGATCCTCAATCGTTTTAATGAATAAGGCCGCATCAATCAGAGACTCATAAGTGCCCGTATCCAGCCATGCATAACCGCGGCCAAGACTCAAAACATTCAATTGGCCTTTCAAAAAATATTCTTTGATAACATCCGTGATTTCTAATTCCCCTCTCTTGGAAGGACGGACCCTTTTCGCAATCGACACAGCCCTATTGTCAAAAAAATACAGTCCCGTCACCGCCCAATGCGACTTGGGTTGTTTCGGTTTTTCCTCTATGGCAATGACTTTATTATTCTTATCAAAGGTAATGACTCCATAGCGCTCGGGATCTTTAACTGAGTACGCCAATACCGTCGCACCGGGGGCATGCATAGCATTTTGAAGAATAATTTGTATGTCATGGCCGTAAAAAATATTGTCCCCTAGAATAAGACAAATCTGGTCGCTGCCAATAAATTTCTCACCAATGATCAAGGCCTCTGCTAACCCACGAGGGACCGGCTGCTGAGCGTATTCAATCCTGAGGCCTAACTGGCTGCCGTCGCCTAAACATCTTTTAAAAGATTCTTCATCCTGGGGCGAGATAATGATCAAAATGTCCCTAATCCCTCCTAACATCAACACCGATAAAGGATAATAAATCATCGGCTTATCATAAACCGGCAAAAGCTGTTTACAAATCCCCTGGGTAATAGGATAAAGCCTGGTGGCCTTACCTCCAGCTAAAATAATACCTTTGGTTTTAGCCATGACTATGATTCCCTTTATAAAAATACGCCCCGTTGATCAATTTTAGAACATACCTTTTAGAACGAGCTATCCCCTCAAGGCCAAAGCGAACACAAAAACGCAAAGAACCATTCAGTTTACCGAGCAGTTGGTCGTATTGCAACAACGCAGCTTCCATTTCTTCTTTTTGCACAAGCGTCTGCCTTCGGCTTTTGCTATCTGCATGTGTTCTAAAATCCGCTAAATAAGACGGCAGATAAGAAAACCTGTACCCTTTCAACGCCAGCCTCAGGAAAAATTCATAATCCATGGCATAATGATAACGAATATCCAGAAAATTGCCATCCTCAAATATACGCCGACGAAAGAAGGTGGTTGTACTGGGGATGTACAACACATGCAGGTATTTTAACATGAAAAGATCAAATGGCAGTTCCTGACGGTAACACAAAACCTTACTTCCTTCATCTATTAAACGATAATTACCATAAAGAATATCGCAGTCAGGATGCGCCGTAAAAAAATCCGCTACAGCTTTCAAACAGCCGGGTAAATATCTGTCATCGGCATTAAGCCACCCCACAATATCCCCCGAGGCCATCCTAAACCCTTTATTGAGAGCATCGCTCTGTCCTCTGTCTGGCTCACAAACCAAACTTAAATGAGAATATTCTTTTAAAATACCACTGGTTGCATCCGTTGAGCAATTATCCATAACAAGATGTTCCACATCGGGATACCCCTGATCCCTGACACTTTCAACGGCCTCAGTAATAAATCGGGCCTGATTATAAGACGGTGTCACAATAGATAATTTTAAACGCATTGCTCGGCCTTGATGGTCTGCCATACTTGTTCTACCGTTACATTGCCAATACAGGGAACAGGATCCCCGGGGCGTACTGAAAATTTACAAAACCAATTGCAACCATAACAATCCATTTCATGAAACACCGGTCTTGGTAAAGGATGCGTATGTTCCGCCTCAATTTGATAGGGGACAAAACGACCAAAATGCCCCCCGCCAAGAATACATATGGCCTTGGTCCCTACCGCAGCCGCGATATGAATAGCCGCGGTCTCATTGCTAAGGACAAAACTCGCCCGCTGGATAATCCCCGCCAATGCCCTCAGCGATGTCTTGCCCGTCATATCCATTAACGGGGCTTTGGATAAATGTAATAAGCGCAACGCCAACTCCCCTTCTCCCGCCCCCCCGCAAATGATCCCTTTCATACCCGTCGCATCATAAATCTTATCGGCGATACGGCCAAAATATTCCAAGGGCCAACGCCGAAACCCTTTCCCGGCGCCGGGAGAAATCACGTAATATTTCTCCTGCATGGCAACGGATTTATCCAGTGCAACAGCCAAAGTAGGGACATCCGCTTTAAACGACGTTAAACCAAGGGCGCGGATAAACTCAGCGTTACGTCTAAGCTCACCCCACGAGAATGGTGGATTAGGCACTAACCGCGTATACCAACGGTCACTGCAAGCTTTTTCTTCCTGGCTTAAATTGGTCCCATCACCGGCAAAACCGATGCGCTGCTTAGCCGACGACGACAACACAATACTGTCTTCCAGAAGAAACTCCCTCGAAAACCTGGGTTGAATAACTATCTCAAAACCCTTGCGGCGTACCTGCCGTAAAAAACTCATCCGATAGAACATGTGCCGGCGAAATTTTCTAATATCCAGCCCCCAAACCTCATCCCAATACGGCAGCAATTCAGCCAATTCCAGCCATGCCTCATTGACGATTAAAGTAATTTTACGGCCGGGATACAAATTTCTGTATTCTTTAGCGGTATCCAGCCAAAGAATAAAGTCGCCCAGCGCATCAAGCCGCAATAATAAAACTCCGCCACTACGCTTGTCGATCAAAGAGCAACACACCATGCAACAATGCGTCAAAAGGACGTAAGCACATCTTAATGTGACCTTAAAAATAAAAATATTTTTACAACGACGTAAAAACTGATACGCCAGCAACTCTTCCACATGAACACCAAGAATATTAAAAAATCCTGCCAGCATTAAAAATTGCCATGATACCTTTATCTTTTCCTTGCGGCATCGCTGCAGCATCTCTTGTAATGTTTTGCGGGCAACGCCAGCAGGAAGGGTTGACACAATTTCCCGATAGCGCTTAACTAACAACGCAGAGCCCTGCAGCTTCACGTGCTGCCTAAGCGCGGCCAATACCTGTCTTTTATGTTGTGAGAAGTATGGTGGATGATGATTATATACACCCAGGCAATAATCCTGCATTTGTTTCATAGACAATAATTTCTCCCACAGATGATCCGTGGTCATAGATTCCGCCTCTTCATGCACCCTGATATAAATTCGCGCAGCCGGGGCAAAGCCCACCTGATTATCAAATGCCAGAGCAAAAATCAATACTGTATCCGTCCCCATCCCGGAATCAAACGGTGGGTACCCGCCCACCTCAAAAAAACGCTTTAAATCAAAAAAAACATTGGATGACCTTAAATCCCGCTGCCCTCGGCATCTGAGCAACAAATAATCTTGGGCGGTTTCATGCTCAGGATATCCTCCGTCTTTCTTGATCATTTGCTTATGTGCATTAACAAAAATCTGGTGGCCGCAAATAACTTTTGCTTGGCGGTTTTGAATGTGAGCCTGCACCATGGCCTGGATATAGTCTTTATCCAAAACATCATCATTGTCCAAGATCAGCGCCCAGGTAATGTCCTTGCCCAACATCCTGACCCCTTGATCATAATTCTTGGTTGTCCCCACATTCGTCCGGTTGATCACCCATTTGACCCTGGGATCTTTGATTTGACTTAAATACGTGCCAATGGCCGGATCAGGGGAATGATCGTCGCTAATCAGCAGCTCAAAATTTTCATAGCTCTGGCCAAGGACGCTGTCAACGGCTTCTTTCAAATATTCCAGACGGCCATAATTAGGAATAACAATCCCCACTTTGAAATGATCGCTCATAAACGGATACCGACTGTCGAAGGGTTCAAATTTCTTAATTGCTCAATGGTTTCCCGAACGCGCTGGTCTAACTGCCCTGTATAACGAAACCCGCGCGCCAGGGATTTCTTGGTACAGACATCATAAGACAATTGGTTCATAAGGACTGAATCAACAAATTTAACAGCCAAATGGGGCACATACTTCTTGATGGCTTCAATCACTTGGGCGACGGTCAAATTAGTTGTCAGGATATTATAAATTTCCCCGTCAAAGATATCTTCCTTCAAAACATATTGAATGGCCTGCACGCAATCATTCAGATCACAATAAGGCCGTTTCTGATTTAAAGCCGTCTGCCAAACCGTTATTTCTTTTCCCTGGGATGCCTGCCAAATAAATTTATTCACGGCTGTATGAAAACGCATGCCGATGGAATAGCCGAAAATCGTCCCCAACCTAAAGGTAACAAAACGTAATCCTTCTTCTTTGGATAAAGTCTTTAGGAGTTTTTCTCCGTAAAGTTTCGATTCCGCGTAAGGGCTTTGAGGTTTTAAGGCCGCTTCGCTACAATTCTCATCAACAATGCCCTGGGAAACGCCATAAACGCTAGTCGATGAGGGAAATAATAAAGCGCATTGTTCCTGGGCACAAATTTTGGCCACGTGTTCCAGTCCCAGCTTATTGACTTTTTCGACCAGTTCAACCTGATGGAAACTCGCCTGCGCATCCGTCACCGCCGCTAGATGGATAAGCACGTCACAATCGCCAATGACTTCCCTCATCTGATCAGACATGACATCTATTTCATGAAAAACATAATTGACACCCTCCGGCAGATTAAATAAAGAGGCGTAGCGCTGCGTCATCAAATTATCCACCAGATGCACTTTATCGACAGACGGCAAAGATATGTTGCGAATTAAGGCAGAACCGATATGTCCTGCCGCGCCGGTAATACAAATATTCACGATACTGCCTCCTTTTCAAATATCTCTTCGGTCCTGAGGAGCCCTTCCCTTAAGTTATACCTGGGCTGAAAATCAATGACGCGATTAAGCTTTGCAGAAGAGATGACGACATTATCAATCTCAATCTTCTGGCGCAAATCCGGCCATGGCACATGGACAATCTTTCCCCGGCCGAAAACAGAAACGATCTCAGCAGCGATCTGAGTCACGGAATAATGTTGTCGGTGAGCCGCGAAATAAATATCACCAAAAATAGGCGGATGGGAAACACAACCGTACAATAAGTCAACAGCATCTTGCACATACATGACGTTTCTCTGCTGAAGACCATCGCCGAATATCTGGATCTGTTTGTCCTGCCGGGCTAAGGCAATAAAATAATTGATAAATCCGAATTCGGGATACCCCTTGCCATACGGACCGAAAAGATTCGCGAAGCGGATCGACAACGTCTTGAGCCCATGCACATGGTGATAAATCCAATGGTATTTCTCGACCACGCCTTTATTGGCGGAATAAATATCCAAAGGGCGCTCCCCGTGCGACTCATCCACTACATCACCCTGGGATTTGCCGATGACCGTACTACTGGATGTATAAACGATCATGGCTTTAGGGTTTCTGTTTTTGACGGCTTCCAGCACGGTCAGGCTCCCCAGGCAATTGACCTGTGCATCATAAAGCGGGTCGGTCAATGATAACGGATGGGACGTTTGGGCCGCACAATTAAAAATCACTTCTTTCCCGACGACCACCTCCTGCATTAAGGCAGCATCCCTGATATCGCCTTGGATAAATTCAATATCCGCGCTAACGGCCTTTAAATGTTCTTTCGTACTTTTAAGCCGTTGGTCTAATGAATCAACAACCGTAACCTTATTGCTGCGGTCAGCTAAACAGCGCCTGACCAAGTTGCTGCCAATAAATCCAGCTCCTCCCAAAATCAGTATGTTCATTTTTGCCTCTGTCGCATCAATGTTTCCATGGTTTGAATAGTTCGACGAACTCCTTCGGTCAAGTCAACTTCGGCCTGCCAACCCGTTAAAGAGCTAAAAGATGCGGTGTCCGCAACAAAATTTCTAAATTCAATGGGTGATAGCCCCTCTGGCGCCGGCACATGTTCAACCGCCACAGACTTACCTGTGTGTCGCGCCGCCTCTTGCGCAACTATTTGCGCCATATCCGCCACCGTATGGCCCTTGCCGCTGCCAATCACATAATAATTTCCTTTCAAAGCATCTATATGAGCTCCGGCCGCTAAAAAAGCACGGGCCACATCATCAATAAAAATATAATCCCGGATAAAATTTCCATCCCCATAAACCGTCAACGGTTTGCCTTGTAATGCCTTCTCAACCATCTTATTGAGAATGCCTCGATCGGAACTACTCGCACTTGGGCCTGGCCCATAAAGGTTGGCTAAACGCAAGGTCACCGCCCTGCCGCCTAGCTGACGGCTATAATAACGCAGATAATGCTCGACCGTCAGTTTATGAATATCGTAAACCGTCAAGGGATCGTCTTTAACCGACTCATTGACAGGCCAATGCTGTGTCAATCCGGCCTGAGTGACAGTCCCTGAAAAAATAATATCCGGCCGAAGATGATGCTTTGAACATGCCGCAAGCAAGGCCGCGACCGGCAGAACATTGACTTTAACGTCGTTGACCGGATCTTCATTGGCTACATACGCACTGGTTTGCGCCGCAAAATGAAAAATAATATCTACATCCTTTAACAGGCCCGGCCAAATATTTTCATCGCGTATATCCGTCTGCAGGACTTTGACCTCGCAGGACCAGTCACTCAAAGCGCGCAGGACGCAAGAACCTAAATATCCCGTCGCACCCGTAACCAAAATCCGTTTACCGGCATAAAAATTTTTCATCATACTGTCCAATCGTATCCAATGGTAGCGTCATCATGGGGGATACGAATTTCATCGCTGGGATCATATTCCCTATTCATCACATAAATGATATGAGCGGGCCCCTGGATAATCTTATACCCGTGCGCAATCCCCGGCGGAATTTTAACCACCACGCGGCCATGAGTTTGGCCCATCAAAATCTCATTCAACTGGCCGTGGGTTGAGGAGCCCTTACGCATATCGTACAGGCCCAATTTGATATCTCCGGCAATAGCACAAATCCAATCGGTTTGCTTATGATGCATGTGCCATGCCTTGAAGACACCCGTATGCGTCATCGAATGGCTTAACTGGCCAAACTGCCCTTTAAAAAATTCGTCGGAGGTACGGATCAGTTCGCAAAAGAAGCCTCGTTCGTCTTGATGAGCGATGAGTTTTTTGATTTCAATGCCCTGAATCATAACCCGCATCCTTTATTCAATAGTCACCGCGGGGAAAAAGGTAATAAATTTCCCCCCCTTGCGGCGATACTCTTTTTCTTTTTCCAATATTTCCCGGCGATGGTTCCAAGCTAATAATAAAGTGTAAGCTGGCTGATCCTCCAAAAATGTCTCATAAGATCTGATGGGAATATGCATGCCGGGCGTAAATTTATTGATCTTATAGGGAGTGTTGTCAGAGATATAATCCACCAGCGCCGGTCCAATCTTGGCGTAATTTAACAGGGTCGTACTTTTGGAAGTAGCCCCATAACCGACAATGCGACTACCTTTATGCTTGATCTCTTCAAGAGTGTGGCGCAACTGGTGACAGATTTGATTCACGTGATCCTTAAAAGAAGCGTACCCGGCCGGCTGATCCAACTTAAGGGATTTTTCCCGAGCAATGAATTCTTCGACCCGCGGATGCACGGTATACCCCGCCCCTTTCTTAAGGTAATAGCGCATTGACCCGCCGTGGACATCCTGATGCACCATATCTACCAACTCTAACTGATGACGCTTGGCCAGCTCACGTACAGATAAGCCGGAATAATAAAAAACATGCTCATCGTAAATTTGATCAAAAGAAGATTGTTCAACAATATCCATTAAATACGGATCTTCGAAATACACATAGCCGTCCTCTTTAAGCAAAACACTGATACCGGTGAACACGGAATGAATATCCTCGATATGGCAAAACACGTTGGAACCGCAAATGACATCGGCCTGACCGTCTTTCTGGACGATCTGTGCGGCGGTCTTCTGATTAAAAAATTCCTTTAAGACCCTGACATTATTTTTCTGTGCCAAATCCGCCACGTTACCGGACGGTTCAACCCCTAAATGACGAATACCTTTTGCCGCAATGTGTTTTAGCATGGGGCCATCATTGCATCCTAATTCCACAACAAAGGAATCTGGCCTGCCTGCTAACCGATCAATGATCTCTTTGGCATTGCCCTCAAAGTGGACGGCCATGCCTTGAGAGGTCGATGACATAAAATGGTAGTGATCATTAAACATTTTTTCCGGTGGTACAGTCTCTTTTAACTGGACCATGAAACAATGGGTACAAAAAGAAACGGTCAAATCGAAAACAAATTCATCTTGCCCAACCACATTAATAAAACCATTCGCCACGGGCATCCCCCCGAAAGTGATAATATCATTGGTCGGAGAAGTGCATATTTTACAGTGACTCATGAAAAGTCCTTTCTAATCTCAAAAATAATAAATTCGCAGAACGATACTTACGAAATTGTTCATTATAATTATCTAAATTCAAATATTCATCATAATTAGCAGAACGGTAAATTAAACCATAGCCTTGGGCCTTAAACCGTTCTTCGATTTCACCATAATTAAAAATCCAATTCTTCAACCTCTTTCCTTGAACATTCACCTGAACGGTTGCGAAAGTTTCAATGGTCCCGTCAACTACCAATGTGTGTGATAAGAAAATATACCTGGGCTTCATTTCCGCCAATCTGGAAATCAACGCTACGTAGTTCTCAATATATTGAAGGCTGGAACCTAAATAAATGATGTCAAATAGCAAATGAGCGATGTTCTCCACAGAAGTATGGAAATTAAAATTATCTGATTTGGTGTAGGAGCTATCCGATTGTATTTCTTTTCTATTTTCTTCTAAGTCAACTATGTGATAAACGACTTCTAAACCTTTGAGTTGCCCTAACAGATCAATGTAGGAAGCCCCCAGACCACCACCGAAGTCTAAAATATGTACTTTTTGTTTTTCTGTACGCAATGAGGCTGCCAACAAAGGAAGTATATTCCTGAGTCCACTATCCTTAAAGGCAGGGGGTATATAAGAAAGGTTATCTACGGCCAATTGGTATTTCTTCTTTGCATATTCAAAAGATTTGGCTAAATAGTTTCCAGCATTATAAGGGGTGCTGTCTTTGATTTCGGCAAAATTTTTATAAACGCCTTCAAAAAAAACCGGTCTAAATAACAATATTTCAACAGCTCTCTTTAGCCTTTGAAATAAAGATTCTCCTAATATTTTCTTTACTATTAATTTCACTATCCGTTTCATCAACGACTCCCCCTTGCCGTTATCTTCCCAATAGTCTCTGCCACCTCTTTAACGTCGATAAGAGATAATTGCGGATACAAAGGCAAAGATAAAATATCGCTAACAATACGCTTGGTTTCCTTTAACTCATGGGCGACCCTTACGCACCCTTTGTAGGCGGGCTGTAAATGCACAGGGACAGAATAATGAATCATCGTCTGAACTCCTTGGGTCGATAAGGCTTCTTTTAACTCATCACGCTTTTGACTGCGCACCACATAAAGATGATACACGTGCTTACAATTTGATTTTTCCAAAGGAAGCACCAGTCCCGTATGAACCAATGATTGATTGTAGCAGGCAGCCAACTGTTGTCTTAATTGATTATCTCTATCCAGATATCTTAATTTAACCCGTAAAATTGCTGCCTGCAGTTCATCCAAACGGGAATTCCATCCCGCCATCTGGCTTACGCGCTCTTTAGACCAGCCGTACTCGCGCAGCAGACGGCATTGATCAGCCAAATGTTCATTATTGGTCACCACCGCCCCGCCGTCGCCAATAGCACCCAAATTCTTCGTCGGATAAAAACTAAAACAGGCCATATCGCCCCAGGCCCCCACCCGTTTACCTTCATACCTTGCACCGTGCGCCTGCGCGCAATCCTCAATCACCTTAATCCCGTGCTCATGGGCAATTTGGATAATAGGCGTCATATCCGCCGGGTGTCCATAAAGATGCACCACAATAATAGCCTTGGTCTTGGGCGTAATACTTGTTTTCAGCTGATGAGGATCCATGTTATATGTGGAGGGCTCTATATCCACCAAAACCGGTACAGCACCGCTTAACACAATAGCCGCCACCGTTGCCACAGCTGTATGAGAAACAGTGATCACTTCATCACCTTTACCCACCCCGCAAGCGACCAGCGCCATATGTAACGCTTCCGTGCCGCTGCCAACACCAATAGCATGCTTCACACCGACATAGCAGGCAAATTCCTCCTCGAAAAGTTGCACCTCTTTGCCCAAAATATACCTACCTTCTTGAAACACACGGGCTACCGCATGGTCAATCTCCGCCTGGTAGGACAAATATTGCGCTTTTGGATTAATACACGCGATCATCAGTGATCCTTTAAGATTTTACCGTCTGCTCCGACGTTAAACCCATGTAAATAAATTCATGCCGCCTAAACAGTGTTGTACAATACATCTGTAATAAATGTAAAAGACTTTGATAAGCTCCCTTTAGCGTCATTTTGGAATGTCCGTACGTCCGCGCAGGCAAATGAATAGAGAATTCTTTGATGGTTAGTCCATTGAGCATTAAAATATATAGGCTTTCAAAAAAGAAGGAGTATCCCTTAGAGTGCGGCAAATGAAAAATACCTTGGGGAATTTTATCTAACCGGTATAACCGGAAGGCCCCTGTGGCATCATAAGGCATCTTTAATAATACCTTCGTCAGGAAATGTCCCAGGTGGGTCAAGAATTTACGATAAAAATTCCACTCCTTCAAACTATCCTCTTGAATATAGCGGGAACCTATAATCACATCACCCGCCTCGGCTAACTCAATAAACTTCTTAATATAAAAGGGCGAATGGGAAAAATCGCAGTCCATGGTTATGAGTTGTTGATACCCTTGCGCATACGCCCAATCAATACCCCGCACATGCGCGGTGCCTATCCCTAGCTTCCCTTGCCGATGAATAGCAAATACCTGCTGATCCTGAACACAGATCTCATCAATGACGCCGCCTGTCCCATCCGGTGAATGATCGTCACAAAATAATATATCCGCATCTAGATTAAGCTTCTTGATTTGTTCATAAATCACCCGCACATTTTCCACTTCATTATAAGTGGGAATAAAAATCAATGTTTTGTAAGGCATGGTCATAAAAGCACACCTTTCTCTTCCAGTAAGAGTTTAATCATTCCGCTAAAATCAACCGTCGGATGCCAGCCGGTTAAATCTATCAATTTCTGTGGGTTACCCACCAAAGTCTTTCTTTTCCTGGTCACAAGGCTAGCATCCTGACGCACATGCGGCTGCCAGTCCATATCCAAGCAATCAAACACAATCTGAACAAAATCACACACGCTGTGCTTTTTTCCGCTGGCAATGATAAATTCATCCGCGTGATCTATATTTAAAATCCTGTGCATCGCTTCCACATAATCGGGAGCATAACCCCAATCAACTTCAGCATTCAAATCACCCAATGTCAATACCTCCTGCTGACCCTGCTTAATATTGATCGCCGCTTTGATAATTTTTGTTGAAATAAAATTTTCCTGACGGTACGGCGACTCGTGATTATATAAAATACCTGTGGAAGCAAAAATACCATGCTGTGATCGGTAATAACGGCACAGTAACAGGCCATCCAACTTGGTGATCCCATAAATGCACGTCGGACAAAAAGGCGTGCTTTCATCCTGCACGAGGGTTGTTGTCCCCGCGTAAATTAACGAAGAACCCGCATAAAATAACCTTGTGGCCGATGCATGCCTCTTAATCCCTTCAAGAAAATTCAACAACCCCAGCACATTCACGGCGTAACTTTCTTGAAATAACACCACATGATCTTTTAACCGGTCTTCGGAGGACTGGTGACAGGCCGCCAAATAATAAACCTCATCAGCCCTGACGGATTTTACCAACTGCGCCACCTGGTCTTTATCAGTGACATCAACCTCTTGATTCCAGCCGATCCCTGAATCCTTCACCAGGCCAATGCCAAGCCCAAGGACACGGTAATCCTTGCTTAACAAAGCATCAAAAGCAATTCTGCCGTCCTGCCCCTCGCAGCCAATAATAATTGCCGTTTTCATCGATCAACAATCTCCAGTTGAGGCAAAGGGAAAAATAGTTTCCCGCCGGATTTAAGGTACGCCTGCTCCCGGGCAACGATATTTTCTTTAAAGTGCCAGGGAAGCACCATCATATAGTCGGGCTTCATCGTCTTTGCCTTCGCTTCCGAAATGATCGGGATTAACGTACCCGGGGTAAAACTTCCAAATTTATCCTGATTAACTTCGGCAATACAGAGAATGTCTTTTTCTATGAATCCACAAAACTGCAAAATAACATTTCCCTTAGTGGAAGCCCCATAGCCTATGATCTTTTTTCCATCATTATTAATTTTCTTAACGGCATCGCACAATTCTTCCCGGTGCCTAAACACCCGCTGCTTAAAAGCTTCATACGGCTTTAGCGTTGATAAACCCATCTGCGCTTCTTGCCTCAGCAATCGTGCAATCAAAGCTTCCTGTTCCTTGCCGGCACGGTGGTTCTTTGACAACATCACCGAGAAACTGCCCCCATTAATATCATTGAGTTCGACATCGACGATCTTAAAACCCACGCGATCGGTCATCCATTGGATCTGTTTAAGCCCATAATATTCCAGATGTTCATGACAAACGGTATCGTAGGCGGTGCGCTTGAGCATCGTCGGCATATAACTTTGCTCCAACACCCATACGCCCTGATCATCTAATACTTCATAGACCTGCTGCATAAAATCAACCGGAGCCTCAAGGTCGTAAAACATAGCAATCGATGTTATAACCTTGGCCTTGCGGGAACCAAAGGCAGACTTGACTAGCTGCGCTGAGAAAAAATCGGGGTAAAGAGCAACGTGGGAAGGATAATATTTTTTAAAACTTCCTGCGGAGGGGTCGATGCCCGCAAGTGTGATCCCCTCATGAGGATATGCTTTTAAAAGCGTCCCGTCATTGCTTCCGATATCAATAACTAAATCTCCGGGCTTTAAAAGCTCCATGTCCACTATTTTCTTAACCTTAGCATGCAAATGGCTGACCATGGACTTGTTTAATGAAGAACGGTACCCGTACCCTTGTCCATAGAGGGCGGTTGATTCATAGGAATGCTTAAGCTGCAAAAGACCGCAATGTTTGGCTCCCTGACTATCATCACATTTAACCAATTCCAATGGGCCGCTGGCCACATCCTGGTCTTTCGTCTTTGGGAAAAAACCCGTCAACGATTGATGACCCAAATGAAGGATGGGAATCAGCCTCTTATTGCCGCAAATCCTGCATTGTGTTATTTCACGATAGATGACATCCATGTGTCTCCTTTATGCCTGCCTTAAGAATCTGCGCCGAAATTTTACAATCCGCTCATATGTCTGTGGATCGCAATGCTCTTTCAAATAAGCCTTAAACGCTTTTCGCCAACGGTACTCCAAACTTACATGTGGGTCCGTCTTACGGATAAGTTCAAACTTTAATGCGTCCGCTTCCCTGCTGGGCAAGATAATCGACGGATGAATAATGTGGTCTATATCTTGTAGCTGAACTTTCGGATAAAGACTAGCAGATTTCTGAAAATTCGTACCATCTTCATTAAAACCCATATGTATCGTTAATGGCATATTCGGACAAATCGTTAACCCATTGTTTTTGGCCATAGCAAAGGTCCACTGGGTAGACCAAACGCCACATTTGTCTAGCTCAACAGCCTCTTCAAAATAACTCATCAACCATGCCGCCTGTTCTTTGTTATCAAGATAATCATAAATTCGTCGTTGTTTTTTAAACTCAGAATACTGGCTCATATTCATATCATAGAACTTCCATGCTCTTTTCCATGTGGCCCAACCTGAGACATCATTAAATTTTGAGAAATAATAGGTGCCTGTCCCAATTTTTACCTGTGGCATATAGTTAGCACCGCTAATCTGCATGATCCGTTCATCTTGCTTGTAGTGCTCAAGTAATTCCTGGCAGAACCAAAAAAAAGATTGGGACGGCAGGCAATCGTCTTCCAACACAATACCGGATTCAACCTGACTAAAAAACCAATGGATAGCAGAACTGAGCGCCACCCGACACCCCAAATTGATGTCACTGTAATTTTTATAAACCTGACAATCCCAATCCACCTGTTGGATAATCGCCCGCGTTTGCATACAAAGCTCGGCCTCCCCTTTGACATGCGGGTGAGGACCATCGGCACGGACAAATAATTGTTGAGGACGGGCCTTCCTGATCTCATTAAAAACCGACTGCGTAATATCCGGACGTCGAAAAATGGAAAAAAGAACCGGAGTGGTTAACTGTTTTTTTCCCATCGTCTCAATACCTCATATGTTGACCATAACTTTGCATACTTTTTAGGGTCGATGATGTCACGTATATTCTTTTCTTTACTTCCTATCCATAATGATTTAACGGATCCATGATAATCAGAAAGCAAAATCTGATATTTAAATGATCCAAACGGACCATGATAATCTTGTCTTTCCGCATCATGAAGGACCACCACCCCATTGTCTTTAATAAGCGTGTGGGCCATCGTTAAACAATCTTTTCTTGCGCGGCCATCAATTAAAATGAAATCAAATTTTCCAAATTTTTGGGGAAACTCTATATAATCCGCCAAATCAGCATAAACGCCCTCCCCATTAGTGTCTATCCAAGAAAACTGATTGGGAGATATATGAAATACCTGCACACGACTATCGCGTGAGGCATTCTTAATCTTTAATGCCCAATCCTTATCATGTTCCACAGTAAACCACTTTGTGTCTTTATTTAAAAAAAGAGGAAAATACAGGGTACTGCCCCCTGCTCCCCACTCAAGGCAATTTTGAGGACGTAAATGTTTCAATAGATTCTCTATGACTTCCATTTCCTCATAAAACATCCATGGCTCATGCCTGACGGTCTTGAACAGTTTACGCCATAGCTGCTCTTTACTTTTTCTATAAACCCAACGGCATACCGCTATGTCCATAAATATTCCCATCCCTTAATTTTCTAATCCTCTGCTTAAATAATAGTTCTTTCCAGATTCAATAAATTGCAATAAACTAGTACAAATTTCTTGATGCTTCTGCCGGTTAATGTCTTTTAAAAAATGTTCATAAACAACAATTCCTGGTTCCTGATTCTTTGTAGATTCGGTGATATATTGACGGTAAGATTTTAAAAAAAGACCGTCAGCGATCGTATAGTAATAATGCATGTAATAAAATTCATAAACATCTTCCTTGGAAATTTCTTTTTTCAATTGATCTAGGTGTAGAAGGTAATTCTCATACTCAGCAAGAGACTGCGGGTGCCAGTTAAAATCGTAGGCAGAATGCGGATTATAACCGGCATTAATCACCTGAACCCCTAACATAGCAAGCTCATGCCCGACTGACCCATAGGCGGTCAAAACAAAATTGATACCTTCCGAAACCAGTTGAAGATGGGATGTTTCAGGAGGTATAAAAGTGATCTTAGGATATTTGGCAATAATCTCCCGGATAATCTGATCCGTCCCAGGCAAAGGATCTGGATGCATTTTGATATACCAATCGTAATCGGTCTCTTGAGATATTTTTCCTAAAAAACAAAGCCAGTCGTAAAAGTCGATAAACAGCATTTCACCGTACGCTTGGGGATTATCATAAAAACAGTGGCTGCAAATAAGGACCTTGATCTTATCGCTCTTGCGCAGCACCTGTTCTGACTTGTTGGGTAAGCTAAAAGCGGACTTGAGCGAATAGGCCATGTCAACGCCAGTCTCTCCTGCCAGCCTACGTTGCAACTGACATTTAGCAAGCTCTAAGCTTTTGGCCTGCTCTTGAAGGGAAAGTCTCCTAAACATTGCACGATAATTCTTAAACAAAGGATTAGTCGCCGAATAAACCGTTTTGGCAAACCATAACCCCCTGATATTAGGCATATAAACAGGAATATTATTTTTATATCCGATTTTACAAAGTATATTTTCGTAAATGTAAGCATCGTGACTAACGACGATGGCCTTGACCTGATTCTTGGCGACATAGTCCCGCCAAAACAAATAAATCCCCACCCCTTCTTTAATCATTCTAAAAAGCCTAGGATCATCTAAATCTACGGTAGGCTTACGGCATATCCGCAAATAAGTCTCATAGATATCAACCCCGATCCAAACACCATCCACTTTAATATCGTACACATCTTTCTTTGTCTTGATACCCTTGATTATATCCTGGTAGATATGTTGCTTGCGTAATTCCTGTGATCGGTCTAATACCGTACCAATAATCTTTTGCGTATTAAACGAACGATAAACCATGTCGCGCTTCCAATAGAAAATACCCCATGGAAACCCCTTGCGGGTGGAAGAAAACGCCACGATCTGGGCATTATGTTTCTTGACAAGAAGATTGGTAAAATAACTGCCACTAATCAAAGCGGAAGGGATATCAAAATAATAAAACAAAACAATGCCCTGCGGATTCTTATTTTTATAATCCCGCCAGATGCTTTTGTTATAACGAATGAACCTCAATGAATGAGGATCTATGACAAAGCTGCTGCAATAATGCTTTGCCTTCGCATAAACCCTGTTGAATTTTTGAAATAAATCCATAAACACGTCCAATAACTACTTCTTGATTAATAATACATCCCGACGGGTTAATGAAAAGGGCTGACGGATATCCTGACGGCACACGTTACCTTCACAGCCAAGCCGTACGCCTTCTTTAACAATACGCTCACAATCCAATACTAAACTGTTTGGGTTGGGAAATTTCTTAACATATTCTTTAAACAACCGATCATATTCGCCCCGGTTGGATTGAAACGCATCGAGTATCTGCTGTTCTTGTGGGGTCTTTGTCCTTTGGTCAAATTCATGACGGACGCACTCGTCAGGTATTTCAGTAATCAAAACCCGTCCACCAGCTTTACAAACGCGCACCAATTCCCCCACACACTGATAGACCTGTTGCTCATTCTCCAAATAATGAATCACGGCATACATCAACACATGGTCAAAAGAATTATCTTCAAATGGAAGATGCAGCGCACTGCCCTGGTAATAAGCAACATTGGTGACATTTTCCTGACGACACCGTTGCTTGGCCATCTCAAGAACCTTTTCTGCCGCGTCCAAAGCGTAAATACTTTTGCAGCGCTTGGACAACGGGATAGTCACAACACCCGTCCCGCAGCCGACATCCAATAAAACATCGGACTTTAGTAAAGGAATTTTTGAACAAATATCTTCAATAATAACTTCAGGGGCCACGGGCACTGGACGGCCGGATCCATAATAGGAACCCATCGTCACCATCTGATTAAACATATCAATAGAATCTTGATTAGAATACATCAAAATCCCCCTTTGAAATCCCTGATAAAATCTTCATAAAGCCCGTCTGACAAAGAAGCATACAATGGGACAGGCACGCATTTTTTGTAATCCGGGTTAAACATGCAACGGTTGACGTCAAAATGATAAATACCGGTAAAGATATTCCTCTGTTTAAGCCATTGATCAACGCTGTTCAAAAAACCCTCATCATCCGATAGGATGGGAAAACATAACGGCGCCATCGTTGCTTCTTCATCGCCCGGCAGCATAAATGAACGATTACGGGCATTTTTTAATAAAGACAAAAAATGTTTGTTCTGGTTGCCGAACACCTCGTGCAATTCTGCCTTATGACGGGCTAGACGACCCCTGACGGTTGTCAAACAAGGGTACATTAAAAGCGTCGCATACCATTTTGATATGCCAACTAACATGTCGGTTTCCTTGCGTCGTGCCAGGGGGGTATTATAAAAACTCAGATATGTTAATTCCCCCGATAATGATTCGCATGCATCCTTCAATGAAACCTTAGCACTTAACGCTTCTTCTATTCTGGAAAGCAATGCCACGTCATTGATCCTTAAGGCGCCGGCATAAGTCATCTCAAAAATTTTCGACAAAGAGAAGATAGCGGTATGGCCAAAAGCCCCCATCGATATTCCCTGAGATCTACCCCACACCCCATGAGCACAATCCTCAATAACCCATAATTTTCTGGAACGCAACAGCTCCTGCGCTTTCGCATAATTCTGAGAGTATCCCCAGTGGTGATAAAATAAAACCGCCTTAGTGCGATCCGTCAAACGCCGGGAAGACATGGCCACCTGATTGACCGAGTCCAAAACACAAGTACTCATAAACGGCGGCACCAAAACTTCATCTTCCCTGGTCAAACCAAACGCCTTTAACGATAAAATAATACCGGTACGCCCCGAACGAGTTAAAAAAATATCCTCTGTCGCAAAATCTTCCCGTAACGCGCATAAAAAACGGTCCTTGTCCTGACGGAAAAAATTCTTCCAATAAGTACCCCAATCCAAACTTTCATAATACAAATGATGCTTCATAAATCTAATACCCTATCCTTGCCCTTGCGGAGGAACTTTCTTGATCCGAAAATACGGCACCAGCCGACCACCGTAACTTAATTTATAATTTGACCTTAATGGGCTATTGGCCCCTACCAAATCCAATTCCTTATACCCAAGTTGACTGTTTAAAAATAAACAACTGTCATAAAAATTTTTGGTTCCCACGCCCAAATCCTTTAAATCAAGATCAGCCCCCACAAACAAATGATAGGCCCTGTGTTGATCGTAGACAAAAAAACTCACCACCGCCGGTTCATCATTCACATAAGTGGCCAGCAATGTCCCTGCTTGGGCATTCATGAGGTTTTCACAAATATGCACCAGTGCTCGCTTTTCTTCCTCGGACCTTGTAATTCCCTGGCGGATAAAATTCATCTCATGCAGCCGACTGAGAAGACTGATATCATCAATTCCCCTGGTAAAAAATTTATACCCTTCATCCACACCTTTATCCAGCTCACGAATGCGTTTACGCGCATAACCGTCGGTATTAGCCGGATCTGAAATATCCAGCAGGCTGGTGTAACGCGGAAAAATTTGATAATACCCTTTTTGCCGATCGTGATAATTGACCCAGTCAAATGCACGCATGTCCGTAATATCCCAATGATTGGTGAAGTCCACCTCGGTATAATGATCAAATAAATACTGGGCAAATGCCTCCAGCGCCATAAAAATCGTTTCATTGCGGCGGTAATTATTAAGCTCCACCAAATCCTTAAAAATAATTCCCCCTAACACAGAATACGGCATTGGACGGATATTATCGCCTTCTTTGACAAGCCCGAAGCCGGCCACTACCTCTTCACCTTTATAACAAATCAAATAGCTGACAGGATGGCCGTAACTCTTCAAGAAAAAACTCTTATTAAAAACCGTCCCTTGAGCAGAGGCATCCACAAACAAATCCCAATATTCTTGTGAACATCCCTTAATTTCCATTTAAATCCCTATCATGGACATCGTTAACGGAGTCCCTCGTTTAACAGCGCATTTCGCCTTTTTGCCGATGGTTGTGTCCCAGTGTTTGGGCGACAGGCCATGCCCGGGGCGTATAGACCTTATATTTAAAAGGGAAAAAACGTCACCTTTCTTGATGTCCTGGACAACAAACAAGGAACGCCGGAATTTAAGACTGGCTTTCTCTGCCGGTGTACAAGCATACGAAACATGCCCCAAAGCCCTTTGCGCCAAACGCACATTATCAACCATTTCTTTTAATTCTTCCGGCTCCAGTGAAAAAAAACTATCCGGGGTTTTGATCTTGCGTGAAAGCGTAAAATGTTTTTCAATAACCATGGCCCCCAACGCCACCGAAGCCACCGCTACCCCTACCCCCAATGTATGGTCCGAGAGCCCCACACAACATTTAAACCTCTTATGCATATCTACCATCGTACGCAAATTCATATCCTTAGGATCCGCTGGATAATTACTTACACACCTCAACAAAGCCAAATCCTTCGCCCCCGATTTGCGAGCAACAGCCACCGCCTCACGAATTTCTTCTAAAGAGGCCATCCCTGTTGATAAAATAAGAGGTTTTTTCGTACGCGCAACGTAATCAATAAGCGGTAAATCATTCAATTCAAAAGAAGCGATCTTATGCAAATCCACCCCTATCTTTTCCAAAAAATCAACAGAGGTACGGTCAAAAGCTGTAGAAAAAAAATGAATGCGCGCCTCATGGGCGGCCTTCTTTAACCGCGGAAACCACTCCCAAGGCGTATAAGCATGCTGATACAAGCGGTAAAGCGTCTGCCCACCCCACTGGGGATGTTTGATCTGGAAATATTTATTGTCGACATCGATCGTTAATGTATCCGGTGTATAACATTGAAACTTAACCGCATCCGCACCACATTCTTTGGCCAATTTAATCAATTGAATGGCCCGTTGGAAATTCTGACCGTGATTGGCAGAAATCTCGGCGATAATAAAACACTCTTTTAACTGTTTAAAGGATATGGGTTTCATGTTTTTTCACCGAAAATACAATGATCTGTTTATCTTCCTTGATCTCATTGCCCTGCAACTGATAACCCGCCTTCTCAAAAACTTTCCGTGAAGCAATGTTATCCGCCAAAACCTCGGCCCGAATAGATAAAACCGTGGGGCGCTCCTTCATAAGCGTCCGCGTGGCCTCGGCAATCACATAAGCCCCCAACCCGCGACCAATGTACTGTGGGTTCATATTCACATGAACGGATGCGGACTTATCCTGCTGAATTTCAAACCGCACCTGGCCTACACCACCTTCATGTTTATGCTGGGCAATATAAAAAATAACACCAGGGTCATTCATTTTTTGTGCAAACCACTTCTTATGACCGTCAAATGGAATCTCTTTTTGTGAAAAAGAACTTTTGCGCACCGAAACATCATTACGCCATCTCCAAATATCTTCACAGTCTTCGAGCGAAGCCCTACGCAAAGACAATGTGCGACGGCCTATTAAATTTTCAACCAAACGTTTGACGCCTTGACCATCCACAAGGCTAGCCACATGACTTGCGTTGCGATCCTGCTTAAGGCTGTTTAAACGTTCGATGTATGTGCCGATGACCTGTTGTATCCCGACGCTGTCTTTCTCATCCGCTACCTGTACAAAGCCTTGCGCTTGCCATGCCGCGATATTGCGTTTTTGATTATCTGCCAAGCTTATGGCGACAGTCGGCACTCCCAACCTAGTAAGTTCACCGAGCGTCTGCCCACCAGCAGATATAGCCATATCTGCACGCCCCATCAGATCGCACATGGCTCTGGCATCTAGATTCTTAAAGAAGGATGTATTACCATCCGCTTCTTTGGTTATATCTTCCAATGATGTTTCCCTGACACAGACAACGACATACTTCTTTAATAGCGGATAGTGTCGCACCAAAAACCGCAAGATCTCCTTCTTTAACCCATGAGAATCACCACCACCCAGTACCAATAAAAGTGCATGCACAGAGCCTACGGGTTTAGGCTGCGCATTCCAAAATGGCTCACGTAAAAGAATGTACCGTAGGCCTGCCCATACTTCATATTTGTCCGCATATGGCATGTGGTCCCCATACACATTCGGGTTAACAACAATACATGGCGGATAACTAATCCGATTATTATCGTCGATAACGACCAAATTCTTATTCAAAGAACTAATCTGTTGATAAATATCTGCGGACGTTATATATGAATCAACAATCACGTAATCCGACGAGCTGATAAGGCCTGCCAAACGCTCATTGATATTGCGCCAATCCTCCCGACTCCAGTTGGACCCGTCAGTAAAAGACGGTAAATCCCCTTGGGCATTGACGAAAACTTCCCATAAACAGCCATATTTCTCCAGTCCTTGCGTAATCGCACAGCACCTGGCTACATGCCCCCAGCCTAAAATACCACCGCCTTCGGTTAAGATCAGAACTCTAATCATAAAACATGTCTCTTTGAATTTATTTTAACTCGTCTAAATGAGACAATACCTTATCAAACGCATGAACGACATCATCCATGTCTTCTTTAGTATTCGGGTAACGGCAAACAGGCGTCAACATCAGTTCCTGTTCATACATCCGTTCACACACTGGGCACAATCCTCGGCTGTAATCCACAGAACCTGCGTAAACGGGAGGTGTGAACGGATATCCCTGCCTACCATAAGCAATCTTTTTCTGGAACATTGGTTCCCAATAGATCGGTCTCACGTACCCACCGCTCAAAGGAATCCCTTCTGCATGGATTGCCTTAAGAAAAGTATCCCTGCTAACGCCCAATTGGCCAACCTTTAATTTAATAGGATATACAAAATACGAATGTTCAATATCCAACGGTACATTGGGACATTCTAAGCTATCAAACTTGGATAGTTGCTTGGTCAAGTAATTGGCCAAATTCCGCCGATGGGTGTTCCAAGTATCTAAATTTTTAAATTGACCGATAGCCACCGCCGCTTCCAACTCTGTCATGCGGTAATTAAAACCGACGATATTGGAAATATCTTCCACATTCATCTGTTGTACCACCACTTCGCCGTGATTGCGCATCAACTGTATCCGCAAAGCGATCTTTGCATCCCTCGTAAGCACAAATCCACCCTCACCGCAGGTAATCGTCTTGTTCTGATTGAGACTAAAAACCCCCGCATCGCCGAATGTCCCCACATGCCGGCCTTTATATTTGGCACCCGGCGCCTGGGCGCAATCCTCAACTACAAAAAGGTTATGTTCCTTGGCAATCACCATGATGGCATCCATATCCGCTGCCCCACCAAAAAGATGCACCACGACAATACCTTTGGTGCGTGGGGTGATACATCGGCGGACACTTTCAGGATCGAAACAAAAATTGTGTTCATTAATATCCGCAAAAACCGGAACGCCATTCATCATAACAATCGCGGTGGCGGAAGCGCACATGGTATATGGACTCACGATCACCTCATCACCGGGAGAGACTCCACAAGCTCCCAAGGCCACATGAAGACCAGCTGTTGCCGAATTGACTGTCACGGCGTAAGGCATGCTAAAATAATTCCTGAGTATCTTCTCAAATTCTAGAACCTGTTTACCACCTAAGAACTTCGCGTCAGCCTGTGCCAGGAATCCAGACAAAATACCGCTGTCTAGGACCTCTTTAACGCGCCGTCGCTCTTCCTCTCCAATAATGGCACCACCCGTAAAAAACGGTTTTGTCCTAACTTTATCCCCACCATGAACGGCTAAAACTTTCATCAACAACTCCTTCTATCTCTTAGGCGATACTGACATCTGTTTTCCATGATGTTGCGCAGATTTGATACTTAACTCAATGAGTTCCATCGCACGCAAACCATCTTCCCCTGAAGAAATACTTTTTCTCCCATTGCCCAGGCAACGGCTTAATTCTTCGACCCCGCGAACCATCAATGACCTCTCATAATCCTTCTTAAAAGGAGCCTTGCCCTTTTCCAACTCGCGGTAACCGCTGAAAAACGAACTTTTCCCTACCTTATAAAATTCAGCGTCAAAGCCGCTGTGCTTAAGAACCAAACGGCTCCGTTGAAAATAACAATCCAATTCAAAAATTAAATATCGCGTATGATCTAAAGCCTGAAAGGACGCCAAAAGCCCATTGGGAAAACGCACAAACCCGTCTAGGTTCGGATCATCAGGCCGGCGTGAGGGATTGGCGCTCGCATAGGCCTGCACCCAGTCGGCATCCCCAAAAAAGAAACGCAAAAGGTCAAACATATGAGAACCAGTATTACGCACTCCCGCTGAATAATAAAAATTCGCACGCTGAACCCTACCCCACGCGCCTCTTTGAATTTTTGCCCTGATGGCCTGATGCATCTGATCGAAACGGCGCTGATGGTCAATCTGTAATATAATATTGTGCTCGGCACAGGCGTCGATCATGGCCCTGGCATCCTGAAGCGAATGAGCCATGGGTTTTTCGCAAAAAATTGCTTTAGCTAAACCGTGCCGGGCAATGTCCAGCACAATGGACGCATGTGTCTTGGGCGGCGTGCACACGCTGACCATATCGACTTTTTCCTGGCGTAACATCTTCAGGTAATCCGTATAACCTTTGGTGATACCACGCTTGCGGCATACTTTATCCACACGGCTACCGTCCACATCGCACACGGCGACGACCTCAACGCCTTTCACATGCTGATATGCGCCGATATGGGTCGCTACCATCTTGCGTTTGGGGTCGTCATCGAAACCGATGGCGATACGCCCGCAACCTATGACTGCTGCTTTTAACTTCATAATTTCTATACCCTCAATTTCTTTTGTTTAATCGTCTTGTTGATCTCCAATAGTTCGGGATGGGCATCCAAAAACATGAGAATGTTCTGGGTGTCAAAATACGGATTATTGGGATGTAGCGCTTCAAAAATCCTCGATACGAATTCAAAATCAGGACCCTCATCAACCGTCAGACGTACCTCAGGCCGGTATAAATGTCGAGGGCATGGCAAATTACTAATCGTATACCTCTGTGGATGTTCATAAATATAATTAGAAACATTTTCCCTGTCAACGGGATCGTTGGTGATCCCATGGACTTCCTCCAAAATGGCGGTGGGAAAAATTAATATGCTCATACCCCAAGGATACCCTTTGTCCGTCCCCACACAGTCAAAGTCATTATCCTGATAATACCGGACGGCATCATCAATAATGGCCGGATCAATAAGCGGCGTGTCTCCCCAGAGCTCAATGATATGATCCCCCGCAACGCTTTTGACTGCCTCCAATACCCTGGACAAAACATCTTCTTCGCTGCCGCGGTAACATTTAACTCCCATGCGCAGAGCCAACTGCTCCAACACGTCGTCCTTAGGGTTAACAGAAGTCGCCACAATAATTTCGTCGATACGTCGGGCTTTCTTGACCCGTTCGATCATCAATTCCAGCATGGACCTTCCCATAATCTCCCGCAACACTTTAGCGGGTAATCGTGTTGAGCCAACCCTTGCCTCTATACTCGCAACAAATTTTCCTTTTCTTGCCATTCTATCTTTGCTCCTTATTTTAAAACCTCTGCTCCTGCTTTATTTACGCATTCAATCACGCGCCTTACATCGGCAGACGTCATGGCCGGATACAACGGCAGGCTGATTTCCCGACGGTAAAAATCTTCCGCCACCGGACACGATCCCTTGGCATACCCTAATCGGGCATAATACGGCTGCCAATACACCGGAATATAGTGAACCTGCACCCCCAACCCCAAATCTCTTAACCAACAAAACATTTCTTTCCGGCGCTGTACAAAACGCCCTTTAAGCCGGATGGGGAACAAATGCCATGCCGACACGCCATTGTTCTGTTGCGACGGAAGATCAAAGTATGAGCCGTGGGCCCAGGCCTTGCGATAAAGCTGTGCGATCCGGGTGCGCTTACGGACAAACCCATCCGCTTTTTTAAGCTGGGAAACCCCCAGCGCACATTGCAGATCCGTGATTCGGAAATTAAAACCAAGCTCCTGCATCTCGTAGTACCACGGCCCCACGTCATGGGCGTTGCGGTTCTCAAAATCAGATGGCTCCTTCGTTACCCCGTGACTGCGCAACTTAAGAAACCGCTGATAAAGCCTTTTGTCATTAGTCAGCACTGCTCCGCCTTCGGCCGTGGTAATGGCTTTAAGAGGATGAAAACTAAAAATCGTCATATCCGAATGACGGCAGGAACCGATTTTCCACCATTTACCCCCAGACTTATACGCTGCGCCTAAAGCATGACACGCGTCTTCGATAATCGTGATCTTTCTTTTCTTGGCCAAACCGTAAATGTCTTCCATGGCGCAAGGGTTGCCGCCGAAATGCACCGGTATAATCGCCCTGGTGGTGCGATTCATCATTTTCATAATGGCCCGCGGGTCGATATTACCTGTTTCATGGTCGATATCCGCGAAAACGGGCTGCGCCCCTGTGTACAAAACGGCGTTGGCGGTGGCGACGAACGTATTGGCAGGGACCATGGCCTCTTGCCCCTTACCTAAACCGGCCGCCAAACACGCGATATGCAATGCAGCCGTACCCGAAGAAACCACCACGGCATATTTTGCACCGGTATAACGGCATAGCGCTTCTTCGAATTCCAGGACTTTCGGCCCCTGGGTCAACCAATCAGAGCGCAAAACCTGCACCACCGCACGGATGTCTTTGTCATCAATAGTCTGTCTACCGTAAGGAATCATCACGGGCAATAACCTTTCTTAAATCTTGCACATCCATCCATTGTTTGTTTTTATCGCTGCGGTAGAGAAAATTCTGTTCGACGACGGGACATTTCTCATAAAACCGAAGCACTCGTTCATTATCAAAAAATTGCGGCAGGATGACATACGTATCCTTAAAAATCCTGGTATTATACCCTTCCTCCTCGGAAATCAGCGACTCGTGCAATTTCTCGCCGGGACGGATACCGATGATCTTAAATTTTGCCCTAGGGTCAATGGCCCGCGCTAAATCAACCACCCTCATCGACGGGATAATAGGGATGAAACATTCCCCGCCCATACCGAAATTCAACGCCGTCAACACCAACTCTGCGCTTTGCTTAAGCGTGATCCAAAAGCGGGTCATACGTTCATCGGTAATGGGGAATTCCTTGGCGCCCTGATGCTTTAAACTCAAAAAAAACGGGATCACGCTCCCGCGCGAACCCATGACATTCCCGTAACGCACGACGGAAAATTTGACACGGCCGCCGCCGTAGGCATTGGCCGCGACAAACACTTTTTCCGCCGCCAATTTTGTAGCCCCGTAAAGATTAACGGGATTACAAGCCTTGTCCGTAGAAAGGACAACTACTTTCTTTATACCCTGGTCAATGGCTGCTTCGACAATATTATCCGCGCCAAGGATATTGGTCTTGACTGCCTCCATGGGATTGTATTCCAGCGCCGGCACCTGCTTGAGCGCCGCGGCATGCACCACATAATCCACCCCTTCAAAGGCGCGGTTTAACCGTCCCTGGTCTCTCACATCCCCTAGAAAATACCGAATAGGATATTTATCATCGGAAAATTTTTTACCCATTTCATGCTGCTTGTATTCATCCCTGCTAAAAATAATCAATTTTTTAGGCTTAAATTTCTTTAAAACTACCTCCGTAAATTTATTACCAAAAGAGCCCGTACCGCCTGTAATCAAAATTGTTTTGCCATTGATCATGCATTCCCCCTCCATCCCGCGTTTTTAAGTGGGATTTTTAATGCTGCAAAGAAACCAAATCGTAAAATCTCCCCTTGCGCGCCAATAGTTCTTCATAGGCGCCCGACTCACAAGCCGTCCCATGCTCGATGACATAAATTTTATCCGCTGCCTTGACCGTCGAAAGCCGGTGCGCAATGATGATGATTGTCATTTGCGAACGCATTTCCTTTAAAGTATTTTGAATAACCGCCTCCGACTCCGAATCCAATTCACTGGTAGCTTCATCAAGGATGAGGATGTCAGGTGCAAGCAGCAAACAACGCGCCAGAGCAATCCGCTGCCTCTGTCCGCCGGACAGTTTGATGCCGTTTTCTCCCACCACCGTATCCAGTCCCTGAGGAAGCTCCTCAATAAATTCCTTCAAATGCACACGACGACAAACATCCAGAACCTCTTGCTTGGTCGCGGAGGGTTTTGCCACAATTAAGTTCTCCCGCAAGGTTCCATCCAAAAGAGAAGGCCTTTGTCCGACAAAAGCAACGTGCCGCCGAAGGGAATCTTTTTCAAGCTCATGGTGCGGGATTTGACCATAATAAATGACTCCTCCTTTGATATCAAGCAACCCCAAAAGCAAATCCAAAATCGTCGACTTCCCGCAGCCCGATTTCCCCACAATGGCAACCATGGTATGAGGCTCAATGGACAAATGTAAATTGGAAAAAAGGGCCGGCTGATTAGGATAAGCAAAGCTCACTTCCTCAAAACGCAAAGCGCTTCCCGGTACGAAAGCCCGGCTACCACTTTTCTCCCGGTGATCTTCCAGCGTCTGTAAATGTGACTGCAGAGACTTGTGCACGGGGATGCTCATGTCCAAAGCCGCATAAACATCCGCTAGCGCTACGAATTGAGGCGCCAGCCGCATGAACACAAACAGGATCAATAACAAGGTGGCATAATTGAGCGACAATGCCTGATGGAAAAAAATCATAACAACTAAAAGGATCAGCGTGCTCATCATGTTCCAGGCACGTTGCAGTTCAACGTGCAGCATCTGGCGTTTACGGAGTTGGCACATCTGGTCGATGGCATGGGTAAAAGAGGCCAAAAACCGCTCCCCCAAAAGGGCTACTTTAATGAATTTCTTATTGTGCTGAAAACTTACGGCGTCATTCGAAAATTGCTTAAATTTCTGATTAAGCACCTCGGCAAATTGATTGATGAAATTCAAGTTAACCGCATTGCATAAACCCAAAAGAACATACACCCCCACCGCCAGCAGCGTGATCTGCCAGGAGAGGCGTAGGGAAATCGTCAGATAAACGGCAATCTGAAAAAAATTGATAAAGATCCGCTGGGCATTCATGTGGGCCTCGCAGGCCTGCTCGGCCTCCCTCACCACCGCATGATACATACGGGCCGAATGGTGATCCGTCAACCACTGCCAGTCGACCGAGGCATAAGCCCTGAATATCTTCTTGCGGTATTCTGCCAGCAGATCCTCTTTGACAAAGGTACAGACCAAAGAAGAGGCATTGACCAAAAGCTGACCCAATAACATAAGTACAGCAGCCATAAACAACATGCTGTTAAAATTAAATTTCAGGCCTAATGCCTGCAAAAAAGGAATGACAAATTTAGCGTAACTGCCCCCCTGCACAGAGACTGTATTGCTTTGCATCATTTCCAGCACAGGAATCAGAAGCGGCAACCCCAAAAAACTAGCCAAGCCGCTGACAAACTGCAACATGCAGATAAGGCCCCAGTAGGGCGTTGTAGTCAACAACCTCAACAGATAACCAAAACGTTGTAAAAAAACACCTAATGATAACAAGTTCTCATCTCCGTATACGCCCCATGAGCTCACACATGATAGGCAAGATTTTCAATCAAATTAATCTCTTTAAATGCAGTGGGAGAAGAACCATTGGCTTGCTGATCAGTACAAACCAAAATCACTCCTTCCCCTGTTGCCTGGATCCTGTCTTTAATATGAACAACGGTATAATCATGCTGACATTGTTCCCTTAATACTATTTCTATCAAGGCCGCCAGATCCGACTCCCCTAAGATATAAAATTTTCTTTCTCCCTCCTGATACAAGGACCCCAGGATTTTTGAAAGATGTTTTTTAATTAACCCTATAGAATTAATCGTTTTAAGCGTGTAGTGAACAGACTTGCGCATCTTTTCCGCAAAACCTTTAGGGGTTAGAATATACTTCACCTTGCGCTGGTTGAGTTGTTTGATGCGGATATATCCTTTGGTGACAAGCCGCCTCATCAACATATTGGTCATCCCCAAAGAGAGATTCATCTGGCGGGACAAATCGCGCTGATTGGCGGCCAACTGAGAACCGACGATGTTCACCAGTTCAAATTCATGTTCATTAAGATTGGTCGTGGGCATAGGAAATGTTCAATTTTTGAACATTATAAATAAAACCCTAAGATAGTCAAGGGATTTAAGATATCGAAAAAGTAATTGCTCTGTCGGATAATTATTGTAAAATAAAAAAGTGCAAAAAATATCATCCCCGCCTAAATGGTTGCTAATCTCTGTTTTCGTTATTACCTTGCTCGGTCTTTGGTGGCGCATAGATATCTACAGGCAGCACGAATGGTCTACAGATGAATTGTGCCAATATAAACATACGGTGGGGCCCCTTAAGCCATTTTGGCTTACGGCTGATTACGGCGAATCGCATTCTTTTCCCGGCGATTACCTACTCACCTATCCTTTTATACAAATCTTCAAAGAGAACAAATGGGGAGTGGCAATCCCCCATTTCTTATCAACCCTGTTAGGCTTCTATGTGCTGGGGTTACTTTGCCAACGCTATCTCAAACACCCCCTCAGTTGGCTAATGACCTTTGCCATGTTTGCATTGCACAGACAACTGATTTATCATGCCCTGCAGCTTAGGCCCTATAGCATGCTGGCCGCCTTAGGGCTTTCCACCTTCTACATCCTTGAAAGCCTTATGAATCCCTTACTATCCCCCTCACGGATGCAATGTATCTTATATTGGATCGCTTTAATTCTAACAATCATTTATCATCCGTATGGCTTGCTCATCATATGTTGCTGGGGATTATTTTTCTTATTAAGGGATTATCGGCAAACAGGATTTATCCCGTTCATTCAACGCCGCTGGCGTTTCTGGTTAAGCTTAAGCTTTGTTGGGTTACTTCTATGGCTCTACTATAATAAAGGCAATCCATCCAGCCCCTTCTATAACCATAGGTACCTCGAACTTGATGTTTTTCAGTTTATTCCTAACCCCTTGGTAGATCCGATTAATTTTCTAAAAGCAGTAATGACCAATTTAATCGGATTTAAACTCTTCTATTTACTGTTAATCGGGATTGCGCTACGGTTATGGTGGCCCAAACAAGACCGTTTGATCGTAGCTGGTTTCTTAATGACTATTTTTATTTTGCCGATCCTGTTATTAATGATTGCAGATGCTGTAACCGGCTATTGGTTTCTCCAGCGCCAATATGTGTGGGTCATGGCTATTTTTCCCCTCTTCACTGGTTGGTGTTGGGATCCTATCTTCATCTTTTTCCTAAATAAAATTAAATGGAATATGCCAACAGGCGCATATCGATGAACTTTCCCACTATTTCTTTTGAACTCTTCCCCCCCAAAACCCCCGAGGGGTACGTGAAATTGCTGGGGATCATTGATCAGCTAGCTGGCTTAAAACCGGATTTCATCTCCTGTACCTACGGCGCCGGAGGCGGCAGCCGCGAGAAAACATTGGACGTTGTAGAACATATTCAAAATAAACATCATATCAAGGCGGTGGCTCACTTAACCTGTGTCCTACATACCAAAGACGAAATTAAAACGATTCTCGAAGAGATCAAACGCCGGGGAATCAGCAATGTCCTGGCTTTGCGGGGAGACCCTCCCAAAGATCATCCCGACTGGAAGCCGGGGCCAAAAAACTTTCGATACAGCAGTGAGCTGGTGGCCTTTATCCGTCAACATTTTAACTCTTATTTTGGCATTGGAGTGGCCGGTTTCCCCGAGGGGCATATGTTAGCCCCCAATCGCGAGGTGGACGCGCAGCATCTCAAAGCCAAAATTGATGCGGGAGCGGATTACGTCATCACCCAGCTTTTTTTTGACAATCAGGATTATTTTGATTATATCGCGCGTTTGAAAAAATTAGGTGTGAACAAACCCGTTATTCCCGGAATTTTACCTATTACCGATTATCAGGCTTTGGTGAGATTTTGCTTACTCTGCGGGGCTTCTATCCCGGTGAAGGTCCATGAGATTTTTAAACCCCTCGCAGATGATCCGGCTAAAACATTAGAGGCAGGTATTCGTTTTGCTGTTGAGCAATGCCGAGAGCTTCTTGATCAAGGTGCCCCCGGCCTGCACTTCTATACCCTCAATAAAATTTCTCCGACGGACATTATCCTGAAAGAGGTCCGCCGCTAAAAGATACGTGTCATTGCGAGCGACCGTAGGGAGCGAAGCAATCTCAACAAAAATTAATTCTTTTGGGATTGCTTCGTCGCCTTCGGCTCCTCGCAATGACTCCAAATATAAATTACTTCTGATGACGCAACTGACTGGCCAGGGTGACCAAATTTTTTAGAGATGCCTCGGTCTCCGGCCATCCGCGGGTCTTGAGACCGCAATCAGGATTGATCCAGAAATTTCTTTTGGGAATAACCCTCAACGCCCTCTGAGCCACCTGTTTCATCTGCTCAACGGTAGGAATGGCCGGCGAATGGATGTCCCAAACGCCAAGACCAATCTGTTTCTTAAAATCAATCCGCTCGAAGTTTTTGATGATATCTCCCCGGCTGCGGGTGGACTCGATGGAAATGACATCAAAATCCATGGCGTCAATCTGCTTGATGATCTCCCCAAACTCCGAATAACACATATGCGTGTGGATCTGGGTCTCGGGAGCAGTATTGGTAGCCAGACGGAAGGATTTGATGGCCCAATCGAAATATTTTGGCCAATCGCCCCGTTTGATGGGGGCCCTTTCCCGGATGGCCGGCTCATCCACCTGGACAATTTTAATACCAGCTTTCTCATAATCATGAATTTCATCCCGTAAGGCCAAACTGATCTGGTAAGCTACATCCTTAATGGGAATATCCTCGCGCACAAAACTCCAGGCGATGATGGTAACTGCGCCGGTGAGCATACCCTTGACCGGCTTATTGGTTAAAGATTGGGCATAAACGATTTCCTTGACGGTCATGGGTCTGGGACGGGAGATATCTCCAAAAATGATAGGCGGCCGGTACGCACGCGTGCCGTAAGAAATAATCCAGCCATTGGCCGTGGTGGCAACGCCGTCCAACTGTTCGGCAAAAAACTCCACCATGTCGGTGCGTTCGAATTCTCCGTGGACCGGAACATCCAACCCCTGTTCCTCTTGAAACTTCATCAATTGACGGATTTCCCTCTGCACAAAGGCATTATATTCTTGCTCGGTAATACGGCCGGCACGGTAATCGGCCCGGTATTTGCGAACCTCTGGGGTCTGAGGAAAACTGCCAATGGTTGTCGTCGGAAAAGAAGGAAGATGCAGAATCTTATCTTGAATCGCCCGACGCTTGGCTAGCGGCACCAATTTCTTAAAATCTTTGGTGGTAAGCGTCTTAATCCTGGTCTGCACTTTCTTGTTCTGACCTAATACGCGCACACCAGAATCAGACGGCACCTTCACCTTCTGACGTCCTTGCGCGCACGCCGCGATGGTACCAATCTCTTGCAGCTTTTGTTTGGCAAACGCCAAATTCCCCATCAGGCGGGAATCCAGATGTTCCCCTTCGGTGGTGATGGGAAGATGGAACAACGGACCGGCATTGGAAACCCAAATAGATTTTGCCTGACGGCTCAAAGCTTTCAGCGTCTCCACCGAATGGCGAATATCATTCTTCCAGATATTGCGCCCGTCCACCACACCGGCGATTAAAGTCTTGTCTTTAGGAAAACCGTATTTTTTAATGGTCTGAAGATTTTTAATACCGTGCACAAAATCCAACCCCAACGAGGCCACTGGTAGATCGTACAATTGCTTTAAAAAATCTACCTGCTCATAATACGTAAAAAGGTGGACCTTAGCAGACTGGCCAAGAATTTCATAGGCCTTCTTAACGCCCTCAATCTCATCGCTGAAAAGTTCCAGCACCAAAGCAGGCTCATCCACGTGCACTTCTTGCAAAGAAGTGAACAAAGATCGGTAAACTCCGGTCAAATCTTCCAGGGCTGACTTGAATTGTGTTTTGCTTAACCCTTTGCTTAATTTAAGGAAAGTAAATGGGCCAATCACATAAGGGATGCCCTTGCCAAAACGTTCACGGTATTGCTGGGGTTTATTCCAATGTAGTTCAAAAGACGGGCTTTTAACGGCGGAAAAATCAGACACCAGGTAATGGTAATTGGTATTGAACCATTTGGTCATCTCCAAAGCGCCTGCGCCGCGGCACAATTCATAATATTCCTGTAAATTCTTAGGCTTATAAACCCCCAGCATAACGGCCGTATCGAGCATAGGATCATAAGCGGTCATTTCACCGACGGGGAAAACATTCACGGCAGAGGCATAGATCTGCAGCATATTCGCCTGAAGCTCATGGAGTGTATGGTTGAGCCCTTCTTCTGAGCCCTCACCTTCCCAAAAAGTTTCGATGGCTTTCTTATATTCGCGATTTTCTCCCAACCGCGGAAATCCGTAAGCGTAAGTTTTCATGCCTCTCCTTAATGAGCACATAAGTTACAGAACGGAGTGATGTAACTTATAAGTGCGAATTAACCCCGCAGCACTTTTGCGGGGTCAATGCTTTGCGATATAACGTAACAAATCCACGACCCGGTTGCTGTAACCCCATTCATTGTCATACCAGGAAACAATCTTAAAAAAACGCTTCTCACCTTTAAGGTTATTCTGGGTGCTGGCCAAAGAATCATAAATGGAAGAGCGGCTGTCATGAATAAAATCCGTCGAAACCAGTTCTTCGTTGGTGTAACCTAAATAACCTTTCAAATAGGTTTCGGAAGCCTTCTTCATCAAGGCATCAATTTGCTCGATGGAAGTGTCTTTGACCGTACGGAAAGTCAAGTCCACCACCGATACATCCGCCGTTGCTACCCGGAAAGCCATGCCGGTCAATTTGCCTTTGGTTATCGGCAAAACCTCGCCTACCGCTTTGGCCGCGCCCGTCGTGGAAGGAATGGTGTTGATGGCTGCCGCACGCCCGCCGCGCCAATCTTTCTTGGAAGGACCGTCCACGGTTTTTTGAGTAGCGGTATAGGCGTGAATGGTCGTCATCAAACCAGTTTCGATGCCAAGGCCTTCCTTAATTAACACATGCACCAAAGGCGCCAGACAGTTGGTGGTGCAGCTGGCATTGGAAATGATATGGTGTTTGGCCGAGTCATATTCATGCTCATTGACGCCCATGACAATGGTTTTTACCTCGCCTTTGGCAGGTGCGGAGATGATGACTTTCTTGGCTCCTGCCTGAAGATGGCCGGCGGCTTTTTCGCTGTCGGTAAACAGGCCGGTCGATTCCACCACGTAATCAACACCCAGAGCTTTCCAGGGAAGCTCCGCCGGATTTTTGGTAGCTGACACGCATTTAATCTTATAACCATTAACAACGATAATATCCGCTTCCTCTTTAGAAGGATCGCTTTTGGCGGTTGAGACGCTGTGCTTGAATTTGCCGTGAATCGAATCATATTTGATCTGATACGCGAAATAATCTGCGTCGGTGGCAACGTCCACCACCGCCACCACGTCAATCTCTTTGCCCAAAAGCCCCTGGTCGCAAATGGCCTGAAACACCATGCGGCCAATGCGCCCAAACCCGTTAATACCAACTTTAATAGCCATTGCAGCACTCCTGTTCATTAATGGTTCAATTTCAAACCTTACAATAATATCCGCTCAAGAGATTTTGTCAATATGGATTTGGTTCCTGTTTCAAAAAGTTAAAACTGGTGAGTCGTTACTTGAGCATTGGCTGGAGCTTCTTGACATCATTGACGGGCAGCTTGCAGACATAATGGGAACACACATAAGCGGTGGACTTGCCCCCCATGAGCTTCTGGTCTTTGATAAAAGGTACTAAAGCTTCAATGGCCCTGGCTTGTTGTTGGCCTACTGGATGCAGACAAATAACTTTGTTGGGCATAAAATGCTGATGAATTTCATGCACCATGGCTTGAGTATGAGGATCGTTTTGGTCACCGGCGATGACAATCTCCCGCGACGGGCCCAAGAGATAGTCCAATGCCGCCAGCATATAGGTAAAGCCCGATGGGTACAGCTCGACTTGGGCGGAAAAGGCATCCACGGTGGCACGCGCTTGGATCTCATAACGTTTTTCCATCATCAGTCGTCCTAACTTCCCTAAAATCATAGCCGCCACCGAATTACCGGAGGGTATCGCACCGTCATAAGCATCCTTGGTGCGCCCAATCAATGCCTGCTCATCATTGGCCCGCAAGAAAAATCCTCCAGCTATTTTGTCACCAAAAAGACGAATCATTTCATCGACCAAAAACTTTGCCTGCTGTAAATATTGAGGATTAAACGTGGCCTCATACGCCGCCAAAAGCCCTTGAGTAAAAAAGGCATAATCGTCGAGAAACCCGCCAATGGCTGATTCCCCTTTACGCCAGCGGTGCATGAGCCGTCCATCAGAGCGCTTCATCTTTGCCAACAGAAAATCCGCTGCCTTTTGCGCGGCCTGAGCATAGCGCGGTTCATCCAGCACCTGCGCCGCCGATGCGAAACTGGTGATCATCAGTCCATTCCAATCGGTCAAAACTTTATCATCCCGAAATGGCCTCGTTCTCTGTGTACGCTGGGCTAAAAGTTTTGCTTTGGCCTGCTGCAAAATGTTTTGAATTTCCTCAACGGATTTTCCGAATTGTCTGGCCGTCTCCTCGATGCTATGAGCTACATAAAGAATATTTTTATCACCAAAATCTCCCCTCATATTACCACCAGGTTCCACGCCGAAATAATAATCGAATACCACCGCATCTTCTTTACTTAAAACGTCAGAAATTTCATTAGCTGTCCATAAATAAAAGGTTCCTTCCCGTTTTTGTCCTCGCTCATCCTGACTATCCGCGTCTTCAGCGGAATAGAACGCTCCCTCGGAACTGGTCATGTCCCGCAGGACATAATCCAAAATATCCCTGACCACATCCACATATTCCTTTTTACCCGTAGCCTGATAGGCCTCCAGATAGGTCATGGAAAGCATGGCCTGGTCGTAGAGCATTTTTTCAAAATGGGGCACGCGCCAGAATGAGTCCGTCGAATACCGGTGAAATCCCCCGCCGATCTGATCATGAATACCGCCATCGGCCATGGCATGTAATGTTTTTTCCACCATGGCTAGCGCCTGCGGATCATGGCTGCGATTCCAGTACCGCAAAAGAAATGACAGCATGTGGCTGCTGGGGAATTTGATCGCACCGCCAAAACCGCCATTCTGGTTGTCAAAGTTCGACCTAAGCTGTTCATAGGCATTTTTAAGAGTATCTTGGTTAAGAGTATGAGTCATGGGTGAAAAACTGGAAGCCGTCATCGGTATGCCTTCCGTTGAGGTTCTGCCAGATTTGAGATCCATGGCCTGCCGAAGAATTGAGCCTTTCTGAGTCTTCCATTTTTGGGCAATTTCGATTAAAACAGTATCCAACCCCGGCTGCCCCCAACGGCTGGTCGGCGGGAAATAAGTTCCACCATAAAATGGTTTTAAGTCAGGCGTTAGAAAAACATTTAACGGCCAACCGCCGGAGCCGGTCATAGCCTCGACCGCCTGCATATAAATACTGTCAATGTCAGGCCGTTCTTCGCGATCTACTTTAATGGCTATAAAATTATCGTTGAGGATTTTGGCGATACGTAGATCAGAATATGATTCCTCTTCCATGACGTGACACCAATGACAGGTCGAATACCCGATGGAAAGAAAAATGGGTTTGTCTTCTTTTTTGGCCTTGTCAAAGGCCTCTTGTTGCCACGAATACCAATCCACCGGGTTATAGGCATGCTGCAGCAAATAAGGGCTTTTCTCGTGGATAAGCCGGTTGGCTTTTATGTTTGGCTGTTGCGCCCAGGCGCAAACACTCATTGCTGTCAACACAATCATCATCCCAACTATTATTGAAGATAACCTGTTCATCATAAAACAATCGGGGGTACCCTGCTGACACAAAGCACCCCCGACCACCTCAATTATTTAAGCGCTTTGTATTTAGCATCTAAATCCGCCACATATTTTTCCGGATCTTCTAAAAACTCCTTCTGCTGCTTCATGCCTGCGAATTTATAAATTTTGCCGTTATACTCGGTAACGAAATGATCGTTACCTTTGTTCTTTTTACCGCTAAGGACACACACCGGACAAAAGCCGTCAATGGCAACCGACACGGATTCCTGGCCTTTGTCTGTTACACCGGGGTTAGCCCCTTGAGCTTTGACAGCATAGGGTGTGAAAACTAAAGCGACAGCTGCCGCAAAGGTGGTTAACAATAATTTGGTTTTGATGTTCATACATCCTCCTTGTGTTTGGTGGTTTTTAAAAAGTTATTATAGTATAACCATAAAATTAAAACTCTATCTATTTTGATCACTGTCTTTGACAACGGACACGCTCATTCCGCTAACAATAAAAAGCTGATAATAAGACAGCCGTTCCTGAATTTGTGCCTTCAGACTTTCCTGCTGGGCTTGAGCAAAAGCAGATTCGGCATTTTGTAAATCGATAAACGTTCCCATTTTCCCGGTATAGCGGTGATGCGCCAAATCATAAGCCTCTTTCGTTAATTGATATTGTTTCTCTACTATTGGACGCATCTGTTGGGCTGCTTGCCATTGGGCATAAGAGGAAGCTGCTTCCTGCTGGATCTGATTACGTACCTCTTCCAAGGAGGCTTTGGCTTCCGCCTCTTGCGCTTTGGCCTTGGCGATTTTAGCCTCGGTTAGAAATCCATCGAAAAAAGGCACCGTAACCCCGATACCGGCCGACCATTGATCCCCCCCAGCTGGGTCGGTCTTCTCTAATTCACCGACACTTGAGACCGCTACAATCTTTGGTGCATGCTCACCTTCTGCTGACCACCGGGAAGCCTGTGCCGCTTCATAATGCTTTTGGGCTGTTTTGATTTCCGGACGTTCCTTCAATGCCTGCGTAATCAATGCATCTAACGCTAGAACTTCTGTGGATATCTCAGGCAAAGGCACACAGACAAATGATTCCATATGAGAGTCTCCCATCCACTCTTTAAGTTTATCGATGGACTGATATAAAAATCCCTCGGATTCTCTTTGTATAGCACGAGTTTTTTCAAAAGCCGCCTGCATCAATTTTAGATCGACCTGAGAATTTAAGCCCGAACGGGTGTATTTTTGAATTTCCTCAACCAGGAGCTTTTGGCGTTCTATCCTATCTGTCAAAAGATGATTGAATCCTGTATAAAACGCGCATTCCCCGTAGGTACGGCTAATCATAAGCTTTATCTGCGCCATTTGCCGTTCCATGTCCTTATCCTGGGCCTGGGCTTCCTCTCGAGCGGCCTGTACCTTATTGGAGGTGCGACCGAAATCATAAATCGTCCAGGCGCTATCTACCCCAACGGCACCGCCTTTACGGTGAGTAGAATTGACAACTCCTGTGATTCCGATGGCTGATGAAGAACTCCCAAGACCGTAGCTATCCATTGCCGATAAATTCAGCCGCGGCCAATACCCTGACTTAGCCATATCAACCTCCGCCTGGGCTTGGGCGGTCTTGGCTTTGGCGATCATGATCTTAGGATTTTGACTGAGCGATTTTTCCAACGCCTCTTGCAGTGTTAAAACTTTCCCTTTGGCAGAAGCCTGCGCATCTTCAGCAAAGGTAGTGGTTGAGATGAAGCTCATAACAAAAAATATAAACATGATTTTAACCAGAGGGTTGCTGGTTTTAGAAAACTTCATTTTTTCAACAAGAACGTAAAGCAAGGGAAGAATGATCAACGTCAATACTGCGGAAACCGAAAGTCCTCCGACCACAGCACGTCCTAAAGGTACATTAGCTTCAGAACCATGCCCCAACCCAATAGCCATAGGAAGCAAGCTAAACAAAGCGGCACATGTCGTCATAAGGATAGGCCGCAATCGGACTCCGGCCGCATTAATTACGGCCTCTTGAGCACTTTGCCCTTCACTTTTTAAGCGATTGGCAAATTCAATAAGGAGAATACCGTTTAAAACAGCAATCCCCACCATAAAAATAATTCCAATAAAAGATTGAACATTAAGCGTTGTTTTGGTTAACCACAATGTCAGTAGAACTCCGATCAACCCCATCGGAACAGCGATGAGAATTAATAAGGGATCGCGGAATGAACGAAACTGCCCGACCAAGACGAGGTAAACCAAAATCACAGCCAACATCAGACCGCCGCCGAGGTTTTGAAACGACTCCTGCATTGATTGAACTTCTCCCCGTTCATTAATGCGATATCCATCCGGCAATTTAATATCTTTGATACGCTGGCTGATCTCGGAAGCGACTGCCCCCACATCCCGGCCGCTGGTGTTGACAAAAATATTCACAACCCTCTGAATGTTTCTATGCCTAATTTCCGATGGAGCCGAAGTTTCTTTGAATTTGGCAATCTCTTTTAAAAGGACGATCTGTTTCTGATTCTTTCCTGTCAATGGGAGATTTTCCAACGTCTCTATACTCTTAATTAATTCCTCAGGATATTGCGCTCCAAGAAAATAATGGTTCCCATTTTTAGGATCGATCCAGAATGATGCTTTGAAATTGACGCTGGAATTAAGCGCCGTTACGATGTTTTTGACGACCTCTTCAACGGTCATACGCTTCTCGGCAATCACAGCACGGTCTAATTCAATTTCAATTTGTGGATAATCAAGATGCTCCTGAATCCTGACGTCAACTGCTCCCTTAACTTCCTTTGCTTGCTTAACAATTTCCTCGGCAATCGGCATCGAAGTCTTTAAGTCCTTGCCTTCGACTTGAATATTAATCGGCGAACTAAGTCCCATATTAAGAGCAGCCGTAATGAGCCCCCCCGTATTAATGGCAATCTGGATATCCGGGTATTCCCGCTTAAATAATTCCCGAATCTTAGTTGCATATTCCTCCGTTGAGAATTTCTTTTTATGCGATAATTCCAATTCAACAAACGCATCTCCGGGGCCTGAATTGGGCGTATAGGCTGCTGGCCAATCATATAAAACGCCGATATTCGTGATCATCGTGTCAATGTTATTGGTGTTGATTAGATTATTTAAACTCTGTTCAACTTTTTTCATGGTCTCTTCGGTTTTTTCAATACGAGTTCCGGTCGGAAGATGTAAATAAAGGGTCAAGTAACCGACATCTGAACGAGGGAAAAGCTCTTTCCCGATGAACGGATAAAGAAAGAGACTGGCACAAAAAAGTATGACCGCCGCAAAAATAACAACACCTTTTATCTTCATTAGAGAAGAAAGGGACTTTTGGTAACGCTGGGCAAACCGATTGAATCTTCCTTCATGTCCCTTTTCTGATGATTTTTCACGATGCTTTTCTGAAATAAATCTCACACAATATAATGGAATGATCGTCATAGAAACCACATAAGAGGCCAAGACGGAAAAAGCCACGCTTTTTGCTAAAGGCGTAAACAGAAACTTACCGATTCCGGTAAAAAAAATAATGGGAATAAATACGATGATAATACAGACCGTACCCGCCAGAACAGGCATCGCCACTTCACCTGTGGCCTCTAAAATGGCTTGCCGAATGGGTTTCCCCATTTTGAAATGACGGATCGAATTCTCCAAAACAACCACGGAATTATCAATGAGGATTCCAACGGCCAAAGCCAATCCTCCTAACGTCATTGCGTTAATCGTTTCTCCTGTGGCATAAAGAGCGATAAAACACGTCAAGATGGAAAGAGGAATAGAAAGAAAAACAGCGAAAGAAGCTCGCAAGCTTCCTAAAAAAATCAAGACAACCAGGGAAGCCAAAACGCCTCCCAACCCCACTTCACTATAAATACTTTTGATCGACTGGCGAACAAACTGCGATTGATCGGCGACAATTTTCAAACTCATTCCCCTGGGGAGCCGTTCTAACAGGGATTGGATGGCAGATTTCATGCTGTCAATAATTTGAATCGTATTGGCGCCTGGCTGTCTGTAGATAGGAATATAGACCTGCCGTTTACCCGCGATATGAACCACGTTGGTCTGGATTTGATGACTGTCTTCGACCTTTCCCACGTCTCCTATTGTTATTGGAACGCCATTTTCTCCTCTTATCAAAAATTGGTTCATGGTATCAACGTTCTCGGGCATGGCATTGGTAATGATTTGATAGTCCTTGTCTTTGAACTTCGCGTTTCCCGTGGGAATCATGACATTGGACTCAAGAAGAGCTTGAACAACATCAAGTCCTGAAACATTGAGCTGGGTCATTTTGTAGGGATCAATATAGGCCAAAATACGACGGAGCTTACCGCCGTAAACCGCCGGCGCAATGACACCGGGGATGCCCTGAAGCATATTGCGCAAATTAAAATACGCCACGTCATAAAGCTGGGTTTCATTCATGTCAGGATTCTCAACGGTCAAAAGAGCCAATGGAATGCTTGCCGTCGGATCAAAAGGCATAACCATCGGAGGAATTGTCCCCGGTGGCAGATAATAAAGATCGGACATCGCAAAGGACGTGACCTGCGACATGGCGGTATTTGGATCAATATCGGATCGAAAAAAATCTTTCAGGATGCTCACCCCAATCATGGATTTGGATTCTTGCATGGCTATTCCATTGGATTGACCCGTCCAGCGTTCAAGGCGGGTGGTCATATCTTTCTCGACGACCTCCGCGGGCATTCCCGGGTAAAACGTAATGATTTGTACGGCCGGAATTTTAAAAATGGGTAAAATATCTTTAGGGAGCCTGGTCATGCAGACTACGCCAATAATAACCACCAAAAGGGCCCCGACAATAACCCAATGTGGCTGTTTGAGTGAGAATTCTTCAAGTTTCATATTTAATGCACCCCATTTTTCAAAATCTATAGTTGATAAAAAAGAAAAAATGACGCAAAAAAAAGACAGAATCAGCCCATCAAGAGTTTTCTCTCTCTTATTTGTTAGAAGAGATTAAATGCGGAGATTGCAGTAGAGTTGAAACAAAGGAACTGCTGATGGAGGAGAAGCTAACGGTGGTGGACGATCATACGCATGAGGAGAATGCTTGATTGATAGAGAAAAAACTGCCGCCATCAGCGGCAGAGTTAGAGACTCCTTGTTCACCGATGGGACAATGCTGAAGACACCAGACAACATCTCATAAACATCTTTGAGTGAAGTGCACGGATGATGGACGGCTTTAAACTGATTACCGTAAATAGAAGAAAGTCGTGGCGTGAAATGATGGCCCGGTTTCGCGGGGCAATAATCCCAAGCCGTTGTCAGTAAGATAAAAAGAAAACTTGCTATTACGCTGATAACTATCCATCGTTGAAACATAGTTGAATTGTATAACCGGCCCTATAAACTTTCAAGAACTATCTAGCGTCCCTTAAATACCGAGCGGCTTCATTGGGAAACGTCGGCACAATGTGCAAGCCCGTGCCCCATTCAAAACCGATGCTGCGGGTCAATTTGGGGATAATTTCAATGTGCCAGTGGTAACAGTTGGGCCGGCCGTAATTGATCGGTGAGGTATGCAAATAAAAATTATAGGATGGGTTCGATAAACATTTTTTGATGCGGTTTAACGTATCCAAAAGCCCAGAAGCCAGATCATGAACTCCCTGCTCATTGAGATCGGCAAAATGCGCCTGATGGGCTTTGGGCATCATCCACGTCTCAAAAGCATACCGCGGCACGAACGGACAAAAACTAACAAAAGAATTATTCTCTGATATCAGACGATCTTTGTCTTGATATTCTTGGGCTAACATCGTGCAAAACACACAAGCACCGTGGCTCAGATGATAATGCTCAGCCCCCTCTATTTCTTCCAACACCGTTTTGGGCACCATGGGCAAAGCAATGACCTGCGAATGGCTGTGCTCGATGGTCGCTCCGGCGGAGGGGCCGAAATTTTTAAAAATCACGATGTATTTTAGCCGCGCATCAGAAGCTAAAGCTTTATAGCGACGCTGGTATTGATTTAAAACAAGTACCAATTCCTGGATGGTGAGATCCGCCATTTGTCTGTTATGATCAGGCGTTTCAATAACCACCTCATGGGCGCCGTAGCCGGAGATCACATCAAACATCCCTATCCCTTCTTTTTCCATAGGCTCTTCATGAACCAAAGCGGGAAACTTATTAGGTATAGTGCGTATCTGCCAGTCAGAGGTATTAGGCCCGGATCCGTTGGGGCGTACGGCATCCAGTTCTGGCGGCGTGCGGCTCTCCCGCTGCGGGCAAAACGGACATACCGCGGCATGAGACGGCGTTTGATCTTCTTTGGGAAAATCTTTTGGCTCTTTGGGATGATCGCTGTCGATCACTATCCAGCGGCCTACTATTGGGTCTCGACGCAGTTGAGGCATGGATTAAATTTTCACTTCCCTTAAAAACTCTGCCGTCATCTCCGGTGGAATGGGATTAATATAAAATCCTGTCCCGCGCTCAAAACCAGCCACTCGCATTAACCGCGGCAGTAATTCGATATGCCAGTGATAATCTTCTTCAATGGTCGGGTATTCTTTGTACCCGCCACCATCTTCAAAAGGAGCGGACTGAATCAGATAATTATAAGCCGGGTCATTAAGGCCCACTTTAAAACGCAGCAAAAGTTCTTTGATTATTTGAGCCAACTGACCTTCATAGCCGGTAATCCCTTGGGCAAAATCACAACAATGGCGTTTGGGCACAATCCAGACTTCAAAAGGAAACCGCGAGGCAAATGGCATCAGCGCCAAAAATTCTCCATTTTCCAGAATCAAGCGCTGGCCGTCTTTACGTTCCTGATCAATCAAATCGCAAAACAGGCAGCGTTCATGAAAATCGAAATAACGTTTGGCGCCGCTGATTTTATCTTTGACGCGCACGGGATTAACGGGAATAGCCATAATCTGCGAACGGGCATGCCCGATAGGACGGCTGCCGGCAGCAACCCCGTAATTTTTGTAAGCCAATACATAACGAATCGACGGATCCTGGCGGTGCAGGCGCATCCGCTGGGCATAGGTTTCAAAAACCTTCTGAATATCCTCAAGGGCCAAGTCAGACATATTGGCCACGTGATCAGTGGTTTCCAAAACTACCTCGTGACTGCCCCAGCTGGAAGAAACTTCATACAAGCCATGCCTCTGGCGGCTGAAAGGCTTTCCATCCACAAAAAAAGGTGTGCCGCTTTTAAAAACCCTCACCCGGTCGTTGGCTAAAAGCGGAGTGTCAGCGATCGGCTGACAAAACGGACAATCGTGAGGATCTGTTTGCTGATTGACCGGACTCACAAACGCGGCCTGACGACGCCCCCGCTCGGTAGCCACAATCACCCAACGATTGACGATGAAATCTTTACGTATTTGAGGCATAAGGTAATTTTAACCCAAATTATGTTAGCTGCTCACCAGCCATCAAACGATATCCTTGCACAAAATCATAAGCCGGCATGATCTTGGCCGCCTGCGGATGAACGCATTTGACCAAAAGGCTATCCTGGCCGCAAGCGACGACAAAGCCTTCTTTGCCAATATCCACCACCGTCCCTGGCTTGCCTTCCATCTTAACCACCGAGGCTTCCAAAATTTTAAGCATCTTGTCCTTATAGGTGGCAAATGTTCCTGGCCAGGGCTTAAGGCCGCGGATGAGCTGATCAATCGCCTCGGCTGATTGTTGCCAATGAATGCGTCCCATCTCTTTAGTTAATTTAGGGGCCAAGGTGGCTTTAGATTCGTCCTGAGCCGTACAAGTATAGTGGCCGGTCTGGATATCATCTAACGTTTTAACCAAGAGCTTGCCTCCCACCCGAGCCATTTGTGTCCGTAATTGGTCGGCAGTGATATGTTCTGATAAAGGGATGGTCTTTTGGCTGATGATATCTCCGGCGTCCATACGCGTATTGACCTTCATGATGGTCACCCCTGTTTGATGATCGCCGTTGATGATCGCCCAGTTGATCGGCGCCGCTCCCCTGTAGTGAGGAAGCAAAGAACCGTGAACATTCACACAAAAAATTTTGGGTATATTCAAAACCGTCTGGGTTAGAATTTTTCCGTAAGCAACCACCACAAAAATATCCGCTTCAAGGGCTTGAAGCTGGCTAACTATAGCCTCTTCTTTGAGCGACGGCGGCTGAAGGCAAAGAAGATTGGCTCCCAAGGCGATTGCTTTAATGGGAGAAAGAGCGAGCCTCATTCCCCGGCCTTGGCGAGCATCAGGCGCAGTCACACAGCCAATAACCTGATGGGAACTTTGTTCAAGCTCTTTTAAACAGACAGCGGCAAAATCATCGCTACCGAAAAATACAATGCGCATATTCTCCTTGTACGGGCGATTATTAATCGCCCCTACGGATCAACATTTAAAACTACTATGACCTTACTGCGGCGTTTGGTCTGCCTCATGGCTTTTTTAATAAAGGCTATCATATCAATAACATCCTCGCCTTGCACCAGAATATTCAAACGATATTGATCCCGCTTTTTAGCCACCGCTTCCGCCACGGGGGCGTGAATCTTCATAGAAACATTCGGGGACGACAAAGAGTTCAATGCTTGATAAAGTTCTTGCGCTGCTTGTTGGCCCAGTTTTTGCTGCAAAGAGCGCAGGTGAATCATCACCTGATGGCCAAACGGGCAAAGTGCCAGTTCCCGGCGGATACGCATATCTTCGCGGTAAAAGATATCCGCGTCATCTTCGCTAAAGGATTTGATCACATAATGGTTGGGATGACGAGTCTGAATCAAAAACTGTCCCTGGGCCATACCTCTTAAATGCCCGGCCAGACTAAAAGCACGAAAACAGGAGCGTATGTCCAAACGATTAAGTTCCTCATCGATATCCAAAAGCACCACCAGTGCGGCTTGTATCTGATATTTAAACCGCAAAAGCGCCGAAGTACCGACGAGAATATCATAATCCTTTAAAATCTGTGGCGAGCGCCTCTCAAAAGTCAGGATCCTTGACGTCGGAAACTTTTCCTGCAAGGCTTTTTGCAATGGCTCAATGCCAAGACCAAAAGATTTCCAACTGGGCACCTGGCAATGAGGGCAAACAATGTCTGGCTCACAATGAAAAGAGCAATGGCGGCAGAAGTATTGTTTCTTGGCTCGCCAGTAGAGCATGGGGCTGTCACAACGCCCGCATTTGAGTACAAAACCACACTCGCTGCAACGGGTGACCGCATAAGAACCGCGATGATTAAACACTAAAATCGATTTTGTCCCGCCAGAGACATTGCGTTCAAGCGCTGACAAAACCGCCGGCGACAAAAGCCCCTTCAAAAGTATTTTGTAATTATTTAAATCAACGGCCTGCGGTTTGACCAGACCCCTGGCCGGATAGTTCTTGAGATGAATTTTGCCTTTGTGTACCAAATCCATGATTTCCACCGACGGGGTAGCGCTGATAAAGACAACATCGATATTCTCCCTCTTGGCGCGCATCAAAAGTACCTGACGGGTTTCATAGAGGGGAGTTTGTTCCTGTTTATAAGAAGGGTTGTCCTCATCGACCATCATCACCAAAGCTATGCCCATCAAAGAACGAAACACCATTGATCTTGCGCCGATGAAGTAATCATTTTTGGAGAAATATTTCTTTAAGGCCTCCTGTATCGCTTGGACGGCAAACTGATCCGGCCCTAAAATCAATACCCGCTGCTTTCTTTGCACCAAAGGTTTCATGACAGAAACCAGAATGGGTACATAATCTCCTGAAGGAACAACATGTAGTGTTAGTTTGTCATTGTTGTCATTGCGAGCGACCGCAGGGAGCGTGGCAATCTTATTAGATTGCTTCGTCGCTTCGCTCCTCGCAATGACACTTGATTCAATAACAGAAGATCCGCGTAAAATAGTAAAAAGCGCCTCTCCCAAAGAACAGCCGTAATAACGGCTCAAATCTGATCCTAAATCCATCTGGGCTTGATCTAACAGTGGTTTTTCATCGATGACAGATTTAATAGATTTTAAATTTTCAAAAGAACTTTGCTCTAATAAACCCGTCACCAGGCCTGTGCGTTTTTTAGTGCCTAACAATACGTTCACGCGCAAACCAGGAGCGATGGAAGATTTTAAGGAAGAAGGAATCAGATAATCGAAAGGGCCTTCTAAAGGCAGATCAAAAACAACTTGGGCAATCATATCAGGTTACAGATTATAGGTCTTCAATATATTTAGCGTTTTGTCATTAGATTCCCTCCCCCTGTGTGGGGAGGGTTAGGGCGGGGGGCATAAAAACGATGATCTCCGTCGATACCCCTCCCCATTCCCCTCCCACCAGGGGAGGGGAAAATCATATTAATGAAATAATGTCCCGTACCGCATCAGGTTTGGCAAGCGCCTCAAGCTTCTTTTGCATGGCCTCGTAAACTTGCAGGGAAGAACTTAAATCATCAATTTTATCGACGATATCCATCAAAGATCCTTGCGGTGAGGCCGCCTGGTACTTTTGAAGCACTTTAATGTTGCCAGTCTCCTGTCCGGGAATGGCACTAAAAAAAATAATCGGCAGCCTTTTGACCAGAGCTTCGGCGATGGAGAGTCCTCCTGGTTTAGTGACCATGACATCCGCCGCAGACATCAGTTCATGCATATTGTTGACCAAACCAAATACGTGAACCTTGCTATTAATTCTGGATTTAAGGCGTTCGTACAAAAGGCGATTATGTCCGCAAACAATGAGCAGCTGATAACCTTTGAGCAAATCCACCAGTTCTTCCATAGGGCCGACCCCGAAAGAGCCCGTGGCTAAAAGCACCGTGAAAAGCTGTGGATCAATTTTAAGAGCTTCTCTTATCTGACGACGATCAGTCATCACAGTAAATTTTTCGTCGGTGGGAATACCGGTCACGAACACCTGATCAGGGCTGATTCCAAGGCTGATGATTTTCTCTTTGGTGTCATCGCAAGCCGCCGTGTAAAGATCAGTACCCTGATTAATCCAAATACGATGTACATTAAAGTCTGTCACCACACAAATCACCTTCGCACGGATCTGCCGGGTGCGTTTTAAATAAGCGCCAACCTCCGCGGACATAAAATGAGTCACAATAATGGCATCAAAATCTTCATCTTTCAAAAATTTCTCCAGCGCCTTAGTATTTGAAGCATTGTAACAGCGCCTGATCCAGCGTATCAACGGTTGTAATAAAGCAAGATCGGAAAGCCAAAAGAAAAATCCCCAGAGCATCGGAAGTTTCGTGACTAAAAAGACATAGGTCTTAGGATACGCGGCTTTAAAAAAAGGATTGGTATAATCGAGGGAATCCACCAAACGGACAATATGCGTGGTGTGGCGCAACAGGCCATTATAAATGGCCTCTGCCGCCTTTTTATGCCCGGCCCCTGCTGTGGCGTGAATGACCAGAATTTTCATGTTGGATAATGTCAACCGCGGTTTTTAAATCCGAAGCGATAAAATCGGGCTTGATGTGCCATTGACGCATATGCCGGCGGCTTTCACGCCCACAAAGCACAAAAACCGTTTTGCATCCGGCATTATGGCCGGTTTTAATATCGCCTTCGGTATCACCAACGAAAAAAGCCTTTTGCGCATGGGCAATGGTTTTATTGAGAGATTGAAGCGCCTTCTTTAAAAGACCTATGCCTGGCTTGCGGCAGTCGCAGCCCGCATCGGCGCGGTGGGTGCAGTAAAAACTTTTTCGGATTTCTCCGCCGGCAGCCTCAACATGCTTCATCATATAACGGTTGATACGATTGAGTTTGTCCAGCGAATAAACCCCTTTACCCACGCCAGCCTGATTAGAAATCACAAAAATCTTATATCCTGCCTGGCTGAGGCGCGCGATGGCTTCCGCCGCTCCGGGAATAAAATGAAAGTCTTTGACTTTCGTCACGTAATTGTCTTTACCCGGAAATTCGTTAATCACGCCGTCTCTGTCAAGAAAAACTACTTTCATGGTTTAAGGTAATAGCCTTTTTCTTTGATTTCCTTGTATTTGCTGTACGCGGCGAACTCATACACGGCGCTAAATACCGCCAGCACCAGACCGTAATAACCATCCTTATACCCCTTGCGTCCCACATAACGACGGAAAAACCTATCCACGGTACGCCACATCGCGCGCCCCTGCGTCATCTTGCGCCCATCGAGGTGCCATTTGATGGCCTCCAGGGTGGTGAGACGATTTGTCTTGCGGATGACATCCTCGACATTCTTATAGTTGTAATGGATAAGCGCCTGTTTCAAATTTGCTCCCCCGTAACCGGGCGCCACACGCACCCCCGGATGAACCACATCACAGGCAGCCTCGCTCCAGGTCACGTATTTCTTGTGGTACAAACGGATATGTGGATTGGACCATCCTCCGTATTTGATATGCACATCTCCTAAAAAACAAATTTGCGGTATCCAAAACGCTACGATTTTTTCCGGAGGGTGGCCAAGCAAATCCTCGATCTCTCCTTTAAGTTCAGGGGTGGGACGCTCGTCACAATCGAGCATCATCACCCAATCATTGCTGGCATGGGAAACTGCGAAATTGCGCTGTCGGCCTTCCAAATCCATCGCCCGCTGGAAAATCTTGTCAGTATACGCAGCAGCCATCGAACGCGTCTGGTCTGTACTGTGATCATCAACGACGATGATTTCATTGGCCCATCCATGCACGCTTTCAAGACAATCTTTGATACGCTCCTGCTCATTTTTGGCAATAATGATAATACTCAATGGCAAGGACACTAGGAACCTCCCCGTGGCGATGTTGATTGATGAAAAACAGAGACAAGGCTCAACAAAATCCCTATCAATAACCACCATAAGATGCTCAACTGCAAAGATGTCCAAGCCGTATCTGTCAGACTATGGATTATCCACGCCAAAAGTCCAAAACATATCCCGCATCCGAGTATATACAAATCATAGGCAGAGAAAACCGCACGCAACACTCTCCTAGCACATAAATATAAAGCTGTAAAAAACCATAGATGCGCCAGCAAACCAAAGAGACCAAGTTCCGCCGTAATATGCAATAAGATATTGTGAGGATATTCCGCGTGCCCCGCCTTCAAAACATTGAGCGTCTGGACATAAGCGCTATAGCCGCAGCCAAACAGCGGATAACGTTTAATAATATCCCAAGCTGTTTCCCAATAGAAATACCGGCCCGAAGGATTGAAAAAAACCAACAGACTCTTCTCATACTGGGGAGATAGGCTTATACTGCTGTACTTAGTCTGAGTTCCTAAAGAAACATCTTGAATATCATGACGCTGATGCAGGCTATGTCCCCAAAAGACCCAAAATACCACAACCAGCATCAAAATAAGTAAAACAGTTGACCAATACCGTTTCAAACAAACGCCTAGGCCAACCATGCTCACCGCAAAAGCTATCCATGCCCCCCGCGAAGCCGTTAACCCAAGCGCGATGACCAATAGTAAAAACAACACCACCTCCGCCACCGTCCCCATGGTGCATAAGCCACGGGACACCTGCGTCGCACGAGACCATAACAATGGAATCCAATAACGGTGTGTGATGATCAAAGCCAACACCACAGGCAACACCATCACCAGCAACGTCCCCAAATCATTGGGGTGATGCATCGGCCCCAACACCCGCCCAGACGTCAGCGGGGTATGATAAATAAAACTGTAGCCTCGCATATACTGCACAAAAATATCCGCATTGACCACAAAAAGCGTCAGCAATAAGGTTGCCATGACCCCGTATAAACGCCGATGGGTCTTGACAATCTCAACGACGGCATACATCAAAAATGCCTGCTGCAGAAACCTTGAGAAGAATTTCTTTAAACTCAAAGCAGGAGCATGACTCCACGGTAAGGTCGCAACGATGAGAAACCCTATGACGATTAAGGGCCATTCCATCCCGCTGGGCGAAAAACGATAGGCCGCCCAAAATCCTCGTTGTGGATTGGCTTTCCATAATAACCAATGTTTCAGTACCCAAGCTAGTATTATCGTCAACAGACATGCTTCGATCATGGCCAGCGAATAGGGAATAAAAATTACCAGCACCAGCAAAGCGCCGTACATCAACCTGTCGCAAATATGCAAAGCCTTGTTCATAAAGATTCTTTCAAAGCCCTCACCACGGTTTCAATTTGCTCCCTGCTCATGTGAGGAAACATCGGCAAAGACATGATCTCATCAGCCACGGCTTCCGCGAAGGGAAAAGCTCCTTTTTGATAACCTAACTCTTGATAGGCTTCCTGAAGGTGTAGAGGAATCGGATAATGGATAAGGACGCTGATTCCTTTGGCCTTCATCCCTTCCATGACCTTATCGCGGTTGGCCACCCGCACGGCATACGTCTGATAAACGTGGGTACGGTCACTTTTGACAACCGACGTGACCACGCCTTTGACGCCTTTAAGAAGCTCATTGTAATAAACAGCGTTTTGGGCGCGTAAAGTATTCCATGCATCCAGATGTTTTAATTTGGCATTGAGCACCACCGCTTGCAGAGTATCCAGACGGGAATTATGCCCTTTAATCTTATGTTCATAACGGCCCTTTCTGCCGTAATCGCGCAGCATCAGCGCCTTCTGATAAATCGCCTTGTCGTTGGTGACAATCATTCCGGCATCCCCGCAAGCGCCCAGACTTTTGGTCGGATAAAAAGAGAAACACGCCACATCCCCCAGGGATCCCGCGCGCTTGCCCTGATAACGCGAACCATGGGCCTGAGCTGCATCCTCAACCACCTTAATATCGTGCTTGCGGGCAATGGCAGAGATTTCATTCATGTTCGCCGGCTGACCATAGATGTGCACTGGAATCACCGCTTTAGTTTTCTTGGTAATGGCCCTGGCGAATGCCTGAGGGTCAATGTTGTAAGTATCCGGCTCAACGTCGACGAACACCGCTTGAGCACCGCAAAACGAAACGCACAATGCCGTAGCAATAAAAGTGAAGGTAGGCACAATCACTTCATCACCTGGGCCAATATCCAATGCGCAAAGGGCCAAATACAACGCGTCGGTACCGGAATTGACACCCACCCCATAAGCACAATCGCAATATTTAGCAAAAGCGCCCTCGAAGATAACAGCTTGCTCGCCTAAAATATAATCGCCTTTTTCAAAAACTTTTTTAAAACCCGTATCCACCTCGTTTTGGATCAGGCGGTGTTGTTCTTTAAAATCAATAAACGGAACGCTCATAATAATGCCTCGACCTTTCTATCCCTCGACAGGCTCGGGACTCAATCAACTAAAAATCTCTCTACTTTATCGTAAACCTCATCGACTGATAAGTCCCTCAAACAGCTGATATGGTTACAGGCGGCCCGGCGAAACTGACGGTAACACGGCTGGCAAGGCAGTCCTTTTTGAATAAAAATATGTCCCGACGATGGGTAGGGGCCGTAAACCACCGGATCCACCGGACCAAAGATAGAAACCGTCTTGACACCGCACGCCACCGCCACATGCAAAGGTCCTCCGTCATTAACAATCGCCAGACGGCATTGTTGCAGTAAGGCAGCCATCTGCAAAAGGGTTGTACCTCCAACCGCATCAAAGACGGGATAAGAGCATCGGCGGGCAAATTCTTGACACAACAACTGCTCTTTTTGATCGCCCATCAGTATAACGGCGCTGTTTGATTTTGCAATAATTTTATCCACCAAAAGCGCGTATTGCCCGGCGGGCCAGCGTTTCTGGCTGGCATCCTTGCCCCAGCTGGCTCCCCCGCCAGGGATGAGGGCAATGATTGGTTGATTGGATGAAATCCCTTTGGTTTTAATCCAATCTTTAGCCCATTGCTGATGTTGCTGGTCAATCAAAAACTCCAAAGAGCGATCTTGCACCGGTACGTCAAGTTTCGTCAATAAATCCAGATAATATTCCACCACATGCTTTGCTTCATAGCCTTCTAACCGAATTTTATCCGTTAAAAGCCAGCCCCGACCTCGGTAATCATAACCAATACGCTTGCTTATGCCGCAAATCATGCTCAAAAATCCAAAGGAAGCATTCAAAGAGAAATCAAAAACAACATCGAATTTTTGTCGTCGTATATCTTGAAAAAGACTCACCCAGCGACGGACAAAATCGTCCTTAAATTCATCACGCTCATACACATAAACGTGATTGATTTTGGGATTGCTTTCCACCACCGGCAAAGCCCGACGGTTAGCGATATAGCCAATAAAAGCCTGCGGATAGCTTTTACGCAAATTGCCCACAACGGGAGTGGTAAACAACACATCCCCGATGCCGTAAGGATTAATAAGCAGAATCTTTCTGAAACTCATTGATTTTCGCTTTAACCTCGGCGAACGTCAGGTAATGACGGGGTGCGCCGAATTTGTTGTTATGAGAATAAATCTTCCACTGGTCCATGTCCCGGGTGGACACATGCTTAAGTTTACGACCTACAAAATGAATATTTAACCCTATGGTTTTGACCTCCACCGGTTCAATGCCGAATTGCCCCAGAAATGCCGTTAAGGACTTTTGTGAATACCCCCATTTATGATTGCCGAAATGCCCGATATAAATTTCTGACTCCCACATATTCTCGCCGAAAAAAGTGTCGACGAAATCATCAAAACGGAATTTAAAAAAACGAAACAGCAGCTTTTTGAAATCCGGCACGCCTATATGGATAAACCCTCCTACCTTCAACACCCTTACCCAGTCACTGCACACGCAATACCTCATGTATTTGTCGAAATGTTCCAGAACGCTCTCAGCCCTGAGCTCGTCCGCTGACAAATCGGGGTAAGGCAGGGGCTTGCTTAAATCATGGATAAGATCGGGCTGGCAGCTTTCAACAGCGTCGATATTGACCCACCCGGGTATTTTATTAGTCCCACAGCCCACATGCAATTTCATGTTCATCTCCTGTCCTTGCGTTCATAAATGGCTACCGACTCAAATGACTGGACCGGCGCATAATTGGCTAAAATGAGCTGTGTCATTTGCTCAAAACGCTCTTGGTTTTGCGGATTACGAAAATACCAAAGTTGCGGAAAAGTCCGGTGGCCTAAATGCGTCATCACCACGTAATGCGGCCTGGTTTTTTGAAAATCCGCCAAAAGTTCCTGATACCAGGGCTCATACATCCAAGTAAATGTGACAATCGGAAAACGGCCGACAAAGGGCCGATCCGCCCAAAAATTAAAATTCCCCAATTCAGGAAAGCAAAAAACCGCTTCATCAGTGCGGGTGTGCATTTTTAAAAATTCAACTACCCCTTTGATCTCCTCTTCCTGCCAGCGGGGCACAATATGGCCACGGGCCCGCTCAATGTTCAAAACGGCAGTTTCCTGACCCTCCAGCACTGATAAACCTTTCACTTTCTTTTTATGCAAAACTTGTCTCTCAATGAGCTTCATCATCGTGAAACGGTGGTCAAATCTATTCAACGCGTAGGCGACCGAAGAAAGGAATACCCCCATGGCCATACCATAAACTAATCGCCGGCGCCACGCAAAGGTAATATGAAGCGTTGCCCACCGCGTCCACATATACAGTATGGCGCATTCCATCAAAAAGAAATAAATAAATTTCTCCACCTGCAGGGCCATCTCAAAATGATGGCCTTCAATTTTACGAAACGCCGCCGCGTACAATACCAAGCCATAAACGGCAACTCCTATCAGAAATGCGTGTACCCAATCCAGCTTTTTATAACGAGCTTTATACCACAAGAACACCGCAAAGAATAGATAGCACCACAGCACACTCATGTATTTAAAAAATTTTGTTCCAGGAATGCAGGCCACTAAAAACTGCAGAGGTGTTTCAGGTTTAATGCCCGCAGCGCCTGGAAACGCATCAACCATGAGTGTTACCACCACATACGTCGACTCCACCAATGCATGAAAAGAACCGGTTTGAATCAAATACACCACATAAGGAACAATGACGATTGCGAAACCGGCACAAAAAACCCAAAAACATCGCCACAGAAAATGCCGGTCACAGACTTGAAAACCAAAAGCACACACCAACGCCGCAAGCACTGCTAAAACTGTGGAAAGCCCCGCCTCCGGTGTGGTCAGTGCGGATAAGGCGCACATCATACCCGTTAAAAAAATCCAACGGCGACGCTGGGTTTTGAAAAAATAAAACAGGAACAATAGCACCAAAAACCCCATAGCGTAACGCAGTCCTCCCCAATAATAATAAGCAATCCGTGGGAAAGTGCGGGCCACAAAAACCGGAACCATGGTATAAAGAATCAAACGTGAACGAAACAACTCACCGGCAAGTATCACGCATAAAATAAGGGTCAGAATAGTTCCTCCATAATAAAATGCCGGCAGTAGGGCGGAATTAACGCCAAAAATTTTCATCATGACCGCAGGTATATAAAGTTCTATTGGCCCACGCAAGAAAAAGAAATCACGGTATGGCACCAACCCATGAAACAACGCGTTAATCGCCGGCAGATGAATACCGGTTTCCATCATGATAATCTCATGCTGCATATAAAACGGCTGGTATGTGACAAAGACCACCAAAAGTGCCATGGCCAACACGTCCCAACCGGTTGGTTTTTTAAAAAAGAAATTTTCCCTCATGTGATTTTCTCTCTGATACGCCGGGATGTCTTGTGCCGCAGGCGCATCCAAAACAGAGGGTTCCACCAAAATTGACGGCTGACACTTGCCCAATCCTGCACGCTGAGGGCATGCCTGGCAATCAAGTCCTTCATGACCAATGGATGCGTACCAAAATACGCCGGGAAACGGCTCAAGTCTCCCCAACCGCCTTCCAACGATTGTAATTTGTTTGCATCCTGATAACCGATTTGCGCCGCATTATGGCAGCGGCCCTTCATATCTTCGACGGTATTGACCCAGCCGTAATGGTACAATAAACACCCCGTTGGCCGGCTGCATAGCGGCCGCCCGTCACGACGCCTAAACGCAAACGCATCCCCATAGGATTCGATCTGGCCGTTGTTACGGATAATACGGTCTTGTTTCTGATACCACCCCGCATCAATGCGGTAGCGCCAATAACTACCGTAAAAATGCAGCCATTTAAAACGCAAGGCATCCACTCCGTCAACTTTCAAGAAACGCTGCATCCATTGCTTCAAGCGCGACAAATCATTTTCGTGGATCACCTCATCGCTTTGCAGATAAAATGCCCAATCCCCTCTGCATTCTTTCAGGGCGATGTTGGTCTGTTCGGAAAGGACCATCGAGCCCTTCCTCATATTCCATTGGGTTTGGATAATACGAATTTTGGAGCTTGGGATGGAGCGGATCAAATCCAGCGTTCTATCCTCGCTATCGCCCACATTGACGATAAATTCATCGCAAATGGGCAAAATCGATTGTATGGACTGAGCGATGGGGTAATGGAACTTGACCGCGTTGCGGACAATGGTAAAGGCGCTGACTTTCAACGTTTGACGGCCTCCACATAAACGGTTTCCAGTTCACGTGCCGCCGGCTCAAGAAGCGGCAAATCAGGCATTGCCCCTTGCAGGTGTCCAACTTTTTTGACCTCAACAAAACCGGCACGTTCAAGGATATTTTTTAAAGACTCATAATCATAAAACCATTTATGTGCCCCGCCGCTGTCATAGGCTTTAGCCATAAAAATTTGACCATGTGTTTCGGCAGCCTTGAACGTACACCATTCACGAATTAAAGGATGATTAAAGAAAGCTTCGTCCCTGGCTAAATAATGGCGCGCATATATTTCCATATCGGGGCAGCTTAAACGGATGACGCCGCCGCCTTTGAGCGCTTGATAAGCCTGTTGAACCAGCCTCAGCCCATCATTTAAATCCAAATGCTCAATCACATGGCTGCCAGCCACAAAGGCAAGGCTATTGTCTTTGACCGGCCAGGCCTTAAGCAAATCATAATTCAAAAACCAGCCGCGGCCTTTTTTTATAAGACGATCGTATTCCTGCCTGCGTTCATATAACACATTCAACCAACCATCGAGAATGACGTCACCGCAGCCGATATGCATGCGGTCAATGGCACACTCCAGCCGGCGGTGCAACAAGGAAAGATTGAACGCAGTGTAACGCAGCATCAAAAGTGAATACACGTAATTGAAAAACCCGTGCATTTTATAAACGCGCTTAGACCAAATTTTACTCATGCTCATTTCCTTTGATAAATCCAGGTTGCCTCTGTCTGGGCCACAGGTACGTAAAAACGATGAATAGTCTCTAGCATTTGTTGATATTTAATTTTGTTAGGTGCATATCCCAGATATACTTTGTACCAATCCTCGGGCATACGTTTCTGCACAATGATGTAATTGGTTTTCAAAGACTTGAGGTCGCCGAGGTATTCCTCAAACCAATGGTCATTAAACCAGGTGAATGTCACAATGGGGAAACGGCCCAAAAAGGGACGGTCAAATAAAAAGTTGTACGTCCCCAGTTCCGGAAACATCATAATGACATCATCAGGACTGGTCTTTTGAGTAATAAAATTGGATATTTGATTCAAGTCATTATATTGATCAACGGGAACCCAGATTCCCCGGGCCCGCTCTATGTTTAATTGACCATATTGTTCATGCTTATCCCAACGTTTGAGATAATCATTGTTTTTGCCCGTCAAAGTATTAAGGGTGTATTGATAGGACCAAAAGCGTTTATGGTACCGCTGCAAGGTGTAGGCGCAAGAAAAAATGAATAATCCCATCACAAAGATATAAATAAGGGATCTGCCCCAATCAGGCGCTGCCTCTCTTTTGCTCCATAACCATAAAACGAATGCTTCTACTAAAAAGAAATAAATGACCTTCTCGGGCATGAGAGCCATTTCAAATTGGGCAGCCCAGATGGCACGAAAAGCGGTATTGTACATAATAAAACCGTAAATCCCTAAGCCCCAAAGACCAAGTTCACATGGCTCCCGCCCTCCTTTGCGCCATCGGACAATCAAATAACCTAAGAGGAATAAATACGTATAAGAAGGTGTCATGTGCCTGAAATTGATATGGACGGGATTAATCATGGCTGCGAAAGCTTCGGGAAAATTATGCGGATAAATAGAAACCAAATGCGAATCGAGCACCGATGATTTAGGGCCCACCACCGCCATCACCGCATCCAAATAAGGAAGGAAAGCGTGCTGTTGTAAGCTGTAAATGACCCAAGGAGCGAGTCCTAAAAATCCTCCTCCTATAAAATAAATAAAACCACGCCCGGTTTCTTCCGATGGTTTGAAACGCCCCACCCAGGCAACCAAAAGACATCCCAGGATGGCAGCTACCGTATAAACTCCCATTTCGATACTGATTAATCCGGCCCATGCGCTCATGAGGCCTGCGCCCGCCATCCACCATAATCGCCGGCTCTTTAAGAATTTGATCAAACAAAAAATGGCCATCAATCCGAATGCATAACGCATGCCTCCCCAGATCATAAAAACTACCCGGGGATAAGTACGGGCAATGATGACGGGAATCATCATATAGAAGATATACCTGGAACGGATAAACTCGCGGGCGATCAAAACAATCATGACCAAACACAAAACATTACCGACATAAAAATAGGCACACAGGACCTGCATATGGACACCGAATATTTTCATCAACCAAACCGGTGCATAAAGTTCCAGCGGCCCACGTAAATGGAAAAAGTCCCTGAAAGGTACCATGCTGTGCAAAATAGCATTGATACCGGGCAAATAGATACCCAATTCAAACACATTGATACGGTTATTCAGGTAATAGGGATGGATGGTCAGTAATATGGTAAAAATAATTAAGATCAGGGCATCGGTCCATCGCGGTGATCGTGTTAAAAAATTATGCATGAGCTCTCTCCTTCAAGGGAGCCAACTGTTCATAAACTTTTAGGGTTTCTTGGGCAGTTTTCAGGAAAGAAAATTCCTGGGCTTTCTTGATGGCTTTTTGGCGCAATTCTTGGTTAAACACACGGTCTTCTAATAACCGTTGAATCGCCTGAGCTATTTGCGGTACTTGTCGAGGATCTACCGTCAGAGCACAGCCCCCCGCAATTTCTGCGCAGGAGGACGTGTTAGAGGTCACCACCGGCGTCCCGCAGCAAAATGCTTCCACAATGGGAAAACCAAACCCCTCATACAGCGACGGAAAGACAAACGCCTCGGCCAAATTGTACAATTCACGCAGCTGCGCATCGCTGACAAAACCGGTGAAAATCACCTCATCCCTGAGTCCCAACTCCTTGATCATTGGCGCCACCGCGGCCATCATCCAGCCTTTCATCCCCGCCACCACCAATTGACCCGCGAAATCTTTTTTTGATTTTAACAAAGCAAAGCTTTTGAGCAAACCGGTTAAATTTTTTCTAGGCTCAATAGTTCCCACGTAAAGCAGATAAGGTGTCTTTATACCCAAACCCCTCAATCGGTCCATAGCCGCACGCCGCTCGTCGGGCTGCAACGGATAAAATACGCTGTGATCAACACCATTATAAATCATACAACTTTTTTCCTGAGGTAAACCAAAAAACCGGTGCAGGTCACGGCGGGTGCTCCCAGAAACACAGATGATCCTATCGGCAAACTTGATGATCCCCTCCATCTGCCGGCTGGTGGCTTCAATCGTTTCTAGGGTGTGTGTTTCGGGGTGGATTTTGTAAATCAAATCATGGATGGTCACGACGATCTTAGGGCCGTGGATCGTCAGCGCCTCCGGGCTTGGGGCGTGATAAATATCTACCCCCTTAAGACAACGGTCTGGGCCAAGACCTAAAACATCAGCCCTGACTTTAAAATGGGGATAAGAAAATTGCGGCCAACGGCGTTTGCGGTCGAAAAAATTTTTTCGGGCATAAAGCCAATATTCATTCTGCTGGTCGATCTGCCCAAAACTGTTTAAAAGATGATAAGTGTAGCGTCCGATACCGGTACGGTTGGCAAGAAGAATCGATCGGGCATTGATGGCAATGCGCATGATTTAAACTTGATGGCCTTTAGATTTAAGGAATTTTTCAACCGTTAGGACGACATGATCCAGCTGGTTCTGCTCGATGTCCTGATGACAGCCGATATGCGTGCCCTGGTCGGAACAGTATTCGCTTTGGGGAAAATCACCGAGTTTATACCCCATTCCTTGATAACTGTCCGTCTGGGTAGGAATGGAATAGAACAGATTGCGTGAATCCACTCCCTCTTTCTCGAGGAAGGTCACAAATTCGTCTTTGGTGAAATTAAGGCCAGGCTTGACGATGATGGAAAAGGCGTGCGGCCCTAAAACCTCATGGCTGTCTTCTTTCAGATACCAGAAATATTTCTCAAACCTTGCAAATTGCTTCATCAAATAACGCACGTTACGGCGGCGTTTTTCCAATATATCGTGAAAAATATCAATGTTACCCAAGCCCACGGCAGCCTCGAGCTCATTCATCTTGGCGGAAAACCCGATGCGTTTGAAACGAAATTTGCCGTCGATACCATGGTTGCGTAAAGATCGCGCCGCCTGGGCCATGGACTCATTGTTGGTGATGATCATGCCGCCTTCGATGGTGGTGATGATATGCGCCGCATATAAAGAGAAGCAGGCCATCTCCCCGATGGCGCCAATCTTCTTTCCCTTATATTGCGCCCCATGCGCTTCCGCGGCGTCCTCGATGACATACAACTTGTGCTTCTTGGCAATACTCACAATCTTGTCCATATCCGCCGGTTTACCCATCAAATGCACGGGCATGATGGCACGCGTGCGTTTGGTGATGGCGGCTTCGATCTTATCCGGATCAATGTTGAGGGTCTCGCGTTTGACATCCACAAACACCGGCTTAAACCCAGCCTGCAGCACGGCATTACCGGTGGCCACAAACGTCAATGCCGGGATGATAATTTCATCTGCACGCTGTGCGCCAAAATCATAAAGCACCGCACAGGCAATGGCATCCGCATCTGTCCCTGAAGAAACCGCAATGCCGTATTTGACGCCAAAAAGCGCGGCGAATTTCTCTTCAAACTCTTTGACGTATTTGCCCTTGGTCAGCCAGCGATGATCAATAGCCTCATCAATAAGCTTCTTGGCTTTGTCCGTAATGGACACGGTGCCGAACGGAACTTTATAGCCCGCTTTCTTGGCCTCCTGCCCGTCGTTAACCGCCGTGGCTTTATTAAAATCTGCTGCTTTCATCGCGATAACCCTTTCAAATGCTCCTTCGCCCACGCGTAGCGCTCGGGCGTGCCAATGTCGATAAATTTATTTTCAACTTCGAATGCGTAAAAACCTTGTTCCACCAGATAAGGAAAAAAATCATATTCGAGGGAAAATTTCTCCTCGGTTTCCACCCAGGAAAATACATCCTTATTAAAACAATAGGTGCCGGTATTAACCAACGCACTTTCTAATCCCGACTGTTTTTCCTTAAAAGCGGTAATGCGCTTCTTTGTGTCAATTTCAATGGTGCCGTAATCATGGGTATCATCGAGCTTAGTCACTGCCAGCGTTGCCTTGGCCTGCTGCTTTAAATGGTACGCAAGAAGCTGCTTGTAATCGATCATACAAAAACAATCCCCATTCATGGCGATAAATTGCTTGGACTTAACTAACCGTGCTCCTTTTTTGATCGCTCCACCAGTACCCAAAGGTTCATCTTCCTTCGAGAATACAATTGTCAAACCAGGATGCGCGCCTTTCAATGACTTGACCACGCCCTGGGCATCATGACCGGTACACAAGATAAAACGCTTGCCCCCCTGGGAGGCGATGTAATCAATCAACACGCTGATAAACGGTTTACCGTCGATTTTGGCTAAAACTTTCTGCGCCCCGCCGGTCACGCCTTTAAGGCGTTTGCCTAAACCGCCGCAGAGAATGACCACATCGGAAAACATATTTATTTCACAAGACCGCTGTCGGGTTGATAGAAAATAATCTGACTGCCTAAATTCTCGAATTTGATGGGAACTTCCAGAAGATTTTTTAAGGCTTCGCGGACTTTAGGCTTTCTCTGCGGCTCGACGAATAACAGCACGAACCCGCCGCCGCCAGCGCCCAGCAGCTTGCCGCCGATGGCACCGGCACGGATGGCGCCCTCATAAAGTTCATCAATATGGGCGGTGGAAATCTTATCCGACAAAGTCCGTTTTAATTTCCAGCCTTCACCCAGCAGCCGGCCGAAAGCCAACAAATTATTGCTGTTGAGAATTTGCACCGCTTCCTGCGTCATCTCATACATACGATTCAGTTCGGCTTTTTTATGAGGAATATTTTTAACCTGATGCGCCGCAATTTGCGAGGCAGAGCGCGAAAAACCGGTAAAAAACAGCATCAAATGCTCCTGCAGCAGGTTCAATTGCGCCGTGGATATTGTCAAAGGCTGTACGCGTAAATGGTTGGGGCCGCCGAATTCGATGTAATTAAAACCGCCGTACGCCGCCAAGGTCTGGTCCTGGCAGCCGACATTTTCTTTAATCCTGTTTTGCTCAATATCAATGGCTTCTGTCGCTAAACGCTCTTTGGTGACCATCGCACCTTTAAGGGCATATAACGAATTCAAAAGCCCGACTGTAAACGAAGAACTGGATCCTAAACCCGTGCGGGCGGGCAAGTCCCCATCGTGGTGGATTTCAATGCCTTCTTTGATGTTTAAAAAACGCAACACCTCACGTACGGAAGGGTGATCAATATCATCAATGCCGTGCACATGCTCCATTTTGGAATAAATAATGCGCGACTTGTGTTCAAAAAAAGGCGGCAGGTAACGGCAAGTGATGTAGCAGTACTTGTCAATGGTGGTCGCAAGCACCGCCCCTTTATGCTCTTGAAACCAACCGTTGTAGTCTGTGCCCCCGCCGAAAAAAGATACACGGAAAGGCGTGCGGGAAATGATCATTTGATCCCTGTAGGGGAGGGTAGAATATTCTCCGTCTCTAAAATTTTACGTTTTAATTTGATCTTAGTGGACTTCAAAGTTTCATCAACGGCCACCTGGCCGAACTTTTGCTTTAAAAGAGCTAAAAATTTAGGACTCGTGTGATATTTCATCCATGTCCCGTCGCGAAACGCCAGCACCTGCTCGGCGGTCAAATACTTCGTCGGTAATGGCTGGGTATAATACGAGTGCTGGGAGAATCCTACATAAGTTGAGGGCAGTTTCCACCCTTCTTTCTTAGCAATGCCGTAAAGAGGGCTTCCCGGATAAGCCATGGCCGAATAAAAATTAGCTTCTTCGGTGTTCATATCCATGGCCAAATCCAACGTCATCTGCATACTGGCCATATCGTCTTCGGGCAGACCAAAAATATAATTACCGATCACGTTGATGCCGTGTTCACGGATTTTATTGACCACACTACGGATGTCCGTATCTTCAAAACGGCCCTTGGTCACATCCTTGCGCACACGCGTATTACCGCTTTCAATGCCTAAGGCCAGCCAATTCACGCCGGCCTTTTTAAGCGTCTCCAGATAATGATCCTTCACCGTATCGACCCGCGAGTAACACCAAATATTAAATTTATACCCGCGTTCGATGATGAGCTGACAAAGTTTCATAAAATGATTGGGGTTCAAGACAAAAAGCTCATCGGCAATCTTAATATTAATAATGCCCTGTTCGGCAAAGAAATCGAACTGTTTGATGATATGCTCTGGTTCCCAATAACGGAACACAGCGCTTCCGTCGGAAAACTCGTTCTCCTGACGATTGATGATATTGATCATGCAAAATGAACACTTCATGGGACAGCCCAGGCTCGTATACAAGGCCGCAAATAGCTGACGAGTGGAAACGTTAGAGTACGAATGCCACAACGCCGTACGGTAATTCTTGACCGGCAATAAATCCCAGGCGATGCCGGGCAGTTCAACGGATAAATCTGCTTTAGCCACAATGGGAGAGGGTTTATTCAACACCATACCGCCCTCCTCACGAAAGCCTAAGCCATCCACCAAATCCAACTTGTCTTTCAAATTGGTCTTCAATAAATTGGAAATGGTATAGACCCCTTCGTTCTGGCAGACAAAATCAATGGAACTATGTTTCTCCAAAACCTCGCGCGCAAGGGCTGCCACATGCCCGCCGACAAAAAGCACCTTGATAGACGGGGCATAATCTTTAAGCATAGCGGCCAGGGTTGTCGCCCCCTCCATGTTTTGGGAACTGGCGGAAGGCTGTTGACCATACACCACAAAACAAGCCAGACGGGGATTAATTTCTTGAATGCGTTGGGCGGCCTGTTCATCCGTTAAATATAAAGCTTCACAATCTAAAATATCGACGGAAAAATTTTTGAGACGGCAATGGCCTGCCAGCATCCCTGCCCAAATAGGCGGTTCAATGGCCGAATAATGGACGGCCAAGTCCTGATAAACGCGCTGGGCCGTATTAGGATGGATAAAAAGAACATCAAGTTGTTTCATGAATATCCTTAAGAATTTTCATTAATATTTCTTGATCCCTCGATTTCACTCGGGATCAATCCCGAGAGTAAGTCGAGGGATTGACAAACATTTCCCTGATGACCTGATACAAAAAAACCGCGCCCCAGGGCAGAATCTGCAGTTTACGCTCACCAGCTATACGCGCCGGTTCATCCCCCGGGATTTCGGCAATCTTGAGTTTTCGGCGAGCTGCGCGGATGGACAACAAGGGTTCCCAACTGACACATGTCTTAAAAAGTTTTTCTTCCTTTTCAAACGCCTCATCCTTCATTAACCCCAAATCATAAACCAAATTCTTCTTATAGGCCCGGTAAATGACCATAGCGTCGGTATAATGGCCGCCGTGGCATATATTAATCATCGTCGTAAAGGCCCAATTACCAAATCCAGTAATGGTATCATCATCATCACTCTTGGCCCCTTGAGCATACCGGGACACGATGACCATGTCATAACCCTCTTTCATTTTCTTAATACATTCGGGAATAAGTTCAGGTATGGAGTTGCCGTCAGGGCTGAAGGTCAAAACAATGTCGCCGGTGATCTTGTCCCATACTTCCCCATACGCGTGGCGCATGCCCTTCTTTTGCTGGATGTAAAGCGGATAGCCCTGTTGTTTGCAATGCTCAATCGTCCCATCGGTAGAATTCCCATCCACAATCAGCAATTGGTCGTACCATTCTTTCTTAATCAGCGGCATAATGGTTTTCATACCGTCTATCTCATTGAGGGTCGGAATCAATAAAGTAACTTTCATGTATTTTTTTCCATAAATACGTCTTAAATATTGGCGTACTGATTTCTCTTGATGACCTGATAGCCTTTGATCAGCTCTTGAATACCTTTGGACAAAGACACCTCCGGCTTGAAACCGGTTTTCTCGATCTTCTCATTACTGACGATGTAGTCGCGTTTGTCCGGGTCCTCACCGATGGTCGCTTCGACGAAATAAAAATCAGGAACGAATTTTTTAATCTCCTGACATAATTCCAGCTTCGTCAAATTAGCGTCGCTTAAGCCGACATTATAGGGTTGCTTCTTCATCTTGTCAAAATGATTGAGCCCGTGGATAAAAGCCTTGGCAATGTCACGCACATGGATATAATTACGGTGAAAATGCGCTTCAAAAAGAATCACAAACCGGTCATATACCGCACGATAGGTAAAATCATTGACCAATAAATCCAGGCGCATACGCGGGGAAACACCAAAGGCCGTGGCCAAACGCAAGGTAATGCCACCGGCATCGAGGATGGCTTTTTCGGCATCCACCTTCAATTTCCCGTAAAGAGAAATGGGCCGCAACGGCGTTTCTTCCATGCAATGTTTACCCTTCTGACCGAGGCCATAACCACTGTTGGTGGTTGGGAAGATAATCCTCTGGTTAGGGCTGGTGATTTTGAGCATATCCGCAATCGAATCATACAAAATGGCCTGTGCCCCTGCAGGGTCTTTGGCGCATGAGGGCGCACCGGTCAAGCAAGCCAAGGGAAAAATCGCATCCGCTCCTTTGACCCATTTGTCCATTAAATTCTTGTCGCGCACATCGCCGCGGACAATGGTGAGCGTATCGTGATAACAAACATCCAACAGGGATGTTTGACTGTACATAAAATTGTCCAACGCCACCACCGTATGTCCTTCGTTCAATAGACGCGGTACCAAGACCGAACCGATATAACCGGCCGCGCCCGTGACAAGAATCTTCATCTGATTTCCTTTCTATACCAATCGTACGTTTGACGAACACCTTCTTCTAAAGATACCTTTGGCTTCCAACCCAAGCGACGCACGCGGCTGTTGTTAAGCAGTTTACGCCTGGCTCCGTCGGGTTGGGAGGCATCAAAAACAATTTTTCCTTTAAAACCGCTGATCTTAGCTATCAGCTGGGCCAAATGTTTGACGCTAACATCCGAGCCGACACCCAAATTAATCAGCTCCTGGGAACGGTAATTCTTCATCAAAAACAGAACCCCTTGCACAAAATCATCCACGTATAAAAATTCCCGTCGAGGCTTTCCTGTTCCCCAAACGATAACCCGTTTCTGATTCTGACGCACCGCCTGATGGAACTTGGCGATCAGCGCCCCCATCACATGGGCGGTGTCTATATTCGTATCACTTCCAGGGCCATAAAGAGTTGCCGGTACAATCGCCATCACATCCAATCCATACTGCCTGCGGTACGTCTGGCATAATTTGACTCCGGCTAATTTGGCCACCGCATAGGGCTCGCTGGTAGGCTCCATCACTCCCGTCCAAAGCGAACTCTCTTGAATCGGCTGACGGGCCATCTTCGGATAAATACAAGAGGCGGCAAAATAAATTAACTTCTTAACCTTGGCCTGATAAGCGCTGTGAATAATATTGTCTTGGGCCTCCAGATTTTCATAAATAAATTCCGCCGCGTATTTCTGATTGGCCGCGATACCACCAGAGCGAATGGAGCCTAAAAAAACATATTCCGGACGGATATCTTTAAAAAATTTCTGCACCTTCGCCCCAGATAAAACATCCAGATGATTTCGGGTATTGGTATAGACGTGCTTAAAATGACGAGAAAAGAAATAATTCCGGAGGGAATTTTCTAAACTGTCCTGATGGCCGATAATCACAATACGGCTGTCGCGTTGCATTTTTTAAGGATGTTTCTTTCGGCTTGTGATCATGCGCCTGGCATAATATTCTTCATTGTAAAAATTGCCGTGCTCAATGATCAGGGTTGATTTTCTATCCGTGCGTTCCAGAGCATTCTTATAAGCGGGGAAAATATCTTGCGCGTTGTCAAGTTCCACCACTTCAATCCATTCAAACAAGTTGCGAAAGCCCTGTGCGTAATTGTCGATATGCTGATGCCCGGGATGCACCGGCGCATCGGGACCGGTGGCCACGCGGATGATCACCTTCAGCGGCCACTTTCGATCGGAAATCACCGGAATTTTATCCAGCATATTGGCCATATCCCCGGTGGCTAAGAGCAAAAAATTCTGGCGGGGATAAACGGAAATGGGAATATATCCCGCCAATGCCAGCCCGATCGTAAATTGCATCTGGAAACTCTCATTGATAGGCATCTCAAGGGTACGGTCCTTGGGACAATCGCGCAGGGTCTGAAACATGAACGTCCCAGGGCCAGCCACGGTCTGGCCGACAAACATCACCTTAGGCTGTGTGGCCAGCCATTCCATGGTACGCTTGAGTTCATCAAAATATTTTAATTGGGTGGCTGTCGTCATATTAAAATTTGATTAATTTGCCAAGGCCCGAATGCGGATAGCCGTTGACATACTTAAAATAAATAATCTTTTTTTCGTATTTGGTTCCCTTAAACCACGGGTCAGGATTGCCCCACACCTCGCGGGTATTGGTCATCACACTAACCCCATTATCGCAGACGACAAACGTGGCCGGTAAATCAAAATTGTAAATGTATTTAACCGCCTCGTGGAAAACTCCGGTCTCCGCTGACATGTCCCCGCAAAACAAAAATACCCGGCCCTTTTGACCCTGATGCTTCAAAGCCCAGGCCACCCCGGCGGCAGTTCCCATTAAGCTGCCGACGATCCCCGAACAAAGTATCTTATATTTAGGAAAACATAAAGAGATGCTTTTACCATCTAAAATGGCTTCTTTGAGTTCCTGGCGCGGTACTCCTTTAAGAAGAGCTAATTCATGGGAATCCCAAAAACCAAACACATAATCGTCATCGCTAATCCGCTGCTCCTGAAAAATGTTAATCAGCTGCTCTTCGCGTCCGGCACGCAAATGCACAGGAGCACGGATAGCGCCGGTAGCAAAAATGTCGGCGATCTCCTGTTCAAAAACCACCATATCTTCTTTAGTGACCATATCTGTCCCTTTAAAATCCGCTGTAGTATAGCCTAAGTGTACCGTGCCATTCAACTCAAAAAACCATACCCCTTAAGGATGATATTTAGCAAACCACTCCATGGTCATTTGAATCCCTTGTTGGAGAGGAATTTTAGGCTCCCAGTTCAACTTTTGACGGGCCAAACGGATATCCGGACAGCGCTGTCGGGGGTCATCTGGGGGCAAAGGCAAAAAAATAATCTTCGCCTGGGGGTTATAAATCTTTCTGACCAGCCGGGCAAATTCCAAGATGGTAAATTCCCGCGGATTGCCGATATTGACAGGACCGCATAGTTTAGAAAACAAAAGTTTGGTAATGCCCTTGATAAGATCATCCACGTAACAAAACGAGCGGGTCTGATTGCCCCTGCCGTATACCGTCAGAGGCCGATGGTGCAAAATCTGGTCGATAAAATTGGGAACCACCCTGCCGTCATTGATTTGCATGCGCGGGCCATAAGTATTAAAAATACGCACGATCTTCACAGGTATCCGATGCACTTTTTCATAAGCCAAGGTCAGGGCCTCCGCATAACGTTTGGCTTCATCGTAGACGCTGCGCGGCCCATTAGGATTGACATGGCCCCAATAACTCTCTTTCTGCGGGTGTTCCAGGGGGTCACCGTACACCTCCGACGTTGAGGCTAGCATAAAGGTGGCTTTTTTGGCTCTGGCTAACTCCAGGGTATTCTGTGTTCCCTGCGCACCCGCCATCATGGTCTCAATGGGGTGGTTCATATAATCTACCGGGGAGGCCGGCGAGGCAAAATGCAAGACATAATCCAGGCGGCCGCCCAGACGCACGGGTTTGGAAATATTATGTTTCATGAACCGAAAATGTTTGTGGCTTAGCAGATGCGCGATATTTTTCGATGAGCCGGTGATCAAATTATCGAGGGCGATCACATAAAAGCCTCTGGCAATAAACCAGTCGCATAAATGGCTGCCCAAAAACCCCGCCCCGCCGGTAATCAAAATAACTTTTTTTACAGGCATTACAACCTCACAATTTTAGGATCCCCAACACCCTGATAGATGTTTTTGATATCGAAAATAAACTTGGCATGACGGCGGATCAAAGCATAATCAATACCGCTGTGACCCACCGCCATGACCAACCCATCGTAGCCTTTGACGGTTTTGGCCTCAAGACGGATGGATTGCAGGTCAATGCCGCCAATTTTCAAATACGGCACCAGCGGATCATAATAATCCACCTGACCCTGATATTGTTTGAGAAGTTCCACCAGTCTAATCGACGGGGATTTACGCAAGTCCTTGACGTCTTTTTTATAGGTTATCCCCACCACTAAAATTTTCGCATCAACCAGAGGCTTGCCCAACAGCGCCTCGAGACGGTGCAGACAATAATGCGGCATGTGCGCGTTGATATCCGCCGCCAGTTTAATGAATTTAGAGTTAAATCCATACCGTTTGGCTTTCCAGTACAAATACAAAGGATCCTCGGGAATACAGTGGCCCCCCACCCCTAAGCCTGGATAAAACGGCATAAAGCCAAATGGTTTGGTTTTCGCGGCCTCGATGACTTCCCACACATCAATGCCAAGCTTATGGCACATCTGAGCCACTTCATTGATCCAGCCGATATTGACAATACGGAAGGAATTTTCCAACAATTTAGTCATTTCCGCAGCCCTGGGTGAGGAGACCTCATGCACGCTTGTGATGATCTGCCGGTACAACAGTTTGGTCAAGCGCGTGCAGCGCGCTGTCAGTCCGCCGACCACCTTGGGGATCTGCGCGACTTTAAAATGCCGGTTGCCAGGGTCAATACGCTCCGGTGAAAACGCCAGGTAAAAATCTCTTCCTGCCCGAAGGCCGCTTTTTTCCAGTTCAGGTTTAATCAGTTCTTCCGTCGTGCCCGGATAAGTGGTGCTTTCCAAAACAACAAGCGTGTCTTTGCGGATATACCCGGCCATGCTGCGCACGGCTTTGACCATGAAAGAAATGTCCGGCGTGTATTTACGCTTCAGAGGGGTCGGCACGCAGATAATCATGACATCAGCCTGCTGCAATAAGCCGATGTCCGTCGAGGCCATAAACTTACCCTGACGAATCAATACCGCGATCTGTCTGTTACTGACATCCGCAATGTAGCTTCTTAAGTGATTGATACGCGCCACCCGCTGGGTATTGGTATCAATGCCCAGCACTTTAAACCCTCGGCGGGCAAAGGCCACGGCCAGCGGCAGGCCGACATAACCTAAGCCGATCACCGCCACCCGGGCTTTCCTGGTTTTGATTTTTTGCTGCAACCTTTTACTCACACCGACCTGCCTCTGCCGATAGCGAAATATTCAAAACCCATTCTGCGCAAATGCTCTGCATCAAGGAAGTTACGGCCGTCGAAAATAACGGCCTGGCGCATGGCCTCATGCACCTGGATGAAATCAACGTCCTTAAATTCCTGCCATTCGGTCAGCAAAAGCAGGCAGTCGCAACCTTGTGTGGCCGCATAAGGATCATCACAGAAAGTAACCCCTTTAAGGACATGACGTGCATTGTCCATGGCCTTAGGATCATAAAGGCGTACCCGTGCCCTTTCGGCCTGAAGCATACGGACGATTTCGATGGCGGCGGCATTGCGGATGTCATCGGTGTTGGGCTTAAAAGCAATGCCCCATACGCCGATGGTCTTATCTTTAATGTTCCACAGCTTTTCTTCAATCAAACGTACGAACCAACGGCGCTGCCAGTCATTGATGCGCCTGACCTCTTTGAGCAACGCAAAATCATAACCGTTCTTTTCACCCAAATGAATAAACGAATCCACGTCTTTGGGAAAACAGCTGCCCCCATAACCTATGCCGGCATCCAAAAACTGACGGCCAATGCGTTTATCCAATCCCATGCCCTCTGCCACTTTGAGCACATCCGCTCCCACCCGGTCACAGATTTGCGCCACCGCATTAATAAAAGAAATTTTCGTGGTCAAAAATGAATTGGAGGCATGCTTGATTATCTCGGAAGAAGCGATATTGGTCACCACCATTTTAGTTTTAAGCGGCTTATAAATTTCTCTTAAGATTTTCTCCGCCTTCTTGCTTTCCACCCCCAAGACCACCCGATCCGGATTCATAAAATCATGAACCGCTGAACCTTCCTTTAAAAATTCGGGGTTGGAGGCCACATCAAAACCCAGAAGAATTTTATTTCCCTTTTTAAATTTTCTGGGTAAATTCAATTGAATGGTGCGTTGAATTTTCTTACCGGTTTGGGCCGGGACAGTAGATTTTTCGACGATTAGTTTATAAGAATCCATGTTCAAGGCAATTTCCCGCGAGGCATTCTCGATATACGTCAAATCCGCGTCGCCATTGGATTTAGGAGGGGTGGGCAAAGCTAAAAAAATGACGGAAGATTGCTGACAGGCCTCTTTAATCGAGCCTGTAAATTTAAGCCGTTTCTTTTTAACGCATGCGCGCATCAATTCCTGAAGCCCCGGCTCATAGATAGGCACCTGGCCTCCTTTAAGCTTCTTGATTTTTTGTGGATTATTATCCACACAAATCACATGGTGGCCGATATGCGCCAAACATACTCCCGTCACAAGTCCCACATATCCTGAACCAATAATAGCGATATTCATATAGCTTCCTAAAATTAATTTCCGGTTGAACTTTGTGAACCCGCCTTGGGTTGATGGAAACTATCGGAAAAGAGATCAATACCCATATTCGGGAAGGCCTTAAGTCTAAAGACTACAAAAATTCCGGTTCCTGCTCCTCTTTCCTGATGATAATCGATATCCATTTCCCATTCATGAAGATCGCGAGTTAAAGCATAATCTTCTTCTTTGATGGTTCCTTTGTCAACTAGAAAACGGTCGTAGATCTTGATTTTCCATTTGGGATTAATTTTATATCTTAACTCGGTGGTGATCTGGTCGTCCACATGGCGGGCATAGCGTTTGCCAATCCCAAAGGACCATTTGTCCCCGCCATTAATATAGGTATCAAAATTGGCGTTATTCCAACGTTTATTCTTATTATCGTAATTTTCGTCGGCCCTAAAACTCAGCCAGCTGTTAGGTATGAATTCAACCGTCGAGGTGACGGGTCCAAAACTGCGGCCCGGTTCGGTTTTAAGCAATTGATAATCCGTTTCCACAATCGTACGCAGCAAATCCACGGATTGCTTACCGCGTTTAGTCTGCAGTTTATTTTCCAAAGATAAATGAACGCTATGCGATTGACTCAGCGCATCGATGCTGTCAAACTGGTTAAAATGGCTGGCGCTGATGGTGGGGCGATGAACGTAACCGTAGGTCGCTGAAGGGGTCACCACATGGCGCAAACCGTTAATGTCAACACCCCATATATTCTTATGAAAATTCCACATACGATAAAAATGCGTGGTTAAGTCCGCCCCGGTTTTAAACTGCCCTCGTACGACCGAACGTTCATTCACATCATTGGTACGGCTGTAATAAGTATGCTCGCCTCCCACAAAAGGCCGAAATTCTATAAAAGCGATCTTTTTAGGATAAGAAATTTCATTATTCACGTCCATGCGCATGGTTTTCATGTGATTATCGGGCTGTTGGTTCTGTATGTTAGAAAACGTGTCCGTGGTGTTTAAATAGAAGTTTGTATGACCCAATTGCTGACCGCCTAAATCGTATCTGATTTCCGGGAAATGATCCACTCCCTGTAAAGCGGGGTTGACACGGCTGGCATCAATACGAAAAGACAATGCCCCTTTAGGGAGATTGCGCGTTAACAAAAAGTACGTGTTCACATCCGGACCTTGTCTGAATTCCCTCTCAAAATATTTTTTGATAAAACCCATGTTGCTTAAATCATAATCATGGATTTTATAATATTGCCAAATCGCGCTGGTGTCTTTATCAATCTTCCACTGGTGCCGCCACTCCACCCGGTAACGCTCATGTCTTATCGTTGGCCCTTTTTTAATACCCGCACTGTTGTAAAGATTCCATAAATGATTGGAGGCGATCTGAGTCTCATACGTGTAATAGGTTCGTAGAATACCCGCTCCAAAACGAGGGGTTTCATACTTAACATCCGCCCCTTCGGCTATTCCTGTACGTTCACGAAAATCGCCATGCACAAGAACCTTCACATGATCCGACAGTTTAAGATGCAAGGCAGTTAATAAAAACGCTCCGAAATCTTTCCTGTAACCGGGGGTTACGGTAAACACAGGCCGATTTTTTAAATCCTGTACATATTGAGGCAAATACATGACCGGCACCTTGCCCAAATACATGGTGACTCCTCTGGCGACGGCTTTATCTTTCTGATAAACATCCATGCGATGGGTCGCTATGCGAAAATGCGGAATATCATGATCACAGGTGGTTAAAAAACCGTCTTGCATGACCATGTGGTTCTCTGAGACCTTGCTGATCACCTCGCCTTTAATCTGAAAAGGCTCATTAAAAATCCTGGCGTTTTGAAATTCACCGGTACCTTCGTTAAAATTGTAGGTAGCTGTATCGGCATCCACCTGCATCGAAGGCGAGTCCATATACACGTGGCCACTGGCGACAGCCTCGCCCACGCTTTTCTCAAGCTCCAATTGATCCGAGTAAAGAACGGTTGTTTGGGCCGTCACCACCACATGGCCGGTGGCGATGGCTTTATTGGTCTGTTGAGAAAATTGTACCTGATCAGCCTCCAGTTGAACCGATTTAACATTCTTAGGCTTAATGTCCAAAAAATTTTTTTGTTTAAAATCGAAACCTTTTTCATGATCGGGATTAATATTGGAGGAATGAACCTGTGAAGGAATTAAAAACAAACTGCCAAAAACAAGCAGATAAAAACAACAACGCAGAATAATTTTATAGACTTTTCGCATGATCAACGAGAACTTGTGCTCCGATTATACCGGCGTCATCCCCCAGCTTGGCCCGTCTGATTTTGACCATCGCAGCCTGCAGGCTCATGGCCCGCTTTTTAATCACGGCCCTGATGGCTGGAAATAAAAACTTTTCATTATTGGAAACCCCGCCGCCGATGATAATAAGCTCTGGGTTAAATAAATTTACAACCCCCACCAAACCGTTGCCGATATGCGTGGCTACCTGGCGCCAAAACCGCAGGGCTTTGGGATGCCCCTGATTGGCTAAAACAAACATTTGTTGGGTGGTCATCTTCGGTTTATTCATAATCCGGCTGGCTAAGGCAAATAAACGTCGGTTGCCCACGTAAGTCTCGAAACAGCCAAAACCTCCGCAATTGCAGGCGGGGCCCTGTTCATTCAAAGGCAGGTGGCCCAATTCGCCGGCGGCATTGGCCGCGCCGCGATAAAGCCGATTATCCAGAATCAAACCGCTGCCAACCCCCGTGCCCAGCGTCAGGCAGATCAAATGCTCGACGCCACGGCCAGCGCCGAATTTCCATTCCGCCAGCGTAATCAATGTAACATCATTATCAATGAAAACCGGTAAGTTTAATTTTTTCTGCAAAATCGCTTTTAAGGGGACATTTCTCCAGCCTGGGATATTCGGCAAAAAACGAACCCTGCCGCGGGGATAATCGATCAGGCCCGGAAGACCAATGCCAATACCGGCGATGTCTTTAATTTTTAAATCGTTGACGGTGATTATTTTTTTGATGGCTTCGGCCAAAACAGCGATCAGTTGTTTTTTCGAAGAGCTCAAAGGCTTTGTGGGGAAATGACTTCGGGCCATAACCCGGCCGCCTGGATGCACCAGACCCAATTTGATATTGGTGCCGCCGACATCCACACCAACAACATACTTCTTCATAAAATCCTTAAGCTAGGAATTAAACGGAAACTAAAATTGGATAATATTAAATACTTAATTCCAACCAAAATTATTTTAACTTAATTATAAAAGGGATTCAAGCGGGATGGTAAAAAAAGAGAATCTAAAATTTACGATGGATGATACAGACCAAAAGCCACCACACAATTGCGGCCCTGGGCCTTGGCGCGATACAGCGACCAGTCGGCTTTGTCGATGAGCTCCTCCGGCAGTTTACCGTCGCTAGGATAGGTAGAAATACCGATGCTTAAAGTGATGCGGATGGAAGTATCATAAGCCTTGATCAACCTTTTCTCGGCGGCTTTGCGAATACGTTCCGCCACCAGACGGGCTCCTTCCAGATCGGTTTCCGGTAAAACCACGCAAAACTCTTCGCCCCCATAGCGACCGGCAATGTCGATCTCACGGATATTTTCCTTGATCAAAACACCGATCTCTTTTAACACACAGTCACCCGTTAAATGGCCGTACTGGTCATTGACCATCTTAAAATGATCGATATCCAGCATAAAAAACGAAAGTTTAATTTTCTTAACCTGAGCGCGCTTGATTTCTTCCTCGAAACGTTCCAAAAAATATCGCCTCGTATAAACATCCGTCGGGCTATCGGTGACGGCCAGGCGCTCAATATCCTTATAAAGCCGTATGCGCCGAAGCGCCAGGGCAAACTGATGCGCCAGAATCGTAAATTTTTCTTTATCTTTGGACGGCACGCCTTTGTAAATCAGAAAGCCAAGCTTTTGTTCCTTGCTTTTGAGCGCGAACAAAGAATAGTCATCGGGAATGATTTGCTCCTTGGCATCATCGGCTAAATCAGCCACCAGCTGGCAGTCTTCCATAACCACATTTTCTTTGAGTTTCTGACGAAAAAGATTGAAAGCTTCCTGTTCGTTAAAGTGACGGCTGATATCCTTGGTCATTTCATACAAGGTAAAAATCTGCGCCGCCTCTTTTTCTAATCGGGTTTTTTCGGCATAAGCTTTGTCTTTTTGATCAATGATGCTCCCAAAGGTCTGTTTGGATTTTAAAACATCCTCATCCGCCCTTTGTTCCAGTTGCAAGACGACGATTTTCACCAGATAAAATACCACCCCGATGAAGACCAGCGTTAAGACAATTAAGACGCCAAACATACGCGGTTACGCCCTCCTTCTTTAGCCTGGTAAAGCGCTGCGTCGGCTTTAAAAATTAATTCTTCTTTCAAACGGGCATCTTTAGGAAAAGAGGCGACCCCCACCGAAATGGTGACATGCGTTTTTTGCCGACGAAGCATGATTTCCTGACTCTGCATTTTTTGACGCAATTTCTCCGCCAGTTCGGCGGCTTTGGCCTTGGGGCAATCCGGCAAAAGAATACAAAACTCCTCGCCGCCATAACGGCAGATCAAATCGCCTGGCCGGCTAAAATGTTCCACCAGCACCTGCGCGAGGTTGCGCAAAACAATATCCCCGGCAATGTGACCAAAAGTGTCGTTATACTGTTTGAACCGGTCCAGATCGATCATCAAAAACGAAAGCTCGTACTTGCTGCGCACGCCTCTGGCAATTTCCTCCTCGAGACGCTCCATCAAATAACGGCGCAGATACAAGCCCGTCAAACCGTCTTTGATCGCCAGCTCTTCCAGGCGCTGATACAGCTGGGCATTTTCCACCGCAATCGAGGTCAAGTCCGCGATTGTTCTTAAAAACCGCAGGTCATCGGTGGTGAAATGCTGAGGTAAAGGGCTGTCCACCCGCAGAATACCCAAAATTTTATTGGCCTCCATCAAGGGAGCGCTGATCAGTGATCGTATCTGTCTGACCTCTTCTTGGGACATCTTATCAATGTCAAAACGAAAATCACTGTTGGCATCCTCCACCATCAAGGGGTTCAGGGTTTTGACCACCCATTGGTCAAACAGATCCCCCTTTTTGGCTTTCAGATGAACCTGCATCTGCCCTTTTTGCGAGGACGAAATGCCCAGCTCCCCGATGGTAGAATGAAAAAGGTAGAGAATCACGGTGATGTCTTTATGACCAAAAAGTTTGTTGACCTCGACGGAGAGCGTGGTGGATGTTTCCTCCAGACTCAAACACATGCCCAGTTTTTCGATCAGATTCTTGAGCTGGGAGTAATTGACGATTTTGTGGCGGAAAGATTCAATGGTCTGCCATTCTTGTCCCAGTTCGGCTTTAAGTAAATTGGTCTTCTCGAAATATTCCTCTTTTTGCAGAGTAATGATCGCCTGTTTTTTAGAAAGTCGCCGGTGAAAGGCCGCCAGAAGAATGATATTGACAACCAAAGCAGCGGCCAAAAAGAAAAACGCCGCGTGATATTTCGCGGCGTAAATAAAAAACCCTGCCAACGGCAGCAGGAAGCTAAAGACAACCAAAAAATACAGCCTAGACAATGGTTTCTTCGGTTTGGGTATCAAAGAAATGCACCTTGCTCATATCGAAGACCAAATCCATATCACGATTAACCTCGGGCCTGTCATGCGCGCCGACGCGCGCGATGAAACTATGCTGACCTGAAGTTAAATACAGAAAGACCTCCGAACCTAAAGGTTCCACCACCTCGCAGGTCGCACGTACGGTATTATCCGCCGAGGCTTCGGAAGCAAACAACTTATCATAAATATCTTCGGAACGAATGGCCAGAAGGACCTCTTGACCTTCATACCTGGACATTTTAGGACACATCTCTTCAATGAGTTTAACCTGAAACTTTCCTTCGTCAAAAAAGAATTTGTGATCGCGTTTGATAATGCGGCCCGTCATCATATTGATCGGCGGTGAACCGATAAATGAGGCGACAAATTTATTGGCGGGGTTATCGTAAATGCTCATCGGATCCGCGCTTTGCTGAATCACGCCATCTTTCATGACCACGATGCGATCCCCCATGGTCATGGCTTCCGTCTGATCGTGAGTGACATAAATAAAGGTCGTCTGCAGGCGCAGGCGCAATTTGTGGATTTCCGTACGCATCTGTACGCGCATTTTAGCGTCCAGATTGCTTAAAGGCTCATCAAAAAGAAACACCGAAGGTTTGCGCACGATGGAGCGCCCCACGGCCACGCGCTGGCGTTCCCCGCCGGAGAGCTGACGCGGACGGCGGTCTAAATATTTTTTAATCCCCAGAATGTCCGCCGCTTCATGAACACGCTTTTCGATTTCCGCCTTAGGATAGTTACGTAACTTTAAACCAAAAGCCATATTTTCAAACACCGTCATGTGAGGATAAAGCGCGTAATTTTGAAAGACCATGGCGATGTTGCGGTCTTTGGCCGGCACATCATTGACTAACTTATCGTCGATCCAGATTTCACCGCAGGAAACCTCTTCCAAACCGGCAATCATACGAAGAGTGGTTGACTTGCCGCATCCGGAAGGCCCAACTAAAACCACGAATTCTTTGTCGGCAATTTCTAAATTGACATCGTTGACGGCGTTGGCGCCGCCTTTATAGGTCTTGGAAAGGTTTTTAAGGCGAATGTAAGCCATGATGAATCGCTAGTTTTAAGACGATATTGTATTAAAAAGCCTGGCCTTAAGCAATCAGTTTTGGTGTTACACCGTTTTGTGCGTAAACAATCGTATGCGCGATGACGCCTTTTAAATCCTGCCGCTGGACAATCATGTCAATCATACCGTGCGCCAGCAAAAATTCCGAACGCTGAAAACCGGACGGTAATTTCTGACGGATCGTCTGTTCAATGACCCGCGGTCCCGCAAAACCGATGAGGGCCTTGGGCTCAGCCATAATAATATCCCCCACCCCGGCAAAAGAAGCCATGATGCCTCCCATGGTCGGATTCGTTAACACGGAAATATACAATAAGCCGGCTGTGTTATGGCGGCTCAAAGCCGCGCAGGTTTTGGCCATCTGCATCAAGGAAATCGCCCCTTCGTACATGCGCGCCCCGCCGCCGGAGCCCGAGACAATCACCAGAGGAAGTTTATGTTCGCTGGCGTATTCCACGGCGCGCGTAATTTTCTCACCCACCACCGAGCCCATAGAACCCATAATAAAACGCGAATCCGTCACCGCCAAAACCACCTCATGGCCTTCCATTAAGCCATGGCCGGTGATGACGGCATCGACCAAGTCGGTAGCTTCCTGATCCGCTTTTAATTTTTCTTTATACGTCTTGGGGCCCTGAAAATCCAAAGGATCGCCGGAAGCCATTTGCGCGTCTTGTTCCACGAAAGTGCCCTCATCGATCAAATGTTCCACGCGTTCCCGGGCGGTTAAACTTAAGTGGTAGCCGCATTTGGGGCAGACATTGAGATTGTTTTTGAGCTCTTTGGAGTAAGCAGGAGACTCGCACCCGGGGCATTTGGTCCAAATGCCAGTAGGGATTTCCTTGCGTTTGACTTTGATGAAGGTGTAATTGGATTTGCCGAATAAAGACATTTTTTCTAATCCATCTTATAGACCGTCAATCCCGATAAAACTTTCGGATAAAAGTATGTCGTCTTGGGCGGCATGCGTTCATCGTTTAAGGCAATGGCTTTGAGCTGTTTGATCTGCGCGGGATTTAAAACAAAACCGGCGTCCGCTTTTGCCTCCTGCACGGTGGTGATCACTTCCATGGGGTCTTTGGAATACTCGATATCTTCCGGGCTTACCCCCACCTGATCAAAAATAAAAGACTTTAAAATCACGGCGTCGAGATTTTTGTAATCGCGCGAGCCTTCCTGAACCATTTTGTCGATGAGGGTTTTGCTCTTTAAGCGCAACAAATACAAACCGTCTTTATTGCACAGGCCAAAGGCGTGCTCATTTTGTCCGGCCCTAGCCAGCAGGATCAGCCAGTCGGTTTTGCTTTTGATTTTATCGATACGAAAATACTGCTCTAGCAGATTGACGCTGATGGAAAATTTCTTGACGATGCGATGCAGGGGAAAGATTTGCAGGTCTTTGGAATCCATGTTGGTAAAATACGTCATGACAAAATTAAACGGCTCGCGGCCTGTGGGGTTCTTATATCTTTTGAGACCGTCACGGCGGATTTGATGGGCTACCTCAAGACGGTGATGCCCGTCGCAGACAAACAAATTCTGCCCGTCCATAATATCGGCAATCTGGTTGATCTTCTCGGGGTCTTCCAGGCGCCAGATCATATGTTTGACTTTATCATGGTCGATGGCTTCCAAATACGGCTTGTGGCTGGCCAACTCTTTTAAAAAAATCTTCTCGATGACATTCATTTTATCGCTGTAGCCAACAAAAACCGCGCTCAAATTGCTTTTTAAAGCGCTCCAGAGCAGATGACGGTCTGTTCTTGCCGCCAGATAGGTGTCTTCATGGGGTAAAATCTTCACACCGGCGTCTTCGTTGAGATTCAAAAGCGCCAAAAATCCGGTACGGGTGTATTTCTGACCCAAATAAGTGTAGTCCTGTTTGTAAAAATAAATGCAAGGGGCCTCATCCTGTCTGAGCACGCCTTTATTAAGCCAATCTGCATAAGTCTTTTTAGCGCGGATATACTTATTGTCTCTGGCGGTGTCTTTGGGGGTTTCTTTACCCAGCTCCAGGCGGATGAAATTGAGCGCATGCTGTTTGTAATAAGCATCCTGCTGTTCTTTAGAAATCACGTCATAAGGCGGACAAATAACAAAGGAGAGGTTCTCCACCTTTTCTTTATTATAGAAAACGGCGTTAAATGGTTTGATGACTGACATTTTTTGAACCTTTTTATATGGTAGTTCCTCGACAAGCCGCAGCCCATCAGGCTTGAAATCTCAAAGATGATAACAGAATAGCTAATAAAGGGAAACCAAAATTTTAGATTACATATTCATTATTCCCAAACCCTGGGTGCTTGGTGCAAATGCATAACAGCTACAACAATAATTTTCGATTCTTTCTGATGATAAACCAACCCATAGGGAAATCGATTGGTACGGCAACGACGGGTATTGACTGACAATGGATGCCAGGCCAAAGGATGCCTGACAATCCGTTCTAGGCTGCGTCTGATCTCCAAAGCAAATTCAAAACCCAACCCTTCGCTCTGCGCATTATAATAATTAACCGCTAATTCAAATTCTTTAATGGCTGAATCAAGAAATATAACTTTATCCATTATTTCTTACGTTGGATGTGTTCGAAAACTTGTTTGGCAGGTTGGGCTTTCATATGCCCGGCAGAAAAAGATTGTAAACGTCTTTCAACTTCTTTGGCCCAGAGGGCGTCAATTTCTTGACGCTCGGGGAAATCAAAACTTGTCAAAAGCTCCTCAATCAACTCGGCACGATCAAGGGCAGGAAGAATTGAGGCTTGTTTAAGAATTTTCTTAACAGTAGTTGTCATACTTAAAGAATATCATGCTTGGCACGAAAGTCAAGAGACGGACTATGTCTTTAAAAGTCCGACCAACTCTTCTTCGCGAGAAGGCGCTAGCCCCAGCAACGGGCGAATATCGGAAACCGGCGTGATGTCGATGATGACCGGCACCATCGATTGCACACCCTGCGCCTTGATGCGTTCAATCATAGCCGGATCAAAGGTCACCTGTACCCCGCCGTTAGCATCTTTTTGAATGGTCAGACCCATGTTCTGAGTATTCAAGTCGATACCGCCGGGTACTTGTGCTTTCATGGCAAAATCAGATCGCCGCCTCTGGCTTTCCTGAGGAACTGTAGGACGAGGAAGAAAGTCATTAGATTTTTCTGCTAACTTTCTTTTCATTTTTGTTGTCACAGGCTCATTAATTCTTTCCAAAGCTTGCCCAAACCATGCTTCTAACTGCTGATTTCTACGAGGATCGTCGCGAGCTACCAAGATATTATTGTTTACTATTTCAACCGCAAATTTCCCAGGCATCCCTTTATCTTTTAGAATCAAGGATTTAACCATATCCATGTGTTCAGGAGGAATATGATATAAAATATAGTATCGCCACCCGCCATGAGCTATCGGAGGGCCTGTATAATCAGATGGTTCCTTCTTTTCCGCTTGCTTCTGCATCTCTTCAAGTACAGGCCTGAACTCTTCACGAGTGTATCGTTTACCATCAGCGGTATAAACAAATCCGTATTCAGCTCGGAATCCCTCAAATGTGCCAGAAATCATCGCGGCGTCTAATTGAAGGCTCTTGTTTATCAACCATTGTCTAATAGCAGAAAATTTCCTTCCTTCAATTCCTTCAAAAAGAATGCCATATTCTGCTGGGAAATCCTCTCCCGCTTTGGGAATCCGTTGAGTCTCGATTAAACCCAATTTTCGTAAATTCAATTCTTGAATCATTTCATCCATTAATTTCTTCATGGCTGCGAAACGCGAATAATTTCCCTTCACTAGAGGAATCATGTCCCTCCCCTGATCATCAAGAATGCGGTTAGATGAAGAGAAGCGCAACTTTAAAATATAAGCATCCGATCTTGTGGGCGAATCGCTAGTACGTTTCTGATCTATTATAGCAGCACTAGGCTTGGCCGCAGGAGTCGTCACCATCGCGGCGTCGGGATTTCCTCTTTCTAATAAATCCACTGAATAATTTAGACGATCTTGAGAGTCAACATTAAAAACAAACGGTCCTTTAGGAATAATCTGATTAAACTTAATTTCTCTAGAAAATTTTGTGACAAAACCCAGCGTGAGTTCATCTTCAGTCTTTCCGACATAGCCTTCATATGGCACAAAATTAAATATTAAAGTTTTAGGAGCAACTCCTTGATCTCCTACTTGAATTTTGGATGCTTTTTTACTAATAATATCTTGTAGTCTTACAACCTGCATGGCTTGTTTCAAAGACTTGTCTTGTTCTGTCAAACGGCCTATGGCAACAGGTATTTCTTTGTAAAATATTAAGACATATTTTGCCCCTTTGATAGGACTTAATCCCCAAGATTGATCCATTATTTTCATACTTTCTTGGGAAACATTTGACAATATAACATAGTGTGTTTGCGTACCAATGCTTTGTATCTGACCTAAGGTAAAAGACCCAAGTTGCATGGTAGTCATCGCGGCGTCGGTTAATTTACCTAAACGGGCGGATTGGGTTGTAAGGGCAGTTTGGGTCATCACTTGCTGCGCCGAAGCAAAGTTTTCATCCTTACCGGCCCAGGCCATCAACGCCGGCCTTTGCAGCCCGCGGCCAAATGAATAAGAGATTTCCCAAGGAGCTTTAATCAAAGCCCGGACTTTTGCAGCCTGTTCAGCTTTACCTTCAGCTATCAACTCAGCGACAACGGCATCGCGAATGGCCGTAAACTTGGAGTTACTGGCCCGAATGACCGCATCTAAATTTTGCACCACCTCGTCATCCTTTTGACCGCCGGACAAAAATACAATCGCCGGTACTTCCGCCGGAACCGTTTTCAAAAGCCCTTTTAAGGTTTGTTCCCCGACAGTTTCGCTGTCCGCGCGGTTTGTAGCCTTGTTTCCCGACAAGATCATGCTTGTCTTAAGGACCACACCACCGAGCCACACTTCGGCTTTGGTCAATTCTTCAAAAATGATCTCCAGCGTCCGGGTTGTGGCCTTGTAACTAGCGGCGATATCATGCCCGCCGTCCAGCAATACTTCTGGCTCAACCATCGGCACTAAACCCGCTTCTTGGGTCAGCTTTGCCTGCCGGGCCTGAACAATGGCGTTTTTACGGATATTAGCCTCGGTCGGCAAGCCGCGGACCGGATCAATGACTTCGGTGGTGCGCCATTTAGTGAAACGCGCTCCCTTGGCTTTAAACTTCTGCAGCATTTCCGGAAGTTTTTCCAGGCCTTTGGGGTTAGGAATTTTCTCTCCAGGGCTGTCTGGATTATCCATGAGACCGGCGTCAGTCTTGATCCCCGGCAAAATCTCATTGGGTAATAAATAATGCTGCACTAAATTATTCCCCTGAAGGTCGGTATTATCAAACGTTTCTTCAAAAAGGATGACACCGGAAATTGCTCGTTTTAATGCAGGGGCCGTGAGCATCAGACGGCGCATTTCCTGACGGTCTTCATAGGTGTTGGGCCGTCCAACCATGTCCAGCCGGTTTTTAGCAGAACCAATGCTCTCATCGGCGGCTAAAATTCCTTTCGTAGGCGGAACAAGTTCCGCGGCGGTTTGACGCAAATTGTCACGCAATTCCGCCGTCATCGCGGCGTCGGTATAATACTCGAGTCGGTGGACTTCTTGACGTAAAAACTGCAAAATTGATTCTTCAGATGTTTGTCTTTGTTCTCGATCTTCAAATGTGAATAGTTTTGTCTGCGCTCTTGTCGCATATTCTACAATACGTTTAACATTTGATCGTATATTCGACAATACCTCAGCATCGTTAACTATCTTTGTAATATTCCATAGTGATACCATCTCGCCACCGCGATGCTTGAAGCTGGTTTGATTTTGACTTAAAAGAGGAAACATATTGTGAGAAAGCATGTCAAATGTTTGTTCGTCCAAATCGTATTTGGCTGTGAGCCAGGCCGCATCCAAAATCCAATGTGCATCCCTAAGATTCTTGACTTGCCCATTGCTTTGATCCATCAATTGGACATCAAGGTTGGGAATATCAAATTCTTTTCCTAAAAGAAATCTTTCAACGATCCAGTTGTTGGATTTTGAAGACAAAATTCCCTTCATTAGTAGAATCGCGATAACCCTATCTATTCTTTCCTGTTTAGCTGTTGCCTTCCACCCCAATGCAATCATAGCCTTATCAGCCGTCATCGCCGCATCGGTGTTAATTTTAATGGTTTGGCGAACCGCTTCCCCTAAATAGGCCAGCCAGCGGCCGCGGTTGGCACTATCGCGATTAAAACTGATAGCGGCATCATTTTTAAGAATAGGACCTACAAATTCATTGAAGAAATACTGCGGGTCAGTCTTAATAAAAGCCATCAAATTCTCCCACCCTAACTGCTCTTGGCTTTGTAATCCCTTTTGCATGGCTGATTCCAAGAAACTGAAATAAGAACTCTCGCTAGAATTTTTAAAAACAGACAACTCCGCCTTGAAGGACGTTACGTCCATATTCTTTGCCTCGTAAAGACTTCTGTAAGGCCCAGCGTCATTGCTCTCCAAAAGCGGTTGAAAAATTTTGGACAACTCATCCGTCTTAGCCGTCATAGCGGCATCTTTATACTTTGGTTGTAACAAAATAAAGTAATCCTCTCCCGATATCACAGCATACTCTTTTTGATTAACTGATAAAATACCAGCTGAAATAGGACGGCTAATGCCCGTCGGTAACCCAGTGGAATTAAAATTTATGGGTAGTCTATTAGTAGACTTGTATAAAACTCCTTGGGTGAATTCCTTCGCTGATAAAAGAGACAATAAATCCGAATCCTCAGAAGTTTTTGTAGTGGCCCCCATACCAAAAACTATTTCATCAGTAAGACTATCTAAGAACCCAAGAATATGAGCTGTGTTACCTCTTCTTTGAAGTATTTCTTTGAATTTTTCTTGTAATAATTTTGTCAAATCTTCCCATGTTTTATCTTTTGTCACCATCGCCCGGTCATCCCGCATCTCCTTTGTTACTGCCACCTTCACTGGAGGAAACATCACTTCACTACGAGTAGGGGTGCTTCTGGTTCTAAAAATTATATCTGCCACTTTCCCATGGAACATCAATAACGCAAAATTTGTTGCTTTACCATCTACCCATATTCTTTTTAAAACAGCTACTAAATCACGGGTTTCCCCAGATACTTTTCTTAATAGCCTTATAACTTCTGTTTTCTGTTTATCGAAAATATTAAGGGTCCCGCCGCCTGGCTGTAAAGAATATGCTTGCTCCTCAACATCTTTGTCAGAAAGCCAACCAATAATTTGTCCTACATCCATACTAATATTTCTTAAATCACCTGTATCAAGTATGGCTTCTACCTTCGGACCCAAAGAGCCAATTTCCTTTCCATAGAAAAACTGTGCAACGGCTTTAATAATATTTAGTTCTTCTGGCTTTAGATTTTCTACCGCCATCGCGGCGTCGGGTAAATAGCCTTCTGCCGCCAGCCACTGGGCGGCTTCTTTGGCAGTTTGCTTGACATACCCTTCTAGGGCGCTCACATTGCGATGCGCCAGCCGCTTCTGACCTTCATCATTTTTGCTCACAATAAGCCCAAATTTGTCATCCAGCTTTTTTAATAAGTACTGCTCTTCTCTGGTATCTTTTAAACCGACAATCACAACTGTGTTTCGATTCGGATTATGAGCAACTTCGATGCGCGGATTGGATAAAAATTGGACCAAGGTCTCCTGGGCCGCCTTCAATTCCTGAGGATCAAACTGCACCATCATCGCGGCGTCGGATTTAAAAAAGACAGGATCGATACCCTTGGAGACCAAAACAAGAAGGTTTGTTTTTTGTCCATTATCCCAAATTTCGTTTAAAACAGTTTGAACATTCCCTCTGCTTTTTGAGAGAGCCTCCATAACTTTTGATTTGTCTTGGGAGATAATATTAAAAACTCCTTTTTGACCTCCAAATTGTATCGAATAAGCTTCCTGATTAATCTCTCTACCTTCAACTTTCTGAACAATAGCCTGAGCACCTGTGGCAATGGCTGGGCTTAATGTTGCTCGCTTTATAAAGGCCTCTACTTCCGGGCCAAAGGGTCCAACCTCATTCCCATAGAAAATACTTGCCATTGCCTTTATCACAACTATGTCTTTTTCTGAAAGCCCGTCATTGGATTTTGTTTTGGAATCAAACATCTCGGACGCCAAAGTATATTCCATCATGGTCAGAATATTTTGCACCCGATAAATGTTTAACGGTAACCAAATCCAATCTTTTCCCTGAGGTTCTTTGTCCAAAAGAACAATAGCAACGTCATCTCCTCTTAATGTTCGGCGCCCTAACCAATGGTCAACAACTATGGCTAATTCATTTTTATTTCCCCAGCCTTGGGTATGAGATCTAACTATTCTAAGAAATTTTTCTTCAGGCGCTTGAAAGCCATGGTTAATATACCACTGATAAAATGCCCGACCAAAAACATCCATCATTTCATTTCGACTAGGGCTTTTCTTAAAGGATTTCCCAAATTTCTCAATTAATCTAGGTATTTCATCATTGAATGCTTTAGCAATCATCGCAACGTCGGGGGCGGTCACGACTAAAGGGGCGCCATTGGTCTTGACCGCCGCTTCAACTTTAAATGTCGCGGTGGTGTGAATCCTTCCCGCTATTGTCGGATCATCTTTGACAACATTGACAACCAGGGCGGAATCAAAACCCCCTGAAAAATATTTCCTAGGAATGGTTTGGCCAGCAGCGCCAGGCTCTTCCTTGATATAGTTAAAGACGCCCTTCTTATAGGCCTTGAGGTATTGCTGGTAAATCTGCTCTTTTACCGACGGGTCGGATAAATTGACACCCTTCACGGTTGATTTGTCCGCGTACACCTGATTGAGCAAAGCTTCTTTCAGATTTTTCTTATACCAGGTGGCTAAAATCTGGGAATTGAAAATTTGACGCAACAGGGCGAAATTCTTGCCGGTGTTGACTTCTTTTTCGAGTTCAGGGAGGATGATTTCACGGACGATTTGAGAGCCGAGGGCGCTCATTCCCTCCCCCTGGTGGGGAGGGTTAGGGCGGGGGGCATTGTTGTCAATGTCCCCTCCCCTTACCCCTCCCACAAGGGGAGGGGAATTCTTTGTTAATGCCAAGTAGTCTTGCTCCAACATGACCTTCAAATGCCCATCCACCACAAACGCTGTCTGGCCGTGTTCATACACCGTTGCTTTATCCGCTAAGATCCAGACCTTGTTAAAGGTATTGATAGAAATCTGGGCTGTTGTGCCACTTGTGCTGAGCGAAGTCGAACCATACATCTGCTGGGCTTTGGTATAAACCCTGTTCCAGAACTCTTTGCCAAGGTCTTTCTCAGGATAGATTAAACTGGCCGTCAATTGTTTAAGAATATAGTCTTGAGCTAAAAGGTCGCGTCCCAAAGCGGTCTGCCCCAGGGCTGGGGGGACCATGCGGTCTTTTTCATAAGGCGAAAGGTTGACCCACAAATCTTTTTCGGGAATGGTCAGGCAGGCAAAGAAATATTTAATCAGACGGTCGGCTTCGGTCTTCATGTAGGGGGGATTAGTAATCGCCCCTACATTATTACCGGTATCGACGATAAAATCAAACAGGAAGGGATTATCTTGATGCACTGTTAAGCCTTTGATCAAGAGCGGCTCATACACGCTAGACAGATTCACCATGGTGCCGGGTACGGGCAGGTTTAAACCTTCCGCGGCCCTGGCCTGCGGTATGGGGGTTAACGTGCTGACAAAAAAACAGATTAAGACCAAAAATCTAATAGCTTTGCTAAACATCAGCTTTTCCTTCATGGTATTCTTGTTGGATCAAGGGGTGACATTAATGGGGTCAACATGTATTAAAGAAAGGATAACACATAAATGGCGTTTGTCAAATTAGCAGGGGGAAAAGTTAAATATAACATATTGGGATATATATAGTTATAAACTTAATAAAATTTTTAACTACAAAACGAAAATTAATCCCTAAAAGGTTATTGACGGGGCGGATGGCAGCCGCAGCCTGAACCGCAGGAGCCGTTACTGGTAGGACTGACAGTGGGTTTAGAGGCAGGTTTGCTTTCGCTAGCTGGAGCAGTCCCGCCTGCTGGCGAGACAGGCTTGGTTTCGGCCGGAGAGGACTTTTTCTTATAATCGGTTTCATAGAAGCCGCTGCCTTTGAAGATCACGCCGGAGCCGCTGCCGATAAGACGCACCAGCTTATTTTTACCACACTTAGGGCACTTAACAAATTTTGGCTCGGTCATGGATTGCAAATCTTCGAATTCATGGCCGCAGGCGGTGCATTCGTATTGATAGGTTGGCATGAGCACTCTCCTTCGTATGTCATGCCCGAACGTATTAGTCGGGCATCTAGAACTTTAGCAAGCACTAGGTCCCCGATTCAAACATTCGGGGACGACAATATATCATTTGAAAGCTTTTTTCAATCGTTCCTTAAAAGTTCCCTTGGGGTTTTCCCCTAATTCTTTGGCAAATTCTTCCAGAAGTTCTTTCTGACGGCTATTTAAATAGGTCGGCACTTCAATCATCACCCGCGCGTACAGATCACCCTGGGCTTCCCCATGAACGCCCGGCATACCTTGAGCTCGAAGTCTAAACATTTTACCGCCTTGAGTACCTGCCGGAATTTTCATCTCCACGGTTTCTTTGAGCGTTTTGACTGAAACTTCCCCGCCTAAAGCGGCCCTGGTAAAGCTCACCGGCACATCCATGTATAAATCTTGGTTCTGGCGTTTGTAAATATCATGCTCTGTGACTTTGATATAAAGATAAAGGTCTCCACTGCCGCCCTGGCCCACCTCGCCTTCGCCGCGTACGCGAAGCTGGGAATCATTGTCGACGCCAGGGGGAATATTCACCTCAATGTTGCGCACCACGCGTTTGAGACCCTGGCCGGAACATGGCGGACAATGCTCGGTGATGATCTTACCCGCGCCGCGGCAATGACCGCAGGTTTGCGCCATGCGAAAGAACCCCGAGGACATCATTACCTGCCCCTGGCCGCGGCATTGCGGACAGGTTTTGAGAGCCGTACCGCCTTTGGCGCCGGTGCCGTCGCATTCTTTACAAAATTCATGACGAGGTACGCGGATTTCTTTTTTAACCCCCGCAAAAGCCTCCTCAAGAGTCAGTTCCACTTCGTATTGAATGTCGCGGCCGCGCGAGCGCCTGCCGCCGGAGGAACGGCCGCCGGTGCCAAAAATATCGAACTCAGCGCCGAACATGCGTCCCAGAATATCTCCCAAGCCGGCACCCTCGAAAATGCTAGAGAAATCCGCGCCGCGGAAAATATCTTCTGCCGTATAATTCTGATCAATACCCTGATGGCCGTGCTGGTCATACATCTGACGCTTTTGCGGGTCAGACAAAACCCCGTAAGCCTCGGAGATTTCTTTAAATTTTTCTCCGGCCTGCTTCTTCTCATTTTCTGGTACGCGGTCAGGGTGGTATTTGAGGGCCAGCGAACGGTAGGCCTTCTTGATATCCGCAAGGCCGGCACTTTTGGCAACACCTAGAATCTCGTAATAATCTTTCTTCATTTATCTGTGGCCTTAAAATCCGCGTCGATGACATCATCCTTATCTTTTTTCCCGGAATCCGACGAAGGCTTCTCCTCGCCGCCTGTTGCACCAGCTCCAGCGTCGGAGGGGCCAGCACCGCCAGCGCCTTGCGCGGAAGAGGCCCTGTACATTTCCTCCGCCAGTTTATGGCTGGCCTTCTGCAAACTTTCCATGGCGGATTTAATCTTATCCTGATTTTTATCCTTGATGGCGTCTTTAAGCGTGGTTAATTCTTTCTCCACGTTTTCTTTATCGGCGGCAGAAACTTTATCGCCGTAATCTTTCAGCGCTTTTTCCGTCGAGTACGCCAGGGTGTTGGCCTGATTCAAAAGCTCGGCTTCTTGGCGGCGCTTTTTATCTTCGTCGGCGTATTTTTCCGCCTCTTTGACCATTTTATCGATTTCCGCCTCGGATAATTTTTTAGGCGCGGAAATCTTAATGGTCTGCTCTTTGCCGGTGGCTTTATCCTTGGCCGCCACATGCACGATACCATCGGTATCAATATCAAAAGTCACTTCCACCTGTGGAATGCCGCGCGGCGCCGGCGGAATACCGACTAAATCAAAACGGCCGAGTTCGGTATTGTCATTGGCCATCTGACGCTCGCCCTGCAACACGCGAATCGTCACCGCGGTTTGATTGTCATCGGCAGTTGAAAAAATTTGCGATTTCTTGGTTGGAATCGTGGTGTTGCGGTCGATTAATTTGGTAAACACGCTCCCCAAGGTTTCAATACCCAGCGACAATGGCGTAACGTCGAGCAAAAGCACTTCCTTAGCATCACCGGAAATAATCGCGCCCTGCACCGCGGCTCCTAAGGCCACGCATTCCATGGGATCAATGCCACGCTCGATTTTCTGGCCTACTTCCTTCTCCAAAAATTGCTGCACAATCGGCATACGGGTGGGACCGCCGACTAATACCACGCGGTCAATTTTAAGCTGTGCACCTAATTTGGCCGAGGCATCCTTGATCGCCTGACGAACAGGCCCGCGGCATCTGTCCACCAGAGGCGCGATTAAATCTTCTAACTTGGCGCGGTCCAATTTCATGTTCAAATGCTTAGGACCGGTCGCATCCGCCGTAATATAAGGCAAATTGATTTCCGTCTGTACCGTCGAGGAAAGCTCAATCTTGGCTTTCTCGACCGCCTCGCGCAGGCGCTGAAAGGACATTTTGTCATTCTTTAAATCAACACCGCTTTCTTTTTTAAACTCACTGATGATGTAATCCATGAGGGTATTATCCATGTCGGTGCCGCCTAAGAGATTGTCGCCGCTAGTGGCTAAAACCTCGAACGTGGCCGCTTTTTGAGCCTGGTCCCAGCCCATTTCCAAAATGGTCACATCCAGTGTCCCGCCGCCTAAATCAAAGACCATGATCTTCTGCTCTTTGCCCGCCTTGTCCAACCCATACGCCAGACACGCGGCCGTGGGTTCATTGATAATACGAAGCACCTTAAGACCAGCAATCTCGCCGGCATCGCGGGTGGCCTGACGCTGATTGTCGTTAAAATACGCTGGCACCGTAATGACCGCTTCTTCGACTTTTTCACCTAAGAATTTTTCCGCGTCGGATTTGATCTTTTGCAAAATAAAAGCGGACACCTGCTGGGGGGTGAATTCCTTGCTAAACACTTTGAATTTGTGGTCGGTGCCCATTTTGCGCTTGGCCGCATAAATGGTGCCTTGTGAGTTAATCGGCGCCTGACGACGGGCCGGCTCGCCAACTAAGAACTGCCCGTCTTTGGTAAAAGCCACAAACGACGGAAACGCCTTGCCCGAGGCCACACCTGCCCCTTCCGCCGACGGGATAATGACCGGCCGTCCGCCTTCCATGACCGCTGCGGCGGAATTTGATGTTCCTAAATCAATACCAATGACACGTGCCATATTATTACCTCCTCATAATCCGTGTCATTGCGAGGAGTGCTTTTTAACGACGAAGCAATCTTTTTCAAGTTTAAGAGATTGCTTCAGTCGCTATCGCTCCTTCGCAATGACACATCAATTAATATTCTTTGCCACCTTCACCTTGGCGGTGCGAACTACCTTGCCGCCTAAGGTATAACCTTTTTGAAACTCCTCCATCACATATCCGTCGGGAAACTCCTTGGACTCAGCCTGTATTAAAGGCTCATGACAATGAGGGTCAAACGCCTTACCGACGGATTCAATGGGTTTGACGTCATATGTGTTCATGAGCTCGCGCATATTGTTAAAGACCATGGCCAAACCCTTCACCAGATTGGCGTCCATACCTTGTTTGGTTTTAAACGCGTTCAAAGAGCGCTCCAGGTCCTCATAAATTTTTAAACATTCAATGATCACCTCTTCATGCGCGTATTTGATGAGCTCCTCGCGCTCGCGCTGATGGCGCTTGCGCATATTCTCAAATTCGGCCAACAGCCGCACATACTTGTCTTTTTCAGCCGCCAGCTGGCCTTTTAAAACCTCCAGAGCGTCGGGTTTCGCCGATGGGCTTTCCTTGTCAGACAAGACTTCTTCGGGTTGCTGAACATTTTCGTCCATCACCATTTTCTTCCTCTATCTAACGGCTGAGCAAATCCGAGATATACTCGAGGGTAGAGACCACCCGGTCATAATTCATCCGGGTCGGCCCCAAAACCGCGATACGGCCGGTTAAACCGCCTTTTTCAAAACCGGACACGGCCAGCGAACAGCCTTCTATTTCTTTCAGGGCCATTTCATGGCCGATATAAATCTCGATCTTATGTTCCAGATCACGGTTAATCAAAGCCATCAGCCGCTCTTTCTGCTCGAGCATTCTCAAAATTGCCTGAATTTTTAAAATATCCGTATGTTCAGGATAGCCAACCACGTGGCTGGCACCTCTTAGAATCATCTTATTGCCCCAACCGTCCACCGAGATGATGCTGGTGTAATGCGTCAAATCGGAAATGACCTGGGAGGTCTTCTCCATCAAAAGCTCTAACTGATCCACGTAGCGTTTGTACTCAGCCTGTATATGGCGCTTCTCATTTTCTAAGAGCTGAATCTCATTCATCAAATGATCCACGTAATAGCGATAACCGCGCTGGGTGGGCACGCGTCCGGCAGAGGTGTGCGGATGACTCAAATATCCTTCCTCTTCCAGCTCCGCCAAAATGTTACGGACGGTCGCCGGCGACATATCCAGCTTGTACTCCTCGGTAATAAAATGAGAGCCCACGGGGGTAATCATCTTAATGTATTGGCCCACCACAATCGCCAGGATTCTGTCTTTGCGCTGTTGTATGTCTAAGCGTTTGTTCACCATAATATAATATCCTGTCTTGATTTAGCACTCTCATCGTATGACTGCTAGGATCATAACATATCTTAACCTTTTGTCAAGCAATCAATCCTAGCCCAAAAAATTATTTAATTTTAATCTTTTGCTCGCCCACCGCTGTGTTACCGGCTTTGGCGCGGGGAATTTTCACGGTCAAAACACCGTTATCGTACCTGGCATCAATATGGTCCGTCCTGGCATCATCCGGTAAGGCTATGGTTCTTAAAAAATACCCGAAGGAACGCTCCTGACGGAAAAACTGATTGGGCTTCTGTTCTTTAACCTTGCTGCTGCGATCTCCGGAAACAATAAGCATACCGCCTTTGACCTCCACATTGATATCGTCTTTTTGCATACCGGGAATATCCATGCTGACAATATATTCATTGGGAGTTTGTTTCATATCTTCTCTGGGATAGAAATTGATCACATTCTCCTTCATGAGCTGACCCATTTGGTTTTCCATCATCCTCATCTGCGCCCAAGGGTCCCATTGGTTATAAACATTTTGTTTTTCTAACTCATCCACCTTTTGTTGAAGGGTTTTGACTTGATTTTTCAAATCCTGGGTTTCATTGGCTATACTACTAGCGTGTGTTAGTAAGATGATACCGACGGTGAAAATAGAAACTAAAATTGTCCTCATAAATTTTCTCCTTTCCCCTATGCTTAATCTTCTTACTAGCACTCTATGCTTATGAGTGCTAGTTTATCACAAATTTTTACTTTGTCAAGCCCCTCTGCTTCGATCCACCCAAACCATAATTATCCCGATCAAAACCACATAATAAAAAACAACATACCAGGGGCTTACATGGTGAACATAAAAATATCCACCGGGAATCTGAGCAAACCAAGCGGTCAAAAGCAAGGTGAAATTAAATACTGCTTTAAGCGTACCGGCAAAAGCCGATGCCAGCCATGGATAAAAAAGTCCAATCACCGCCACCCCCAAACTTAAAGCCACCACCAAATCTGCCAGCGGCACAATGGGAAAATTGGCTAGAATCGCAATCGGTGAAATGATATCAAAATCGTAAGCGACCAACCCGCTGATGCCAACCCAGGCCACCAGCGATATACATAAAACCTGGATGATATATTTCAAAATTCCTTCCTTACAATAGTGGGCTATCGGCTGATAAACCAACGGGTAAAGATAAATAATCACGGCTACCGAAACAAAAGACAATTGAAACCCCAGGTCAAAGAGATTCAACGGGTTCATGATAAAAAGAAGAATAGCAGCCAGCCCTAAAGAGTTAGCCGTGTCTGCCTCATATTCTAGGCAAAAGCTGCTTAAAATAACCGTAGCCATAAAAACCGAGCGTACCACCGACGCTGTCCAGCCACTTAAAAGCGCGTAAGCAAACAACAGGGCTATGGTCAGGATAAACTGCCATGGCCGTGGCAAATGTAACAGCTTGAAAATAAATAAAACCATTGCTCCAATGATGGCCATATTCATGCCGCTGATGGCCAGAATATGGGCCGTGCCGGTCTTGACAAAAAGCGCGTATATATCTTTAGGTAAGAAAGAACGATCCCCTAAAACCATGGCCTGGATCATCCCGGTCTCCCGAGGTTCTAAATATTGCGCCAAAATATTTTTCAACCGGTGTTTAAACTTAAACGAGGCGGCTATCCACCAGTGACCATGATGCGCCGACAATATTTTTACAGTCCTATACTTGCTCACACTTAAAATCCAGAACAATCCGTGATCCTCTAAATATTGCTGATAAGAAAATCGGTTTAAAGGACTGCTAAAAGCTTTATGTAGACTCCCTGACAAAATAACCTGATCCCCATAATTAAGGATTAAAGGCTGGTAGAAATCAACCGAGATTCTGCCCGTCGCTGTTTTCCATTCTTCATCCAGTTTTATCTTACTAATTTCTAATTCAAACATTTGTTTGGTGCCAAAAGCCCGTGGTCTGGATTGCACATCGGAGTCTATCATTCCCTCAAGCGCTGTTAGTCGCCCACGGTCTTGATAAGAGATAAAGCCGATATGATAAGAAGGCAGAAGATAGACGTTTTGATAACACAAAGCTCCCAGGCAAACAGCGGCCAGATATAACCCCATGGCTGCTGCTCTTGTCCTTAACAGGCTTAGAATAATAAAAATTCCACTCAGAATACTCCACAGAGGCCAGGACAATCCATACCGACCCAGCCAAATGCCGAAACCCATGGCGATGGCTAAATAAAAACAGGGCCGATGCGTGTGACGGTTAAATTTTAAGATATTTGATAATGCGCTCATAACGCTCGGGTGACATGCCTTTCATAGACTGAAGCGGTTCAAGGCTGGTAAATGGTCCGTTGGTGTGACGATATGTTGTGATATATTCGGCGGTCTTGACTCCGATGCCGGGAACTCTTAAAAGATCATCCACCGAAGCACGATTGATGTTGATGGCGGTAGCCAGAGATTTTTTTTGGGCGGTATGCAGCCAGTCGAAGATGCGTAAGTCTTTTTGCAGACCGATATTGATTAATGTCCCTGCGAAAATAATAACGCACAGGCTCATCACTACAAACTTTTCTTGAGAGGTTAGATGAAACACAAAAACAGTTCTCTAAAAGGGGAATGAATGCGAAACGCTTAACAATTCTGGGGAAGAATTGATAACAAAATTATAACAAAAATTAAAACAGCTTCAACTGCTGTTTTTCGGCCTCCTCACTTTTGCGCGGACCTCGCCGAGGTTTAGAATTCTCATAAACTTTCAAGTCTTCTTCGATATCAGCTAGAAACGGCGAGGGCGGGTTAAACCACGTCTGGCCAAACAACTGGCGCCGTCTGGCGCGGGTTAAATACAAATGTTCCCTGGCACGCGTCATCCCGACATAAAAAAGCCGGCGTTCTTCCTGCGGGTCGCCTTTCATCGCATGAATATCCAACGGCAAAAGTTTGGCTTCACAGCCGATGATAAACACAACCGGAAATTCCAACCCCTTGGCCGCGTGCAAGGTCAACAATGACACTTTCTCGACGTTATAATCCAGTTCTTCCTCGAACTGACCCAACACCGCTTCGTCGGAATAACCGGCGGGTTTAGGTACCTTTTGAGACACTTGATACGGAATTCCTAAATGTTCCAAAGCCTGCCCAATGACATGGCGCTCGGCATTAAGCCGGTATAAAATAGCAATATCCCCCAAAGAGCGGTACGCCCCGCGGGCTGACAACATATCCATACCGCCGACCATTTTCTCAATTTGAGAAGTCACATAATCCGCCTCTGCCGCGTCGCTGGCCGCTTCATGGGTAACCAGCTTCCCCTTGGCGTCTAGCTTGGCCAGCAATTCCAGCCCGCCCATCACTTGACAAGAGGCTGCCAACAGATTCGACGCTGAGCGGTAATTTTCCTGCAAGGTCAGCTCACGGACACCTGGAAAATCATCTTTAAACCGGCCAAACAACGCCACATTGCCCCCGCGAAAACCATAAATGGACTGGTTGGGATCACCGATGGCCGTCAGCAGCGTACCTTCTTGAGTGAGTATTTTCAGCAATGCATTCTGTATGATATTAGTGTCCTGATACTCATCGACAAAAATATGACGGTAGCAGGCCCTCACCTGATGTGCGATATCTTCATTTTCCAGAAGAGCTAAGGCTTCGCGCAAAATGTCGTCAAAATCAATCCAGTTATTTTTACGCAAATAGCGCTGATAGGTTTTATATTCATTGTCGCCTTCAATAACAAGGCGGGTGGATTTCATCAGGCCAATGCGTTCCAGCACGGCCTTATCAAACCCCTGAATGTCCTGGGGAATTGCCACTTTGAAATCTTTGGGCAAGGCTGTTTCCTGCCAGTGGTCGCGCAGCAGTTTCAGGCAAAAGGCATGGAAGGTACCCACCAACGCTTTGTTGAGCGGCACGCCCAAGGCCAGCAGACGGCCTTGCATTTCCTGCGCGGCTTTATTGGTGAAGGTAATAGCTAAAACTTTCTGGTTGGGTTTAAGCGACGGGATCATATGCGCGATGCGACGGGTAATAGTATGCGTCTTGCCGGTGCCGGGGCCGGCCACAATCAACAGATGAGCGCCGGTATGGCATACCGCTTTCCACTGGGAATCGTTAAGTCCGCTTAAGGTTTGCATCAAAATAAGGCTAGTTGCTGTTCGATTTTTTGGCGTTCGCCGTCTTTGAAGATTTCAACGGTGCCATATTCACCATCGTAGCCGGCAGCGATTTTAACTTCCCCTTTTCGCATACGGTCAATGCCTTCGGCAATCACTTCCCCAGCCAGGCGACGAATTTGGTCGATAGGAGCATCAAGCAAAATATAAAATTCATTCCCTATTTGGGTGAGCATCTTCCTATAGGCCTCTTGCACGGCTTTGCTGGCAGGACCTACGCCCCTGGCTTCGCCAATGACTTCCGGCAAAGGCACCGCGCTCCAATAAGGGCGATGCCGCTTGCTTTTCTGTCCTGGTTGGCGGTCTGCCAGCTCTTCTACGCGCGCCATCACTCCGACGGTCACAGGCTTGCCGCAAACAGAACATAGCCCCTTATTTTTGGTCGTCTCTTGAGGATGCCAGCGCACATGGCAAAGCCGGTGGCCGTCGTAATGATATTTGCCTTCCTCTGGAAAAAACTCCACCGTACCCACCAATCCCTTGTCGTTCTGGTCGAATAAAGCTTGATAAATGGCGGAATAGGAAAATTCTGTGTCAAAAATATTAGCCTCACGGCCAAGCTTCGAGGGTGAATGCGCGTCCGAATTAGAAACCAGAATAAAAGGATCTAGCTGTTTCAGCCGCCAGTTCATCAAAGGGTCTGATGATAAGCCCGTCTCGACGGCAAAAACATGGTCGGTTAAATCCGCAAAACAGTCCTTCATACTATCAAAACCGCCCATGGAGCCAAGAGCTGAAAACCACGGCGTCCAGATATGGGCCGGGACAAAAATATTTTTAGGATCCGCTTCAAGGGCAATTTCTAAAAGATCGCGCGAGTCCAATCCTAAAATCGGCCGCCCATCGCTTTTGATATTACCAATGGCCCCTAATTTGGCCTGTACCTTTTGGGCAGCCTCCAAAGACGGCGACCAAATCAGATTATGCACTTTGCGTACCTTATCAAGGCGTTTGTAGATGTTGGAAATCTCGACGGTGAGCATGAAACGTACTTTTGCCTGGCAGGCTTTGGGCACCTGAGCATCCATGGATTTAGCGTATTTGTCTTTGAGTTTAAACAGGCCTTCTTCGGCAGGTTCAAGTTTCTCTTCGAGCTCTTTCATCCAAACCGGATGCACAAAATCACCGGTACCAACGAGGTGAATACCTTTAAGCTGAGCCCAAACATAAAGATTTTCCAGGTCGAGATTTTTAGCAGTAGCGCGGGAATACTTGGAATGGACGTGAAGGTCAGCGTAGAATTTCACACTACTATACTAACGAGTTTCTGCGGAACCACAATAAATTTTTTGATGGCCCCCGCGTTGGGAACATATTTGGCCACATGAACATCCGTCAGGCAAAGCTTTTGCAATTGCTCCTGAGTGGCAAAAACCGGGGCTGTGAATTGACCGCGGATTTTACCGTTAATCTGTACGGCATAGGTGACTTCAGTTTGTTTAAGAGCCGCCTCGTCAAAGCTCGGCCATGCAACCTTGACGATGGTGGCATCATTTTTGCCCATCATTTGCCAAAGCTCTTCGCATAAATGAGGAGTAAACGGCGACAAAAGAAGAACCAAGGTTTCAATGGCATTACGTAGGGGCGAGGTCGCCTCGCCATCCGGAAGGCGGGGTAACCCCGCCCCTACGTATTTATCAATGGCATTGGCCAAAATCATCAAGTGGCTGATGGCGGTATTAAATTTAAAACCTTCTTCAAAACTTTGGCTGACGCGTTTGATGGCATTGTTGCGTTCGCGATCCAACATTTGATCCTTTGAATCAAATGCAGAAAAATTCTTGACATACCGTTTCTCAACCATTTGATAAACGCGGTTTAAAAACCGCCAGGCGCCTTCTAGTCCGTCGCTGTTCCATTCCAGCTGATCTTCGGGCGGGGCGGCAAACAGAATAAACAAACGTAGCGTATCGGCCCCGTATTTGGCCAAAATTTCGTCGGGATCAACCGTATTGCCAAGGGATTTGGACATCACCTCCCCTCCTTTAAGCACCATGCCCTGGGTTAACAGACGCGTAAACGGTTCGCCGAAATCAATCACACTTAAGTCTTTTAAAAATTTGGTAAAAAAACGCGCGTACAGCAAATGCAAAATCGCATGCTCAATGCCGCCGATATACTGATCCACCGGCATCCAGTATTTAGCTTCCTGTTGACTAAAAATTTCTTCATCATTGTGCGCCGAACAGAAACGCAAAAAATACCACGACGAATCAAAAAAAGTCGCCATGGTATCCGTCTCCCTGCGGGCCCCTTTAAAACATTTCGGACAGGAAACGTTCACAAATTCCTCAACCCGGTTTAAGGGACTTCCCCCCTGGCCGGTCATCTCTACGTTTTTAGGCAAGCTGACCGGTAATTGATCATAGGGGACCGGCACCGCCCCACAGGTATCACAGTAAATCATCGGGATGGGCGTTCCCCAATAACGCTGACGGGAAATCAGCCAGTCCCGCAGGCGCCAATGCACCGTCATTTTGCCCATGCGTTCTTTGGACATCCATTCGGCAATTTTCTTCTTAGCTTCTTCGTTGCCAATGCGGTTAAACGGCTTGGAATTCACCAAAACCCCTGGGTCCTCGTAGGCTTTAGTCATACTTTTAAGCTCAAAAGGCTCTTGAGGGTTTTGGATGACGATTCTCATCGGTAATTGATGGGTCTTGGCGAATTCAAAATCGCGCTGATCATGGGCGGGCACCGCCATAATGGCCCCTGAGCCGTATTCCATGAGGACATAATCGCCGATAAAAATGGGAATGGCTTCCTGGTTGACGGGGTTGATGGCATAACGGCCGATAAAAATTCCTTCTTTGCGCCCATCGCCGGACATGCGCAGGCTTTTGCTTTTACCGGCGGTCTCGTCGATAAAAACCAAAACTGCTTTTTCTTCTTTGGTCCCTGAAACCAATTTTTTCACCAAAGGATGTTCGGGGGCTAACACCATATAGGTTGCCCCAAAAATGGTATCCGGACGGGTCGTAAAAACGGTGAGGGTCTCTGTGTCGCCTTTGATCTTAAAATAAATTTCTACGCCGAAACTTTTGCCGATCCAATTCTCCTGCATGAGCCGCACGCGCAGCGGCCAGTGTTCCAATTGTTTTAAATCTTCCAGAAGGCTTTGGGCGTAATGCGTGATTTTCAAATACCACTGTTCCAAATCTTTCTGCACGACCTGTGATTTACAACGCCAGCAGGCGCCGCCGATGACCTCTTCATTGGCTAATGTCGTCTGGCAACTCGGGCACCAATTCACCGACGAGACTTTCTTATATGCCAGGCCGCGTTCCCACATCTTTAAAAAGATCCATTGATTCCATTTGTAATATTGCGCGTCACAGGTAGAAATTTCACGGTCCCAATCGTAGGAGAAGCCCATTTGCTTTAATTCTTCGTGCATTTGATCGATACAACGGTCGGTCCACTCGGCGGGATCACTCTTGTGTTTGATGGCGGCATTTTCCGCCGGCTGGCCAAAAGCATCGTAGCCGATCGGATGTAAGACATTGAAGCCCTGCATCATTTTGTAACGGGCGATCACATCCGCAATGGTGTAATTGCGCACGTGACCCATGTGAATTTTTCCGGAAGGATAGGGAAACATTTCCAGCACATAATATTTCTTCTTGGTGACATCAGCCTGTGCCTTGAAGGTCTTGTACGCATCCCAATGCTTCTGCCACTTGGCTTCGATGGATTTGATATCGTTGGTGGTATAAGGCATCGTGATTAGAAAAATTAAGGGGATTGTATGCAACCAATCCCCTTATTCATATTTAGATCCCTCGTCCCGCCATGGCGGGACTCGGGATGATCCCGCCAAAGACGGGATCATTTATGCGCTAGTTCTTTGTGTGAAGAGCCGTAGCTGCCATCGGACGCATAGTAGTCTAAACCGCGCTCAACAAATTGAGTTTCCACACGTTTAGGAGCAAAAAACCGACGACAAAATTCCTCCGCTTTTTTCCTATCAAAAGCGCGGCAGCAGTAAATATCAACGGTAATAAAATCTTTAGGGATCAGGGTGTGGATGACCACCGAGCTTTCAATCAAAGGCACCCAGCCTGAAAGGCCGGCTTTATCCGGAAAACGCACGCCGTCGCTGCGAAAAACCGACGGAGGTGCCTGTTTTTCCATCCCCAAAAAGCCGACGATTTCATCGAGGAAATTGTAGCAATGCGTTAAATCATCACATACGCCATCTCTGCAATCGTAAAGATCTAACAACAACTCATACCCGAATACCCCAGGTTTACTCATCTCTACTCCTTGATGCCAGCCTCACTCTGGCGAACAAGCCTGAACGGCCCGTTGGGTTGTTAACTGCATCAAAAACGCACTATTATACAAAAAGCTCCACAAAATCAAAGCATTTTTTATGAAACCAAGAACTTCTTTAATGGGTGTATTTTATAACAAATCAAATGGAGTAAACGAGAAATCTTAAAAATTTTGTCCCTCATGCGATATTTGCTTTTTTAGGACAAATAATTTAGAATGGAGTCTCTATAAAGGAGCCGCTTATGAAAGTTACGATTAACGGGACCATCAAAGAATTAACGGGCAGTTCTTATGTATCGGACATTGTGGCGCAATTTTGCCAACAATCCAAACATGTCATTACCGAAGTCAACGGCCGCATCGTTCCTTCTCATGATTGGAATAACACCACCGTCAGCGAAGGCGATCATATTGAGCTGGTGGCCTTTGTCGGAGGCGGTTAATGACGAACTCTCCTTTAATCATCGCCGGTAAAGAATTCAAAAGCCGTTTCTTTTTGGGCACAGGAAAATTCAAAAATAAAAAAGAAATGGCCGAGGCTATCACGGCATGCGGCACACAACTGGTGACGGTCGCCCTGCGGCGTATCGACATTGAGCGGCACCAGGAAAATATCCTGGAGCACATCCCACCAGGCGTTACCCTGGTGACCAATACCTCCGGTGCGCGCAACGCTCAGGAAGCGGTGCGCATCGCGCGTCTGGCCAAAGCCTCCGGCTGCGGCAACTGGATCAAAATTGAAGTCATTAATGACAGCAAGTATCTTCTGCCGGATAATGTCGAAACCATTAAAGCCACGGAAATTTTAGCGGCGGAAGGTTTTGTGGTGCTGCCTTATATGTACCCCGACCTTTATACGGCACGCGCCCTGGTCAAGGCGGGAGCGGCGACCGTCATGCCTCTGGGTTCTTTGATCGGCAGCAATCAAGGCCTGAAAACACGCGAGTTTATAAAAATCCTTATTGATGAAATTGATTTACCTATCATCGTCGATGCCGGCATCGGCGCGCCCTCGCAAGCGGCCGAGGCCATGGAGTTGGGCGCTGACGCGGTATTAGCCAATACCGCGGTCGCCACCGCCGGAGATCCGGCGCTATTAGCCAAAGCCTTCGCGCAAGCCATCGAGGCCGGACATATGGCGTATTTAAGCCAGCTGCCCACCCAACGTACGGTTGCCAGCGCCTCTTCCCCGCTCACAGGATTTTTGTATGATATCCCTGCAAAAAATTAATGACATCTTAAGTGATCAACGACCCGAAAGCCTCGAGGAACTGGCTCAAGAGGCATCTTTTGTGACCAGGCAATATTTTGGCCGGGCCATCAGCCTCTACGCTCCCCTTTATTTATCAAACTATTGCAGCAGCCACTGCACGTATTGCGGTTTTCATGCGCTTAATAAAATCAAACGTATCAAACTTTCAGATGACCAGTACCATCGGGAAATGCAAGTGATCCATGCTCAAGGCATCCGCAACATCCTCATGCTCACGGGCGAATCGTATCAACACACGCCGGTTAAATATTTAAAAGAAGCGGCCCAGGCGGCGGCGCAATATTTCCAGGGCATCGCTTTAGAAGTCCATCCCATGAGGGTTGAAGAATACAAAGAACTGTTTGCCGCGGGGGTGGATGGCATTACCGTCTATCAGGAAACCTATGACCGCACCCGTTATGCCCAGGTTCATCTCTCTGGCTACAAAAAAGATTATGATTTCCGTCGGGATACACCGCGCCGCGCGGCCCAGGCCGGAATGAGACACATTGCCTTAGGAATCCTCTTGGGGCTTAGCGATCCGGTTACTGATTTGTTTGAGCTTTATGAACATTTGGCTCAGATGGAAAAATCTTATCCGGGGGTAGAGTACAGCGTCTCGTTCCCTCGTCTGCGTCCCATCAAATCCCAGGAATTTATGCACTGTGACGTCGATGATATGGTCCTGACTAAAATCATTGCCTTGACCCGCATTCTTTTTCCGCGGGTGGGGATTAATCTGTCCACCCGTGAAGAGCCGAAATTGCGCGATCACTTACTGGAAATCGCCGTCACCCGCATGTCCGCCGGATCCAACACCTCCGTCGGTGGTTATGCCCTACTGCCCGAAGAAGCCCAGGACCCTCAGTTTGATATCAAGGACGAGCGTTCCGTTGCCGAAATCATCCATGTGCTCAAATCCAAAAACTTCGATCCTGTCTTCACCGACTGGCGCCGGATTGAAAATAACGTATGAACATTTTTGAACAAGGTTTACTGCGCTATTTAAAACCCGAACAACTGCAAACCATTCAATCCAAAAAAATCGGTATCGGCGGGGCCGGCGGTTTGGGCTCTAACTGCGCCATGATGTTGGTGCGCTCTGGTTTTAAACATCTGGAAATCATCGACCAGGACGTCATTGACCCCTCGAATTTAAACCGCCAGCAATACTTTGCCAACGAGGTTGGCCTCTCTAAAGTCGAAGTCACCAAAAAACGACTCTTAGACATTAATCCTGATGCTCATATCATCATCCACCAAACCCAATGGAATGAAAGCAACGCCGGTCAATTCTTTAAAGGGTTTGATTTTATCGTGGAAGGTTTTGACGTGACGGATTGGAAGCACCGGTTTGTGCAGTATTATGCCCCACGTTTCCCTGTGGTTATCAGCGGTATTGGTATGGCAGGTCTTCTTGAAAAACAGCCCATGATCGTCAAAAAAGTGGGTAATGTTTATATCTGTGGGGACCGCAGCACGGATACCCGCCAGGGCCATCCCCCCATGGCGCCCCGCGTTACCCAGTGCGCCGCCATGATGGCGGAAATTGTTCTCGATCTTACTCTTGGTCTTACCAATCCTTCGACTCCGTTCAGGATGGTGAGCGAGTGAAATGAGTCGAACCATTAACTTCTATATTCAGCAAACAAATCGGTGGACAAGTAGCGCTCGCCGGTGGAGGGGATAATGGCCACAATCAATTTGCCCTTGTTCTCCGGACGTTTGCCTACTTGAATGGCTGCGTGCACCGCCGCTCCCGAGGAAATACCGCAGAGAATTCCTTCCTCACGGATCAAACGTTTGGCCATGGCAAAAGCCTCGTCATTATCCACCTGGACAACTTCATTGATGAGTTTGGTGTCCAGAATGCTTGGCACAAAGCCGGCACCAATGCCCTGAATTTTATGCGGGCCTGGCTGTCCGCCGGAGAGCACTGGAGAACCTTTAGGTTCCACCGCAATGGCTTTAAACGACGGCTTACGCGGTTTAATCACTTGAGCTACACCTGTGAGCGTCCCGCCGGTACCGATACCGGAAATGAGAATATCCACTTTGCCGTCGGTATCGCGCCAAATTTCCTCGGCGGTGGTCAGACGGTGAATTTCCGGATTGGCCGGATTATCGAATTGCTGGGGCATAAAATATTTAGGATCAGAATCAGCTAATTCTTTGGCCTTTTTGATGGCTCCCTTCATCCCTTCTGGGCCCGGTGTTAAAATCAACTCCGATCCCAGAGCTTTTAAAAGGACGCGACGTTCCAGAGACATGGTCTCAGGCATAGTCAAAAGCAGTTTATAACCTTTCACCGCGCAAACGAAAGCCAGAGAAATGCCGGTGTTGCCGGAGGTCGGCTCGATAATGACGGTGTCTTTCTTGATTTTGCCGGCTTTCTCGGCGGCTCTGATCATGTTAAAACCGATACGGTCTTTAACGCTCCCAAGCGGATTATAAAATTCCAATTTGCCCACAATCGTGGCGTGGCAATCTTTGGTGACCTTGTTGATTCTGACCAACGGCGTATTGCCGATCAACTCTGTGATGTCATTGGCGATTTTCATTGAACTGCCTCCTTTAGTTTTTTCAAATACACCATCATTAATGTGATTGCCGCCGGCGTCATCCCGGAGATGCGGTTGGCCTGTCCCAAGGTCATCGGCGAAAAACGTTTTAATTTTTCCCTAATTTCTTTGGAAAGTCCCGGGATTTGATCAAAATTCATCCCTGCTGGAATGCGGATATGCTCAATATGTTTGAATTTCTCCACATCTTTATTCTGGCGGCTGATAAAACCTTCATACTTGATTTCATATTCCACCTGGGCAATCACCTGCGGCCCATGATCTTTTAAAGTACCATCGAAAGAAGAAATCATTTTATAGCTCACCTGCGGCCTTTTGAGAAGTTCATACAAGGATGTCGGCTGGCGCAGGGGGCTGGAATTATTTTCTTGTAAAATCTTATCCAGCGGCGTGCCGGGATTAACCTTGGTCTGGCGTAAATGTTCGATTTCTCTATCGATCATCTCATATTTACAAACAACCGCTGCGTAATTGGCTTGCGACAATAATCCAAGTTTATGTCCGTACGCTGATAAACGTTTATCCGCGTTGTCTTCGCGCACAATCAAGCGGTACTCCACGCGCGAGGTGAACATCCGGTAAGGCTCTTCGGTGCCTTTGGTGACTAAATCATCGATGAGAACACCCATGTAGGACTGCCGGCCTAAAACAAACGGTTCTTTGTTTTTGACAAACAAGCCCGCGTTAATGCCGGCCACCAGCCCCTGGGCGCCGGCTTCTTCATAGCCGGTGGTGCCGTTGATTTGCCCGGCCATAAAAAGTCCCTGGATTTTTTTAGTCTCCAGTGTCGGCTTTAAGTCGGTGGCGTCAATGACGCCGTGCTCAATGGAATAACCGTAACGGACAATCACCGCTTTTTCTAAACCCGGGATAGAATGCACCATCGCCTCCTGAACATGGGCGGGCAAACCAGTGGAAATGCCATTCGGATAATACTCAAACGTATCTAGCCCTTCCGGTTCCAAAAAGACATGATGAGTTTCTTTATCGGCGAATTTTTTTAATTTATCCTCGATGGAGGGACAATAACGCACACCGGTGGCCTGAATCTGCCCCGAATACATCGGTGAGAGATGAAAATTGGCCCGGATAATGTCATGTGTCTTTTGGCTTGTGTGTGTGAGATGGCACGGCAAAAGTTTCTGCTGTTTAGGAATAAAAGGCGTACGAAATGAAAATGGCACCGGCGGATGATCAGAATCCTGACGCTCTAAATTCGTAAAATCAATGGTGCGCCCATCCAAACGCGGAGGCGTTCCGGTCTTAAACATACGCACCGCAAAACCTAAATCACGAATCGAATCCGCCAGACGATGGGACGCCGGCTCGCCGATACGGCCGCCGGCGGTAATCTGAGTCCCCACATGAATACGGCCATTTAAAAATGTCCCGGTGGTGATAATCAGAGCACGGGTGGTGATGGTGCCACCGTCAGCAGTTTTAATGCCTGTGATGCATCCCGCCTCGACGATCATTTCACGCATTTTATCTTCTTTAACGAATAGATTTGGCTGGGTGCGCACCACCTTTTGCATATACAACTTATATTGTCTGCGGTCGCTTTGGCAGCGAGAGGATCGAACCGCCTGGCCTTTAGAGGCATTGAGCTGCCTGAATTGAATACCCGTGCGGTCAGCGGCCAGACCCATTTCGCCGCCTAAAGCATCAATTTCTTTGACCAGCTGTCCTTTGCCTACTCCGCCGATGGCTGGATTACAACTCATCTGGCCGACGGTGTCAAAAGACAAAGTCACCATGAGCGTCTTGAGGCCCATACGAGCGCTGGCTAAGGCCGCCTCAATACCAGCGTGTCCGCCACCTACCACAATACAATCAAAATAAGAAGAACTCATAGAAGATAAAATTTACCTCGAAATCGTCGGATTGTCAAATCATTATAAAGACGGCGGGGCACAGGATTCGCGGATGATTAACTGAGGGTCTAACACTTTACGGATCAAACCGGTTTGTTTGTCCTGCATGATATCATGAAGGATTTTAACCGCTTCTTCGCCCATGGCAAACAGCGGCTGTTTGATCGTCGTCAAAGACACGGAACCGAAAAGACCAGCGGGGTTATCGTCAAATCCGATGACGGAAATATCCTCCGGTACTTTAATGCCGTTTTCATGAGCCACGGCAATGATCTCCAAAGCCATATCATCGCTGGCGGCAAAAATGGCCGTCGGCGGATGGTCCAAAGAAAAAAAATGCTGGGCCGCTTCCCTGGCCGAACGCCGGGAATAATCCCCTTTATAAAAATACTCCTGCTCAAATTCAATGCCCTTTTTCGTCAAAGTCTTTTGAAATCCTTCAAACCGATCCATACCGGCCTGAGTTTGCATATTGCCGGTAACGGTGGCAATGTGTTTATGGCCTAAGTTCATTAAATATTCTGCAGCTATCGTTCCGCCCTTGACGTTGTCGACGGCGATATAGCTCACTTCCAGGTCTTTGACCACGTGGTTAATGACCAGACACGGCGTGCCGTCGCTTAAAGCGTCTTCCACCTGGGAACGATTTTCAATAATATCCGCGAAAATAAGACCGCCGGCGTACGTTGAACGTAAGGGATTTTTTCCATCGGTAATATGAAAAATTAAATCCAAATGCATGATTTCGCAGCCGTGGCCGATGCCGCGTATCAATTCCACCGCGTAAAACGAATGAAAAATACCAGGGAATCCCGGAATGACAAAGCCCAGCGCCGTACCGCTACCGCCCTTGGCCAAATGCTGGGCCGTGGGATTAGGGCGGAACTTGAGCGCCACAATCACCTCTTCCACTCTAGCGGCAATTTCTTTATTAACCGTGGGAACTTTATTGATAACACGGGAGACGGTGGTGATAGAAACGTTGGCCATTTTGGCCACGTCGGTAATGCTGACTTTTTTGGAAGATCTCATCGAACCTGATCGCCAACTTGCAATTGAACCTTATGATCCTTGATATCCGCGGCAGAAATATCACGACGTACCTGAATCACCTCAAGAGTGGCGATTTCTTGATCGTCGCGATACGCCTTGAGAATACGGCCGATGGTACTGCCCTGAGATTCGCCCCAGTCAGTAATCACGAAGTTATTCTGATCATTGATGCTGATAATCTTATGCGGCTGGCTCTGAACATTGGATGGACCACCGCCACTGGAAGCACTGACAACAATGGGAGGCAGCTCCACTTCCTGATTATTGGCCTTGGCTTCGTTCATTTGAGAAATTTTTTGATCCAGGGTTTGTTTGATCTGCCAGATTTCATTGATGCGGTCTTGAATGACACCTTCGTTTTGCGCCAGCTTCTTGGATATATTTTCTTTCTCTGCGGTCAAGCGCGCCACTGATTTCTCCAGGGCAATCTTAGTCGATGTCAACTGCTTGACCTGCGACTGCAATTGAGCATTATCCTCTTTGACTTTATCAACAAAATCATTGGCGGATTTTTGATCCACACGGGCATGAGCGACTTCCACGGACAAATTATTGGCTAAATCTTCGCCCTCTTTAACTTTACGTTCTAAATTAACCTCGATTTCCTGTTTCTCATTAGTCAGGCGGCGTTCAATGTCTTGTTTGTTATTGGTCAAATCGTTGATTCCCATCTGTAAATCGGAATTTTGTTTTCTCAAATCCGCCACCTGCAAAGCGTTTTTATCTAACTCTGCTTTGGCTTTATCCAACTGAACTTCCAAAGCGGCTTTATCTTTGAGAACCCTGGCCCAATAATCATCTCCCTCAGGAGTACCAGCGGATGGAGCCCCTGACGCCAAAGCCGAAGGAGCTTCCGGTTCTTTTTCTTTGTAAACGATCTTCTCAGGAAGATTCTGCAATTTAGTCATCAGCTCATCGCGCTCCTTGCGAATCGTTTCCACACGGCCTTTCCAATCATCGCGTTCGCGATGAGCGGCATCTATTTGACCGGATAATTCATCCGCTTTATGCTTCAGTTCATCATAAGAGCTTTGAAGCTGATCTTTTGCTTTGTCTTTGTCATTTAACTGCAAAGTAAGATTGTTGGTGTCCTGCTGGAGTTTTTGAAGTTTGGCAAAGGCTTCTTTTTGTTTATTGTCAGCATCGGCAAGCTGGCTCTGCAGATTTTGATTTTGATTCTCTAAATTCTTCTTTTGATACAGCGCGAAAACAGCGATCCCGACGGACATAACCAACAGAATAGCCAAAATGACAATACCGCCCTGAATAGCCTTGGACATAAAACCTCCTGAAAAAAACTTAGATATTCAAACTATAACAAACGTATCCAATCAACACAAGGAAATTTCTTATTTTTTTGGCTTTATTCAAAATGAATATCGTCGAGGAAGAAAGTACAGGAGGTGGAATTGACGTCCGCGGTCGCCACCCAGGCAAAACCGCCGCTAATATAAGATAAATCCTTATCCCGCAAGTCGATGGAATACTCGCGCCAGTCGCCAGAGAGAATCACCGGGCCGATGGTGGCTGTATCAGAATCCGGATACTCGCGGTTAAGCCCCACCCCACCGACTTTAAATTCGGCAATCTGTTCTGTTCCCTTGTCTCCTTTAGCCCAAAAAACCAGCTTCTTAGCGCCGGTTAAATTATAGCCGCCTTTACGTTCCCCCCAGTTATCCGCCGGATGAAGCCAGTAAACCCCGGCCCAGTGGCGGCTTTGAGCAGAACAGGTCACATCGTAGACGACCTTCATACAGGTTTTGCCCTCATGACAATCCTTTTGCCAGCCATCATCCATTTTAATACATTCACCTGTCGGCATATAACCCGAAGGAATGTAATGATTAGGAGAATTTTTATCCTGGTAAACAATGAATTTGGGAAAAGGTTTAGCTTGGTTGGTTTGAGCTTTAACCAGAAGAGGAAAAACAAACACTCCTGCCACCAACAAGTAGATAAATCTCATAAAACAATTCCTAACAAAATTTAAACGTTGTCCATGTCGCCCAATTTTTGCTGAGCGGCCTCGGCGGGTTTCCAGAACCAGCCCTGCGGATCCCAGCATTGAGCATAGAAGTAATCGTCGATGACTTTCTTGTAGGCTTGTACGGCATCCTCTTTTTTGCCGGCACCACGGTAGGCTTCGCCCAGGATAAACAGGGCAGTGCCGACATCGTTAAGCGCCCAGTAGCTGAAAGTTTTTTCTTTGGATTCCCAAGGATATTCCTTCAAAGACGACTGCATTTCTTTAGCTTTGGCGGCATAAAGATCCACGGTTTTATTCACATAAGTGACCACCGCGTTTAAATCATTGGCCGCCAGGGCCGCCCAGGCTTTTTGCACCAGTTGGCTGGAAGTATAGTCTCCAAAATCCAAATTAACCCCGGCTTCAGCCATGGCTAATTTTTCTTTGGCCGCCTCGGCGGGTTTCCAGAACCAGCCCTTGGGATCCCAGGTTTGGCCGAAAGAATAATCTTTGACCAGCTTACTGAAAGCCTCTTTACTTTCATCTTTCATATTGGCTTTGCGGTAAGCTTCGCCTTGAATATAGTAGCTGGTCGCTACGTCATTCAAAGCCCAATATTTGAAAATATCATCATTTTTTCCAGTCGGATAATCTTTAAGATCCGCCTGCATTTTGCGGGCTTGCTCGGCATAGAGTTCAATGCATTTGTTGGTGTACGCCAAAACCGCCTCAATATCGTTCTTATCCAGAGCGCCCCAGGCTTTCGTCGCCAGGGTGGTGGAACGGTAATCGCCAAAATTATAGACCTCAGCTTTGGGTACCACCGCCTGTGCTTGAGCCTGCGTATTTGGAACAGCATCCTGAGCCTTATCTTTAGCAAAGGCTACCGTTGTCATGACCATAACTAAACAAACGCCTAATAACTTCTTCATACAAACCTCCTATGTTAATCTAACTTTTTGTCAAAACTTTTAGCTTTTAATCTTCTTATCTTCTGTGTTTACAGAGAGTTTTGATTTTTGAACTTGCCTCCCCTCAAAGAAACGATTATTCTATTTTTAATGGAGGCATAAAACTATGAATCAAATCTCTCG